>JAISXD010000015.1 GCA_031270665.1 Tannerellaceae bacterium | reverse complement strand
CTTTGGGCGGTTATTCTTCCAGGAGGTTCACTTCTTTTATCGTTCCCTTCTTTGGGTTGTAGCGCAAGGTCTTTATTTCGCACCTGCCGAAGCTTCCGTTCCATTTGCAATTACCGGCGGGCAATTGCAAGGACGCGTCGGTTTGCTGCCCGTTTGTTTCTACGCAACGGATAATCAGGTCGTTGCCCGTTTCGGACTGCTTGACAGACGAAACGATAATATTCGGTTTGTCTACCGAAAGGAAAGACGCCTGCCGGGGCATGCTGCCCGGATGGATGCCCTGGTAGAGCGCTACCGGGGGCGAGACGAACGCTTCCGCTATCCTTGGTATGCCGGCCTCCTTCCAGCCCCCTTTGTGTGGAACGAGCGCCATGCGGAAGGTTTGCAGGCCCTGGTCCATCCAGGCATATTCCTGGTCGTCGTCCAGCTTCCTGGGGTCGTGATGGGCAAAGACGGGCGAGCGGACAATCGTTACGCGCATATCGTTATCCTTTACGGAGTAGCCGTATTTGGCATCGTTCAGAACGGCCAGCCCATAGGCTTCCGTACCCTGCCGCCCGGTAACATCGATCCATCGCTGGCCGGGGTCTTCGTTCCCGTTTGCTTCGCGTTCAATAAAGCCGTAGGGGGTTTCATACGTTGCCACGGGAGACTGAACGTCTACGGGAAAGGAAAATTTAAGCATCTTCTGCCTTTCGTGCCAGTCGAGCGTTATGTCCGCTTCGATGCAGCGCTGCCCGGCGTAGAGAGACCAGTCTGCCGTCAGTTTTGACTGCCCGTAGCGGGAGGTGACCCGTATGGTTGCCTTCAATGGCCCGTTACAGAGCGTTTTGATATTCGCCTCGCCAAACGAGCCGATCTCCCTGTCGTACGCCTTCACATCATGCCCCCAGGCGTCGCTCGGGTCGTCAATAATAACGGCGCGGCAGCCTTTCGCCCCGTTGGCAAAAACTTCCTTTCCGGTTTCCCTGTCCAGGATGCTCAATGTGCCGTGGCTCGAAAAACGGATTTTATAATATTCATTCTCAAGCGTATCGCCCTCTGCGCCCGCCCTCTTGCCTATCAGGTGCGGGGCGCCCTGCATGATACGTATCTGGCAGTAGCCCATCGCAGGAAGCCTGGCCGTTACCACCAGCCCTTTACGGCCTCCCGTCTGCGATTCGGCCGGCACCCACTGGTAGGGGAGCGAATGCCCTCCGGCATCCACAACGGCCGTCGAGGCGGGCAGCGAATCCCATCCGAAGTCATACCGTATGTTCGCCTTTACCTCCCAGGCATGCGGATTGAACGCCAGCAGATAGTCAGACTCCGGGTCTTCCGCCGCTATTTGCCATTCCAGTTTCTGGATGGCCATCCAGGTGGCCTCATGCGCCGTGTCGAGCACGTATCCGTATCCTTCCGCCGCATCCTTTGAGTGCGACACAAGCGAAGAACCGGCCAGGCTGTCGTGGAACTGAAGGAAGAGCGCCTTCTTCCACGCCGCCTCGAACGGCCCTTTGGGATACGCATTACCCCAGTAAAGAGCGCCCAGCGCGGTTATTTTCTCGGCCGTCGCCAAAGCCGCCTCCGCAAGCCGGTTGCCCTTCTTTATGGCCGATTCGGACGTATAACAGCCCACGGCGTGATGCTGAAGGTCGTCTTTCACCGTAGGGATGTCCAGTGATTTATCTACACGTATCTCTTCAAAATAAGCGTTTACGCTGCTATACACCAGGGCCGGGGCGCCTTCTTCCTTCTTTATTTCCGCTATCGAGCGGAGGTTTTCCTTTGTCGGCCCGCCGCCATGGTCGCCCACGCCATAGAAGGCCATAAACGTTTTTGCCGGCTCCGCGCCCGCTATCTTCAAGACGGATTCTATCCGCCTCCTTACCGAACGATTGTCTGTATAGCTCTCCTGGATACGGTATGTCAATACGCGCGATCCGTCCGGCCCCTCCCACCAGAAGAGGTCGGCCGGGATTGTTTTCTCATGGCGCTGCGGGCGCATAAAGACATAGTTCTCCATTCCCTGCTTGCGGATAATCTGCGGCAAAGTGCCCGTATGCCCGAACGAATCCGGATTGAAAGCCACCGTGGCCCTTACGCCCAGCAGGCGCTGCATGGCGAGCTGCCCGTAAAGCCCCTGCCTTACCATCGCTTCGCCACACGGGATATTCATATCCGGCTCTATCCACCATCCGCCTACCACATTCCATCGTCCCTCTCTGATGCGTCTGCGCACTTCTTCCAGCATCCCCGGGTCATTATCGGCCACCCACTGGTAAAACCGGGCCGAGCTGCAGGCAAACACCATACCCGGCGTCTCGGCCATCCGGTCGAGAGCCGACCGGAACGTACTGTGCACCACCGAAACGCCTTCCGCCCACCGCCAAAGCCATACCGGGTCTATATGCCCGTGCCCTATCATGCGGAAGCGGTACCTTCCGGCCCCGGCAGGCCATGCAGCCTGCGTCACATTGCCAATCACAGAATTAAACGGGGTAAGCGCCACGGCAGCCGTCCCTAAAGCCGTATCGCGAAGAAAAGCCCTGCGTGAAATAATACGTTTCGTTTTCATGGTATACTAAATTTGATTCATATGTATCGTAGCGAACCTTATCCGGGTGTTTCCGCCAGCGCCGGAGTCCTCTGCAATTCCTGCGAACAGACAGGGAGATAAATGCACGGATTTTGTCTTTCCATACCTCCTCCACGAATTGATCAACGTTCAAATGTAAGGATAATAGTTCGGATTTGACAGCCGTTTTATCTTTATTTACCGAAGCCCCCGCCCGGACAGTTGACAGCCGGTATCATATAACGGGTTTCCCTGTGCATCAAAAATCAGCGGGATTAATCGAATGGATTTCATTCATTTGTACTCCATCTACCACACACAAAGGATCTGTACTTGTATTCATAGCGTTCATTCCACGTATAACAACTCTTGAACCCGATTCATTGATACCAAGAGAATTTCCCGTATTGTTAAAAACAGAGACGCCAGCGGCTTTTCCCCGATAGCGCCCATGAAACCGTTCTTTTCGATAACTGCAACCGGTTTGCAATGTCTTTCAATCCGTTAACACAGAAACAGGCAGTAAGCAAATTACAAACCGCTAATCATATCTGTCAGTTCCCGGCTTACTTTCATAACCGTATTGATATCCTGGCGTAACAGTTTCCGCTGGTAAGTAGCGATGAAATAAACAGGTAACCCCAAGGGGAAAAATAAACCGATAAGCATACTTGCGTTCTTGTTGAGGTGGGCGCCCAATTGTTTGTATCCCCCGATAACAGGGTAATCCATTAATTTATTTAAAACTAAATTCCGGTCGGCGTTCGACAACTCCTCTACAATCTCTTCCATTGCGAAGGTTACCTGTTCGGCGGCGGGGTCTTTTCCTCCTTCTTTCCAGTAGGTGAAATAATTAGTCCAACGTTTTTGTTTGTCCAGGTAATCACGGCAAGCAACGGTTAAATCAGTAAGGCGCGAAACGAGGCTTTGATAATCAGGGCTGTAAATAATGACTTCTTTCCTCTCTACCTTTCGTGTAGAACGCCTGCCGATGAGATTTTTCAAGGCATTCAAATAGGTATCGGCATTCAAAATAACAGAATCATTCACCGCCTTATACGTAAGGAATATGCCTAAAGGAGCCAATACTGCCGAACTGAGCCACATCCCTTGCCAGGCGGGCCAAACGCCGTCGCGTGCCATCTTGAAACCAATATTATTGATTACATAATAAAAAATAAACAGAATAACAGACAGGACAACCGGCGTGCCCAAACCTCCTTTTCTGATAATGGCCCCTAAAGGAGCTCCGATAAAGAAGAATACCAGGCAGGCAAAGGAAACGGTAAATTTGTTATGCCATTCGGTAAGGTGCCGCCTCACTTTTAACGACTCATCGCCGATAACGGCAGCTTTAAAGAAATTATCCGATTTTAAATACTCCAGGGAAGATTTCGTCCGTGTAAGCAGGGATACCTGGCTGCCGGCAGGTTCCGCCAGGTATAAACTGTCAAAATTCAATACCAGGGTGTCTGCCTGTAAAGTCGTTTTTCCTCCTTTTGTCCCTCTTTGGGGAGCGCCCGGAAATACTTTCTTATACGAAGCCATATATACGTTGTTCGCATTTACTTCTTTCATACTGTCGAGGCGCATGGACATCGAATCAATGGACGTTTGCAGATTCTCCAGATTTTTACCGATATAATTGCTTTGGAAGAAAGATTCGTCTGTCCGGGTAAAGGTTGCATCATACTCAATAAACAGTTCTTTGCTTTGAAAAGCTTCCCTCCTATAAGGAACGGCCTGTGTATTTTGCATCGAACCGGATTGCGCCTTCATACTCAAATTCTCAAATGACTCCCCGCTATATAAAGTTAATACAAGAAATAATTTATCCGACGACATTTTCAGCCGTCCCGAATCGGCAACAAACACACGGGCTTTATTAAAACCTTCCGAGTAGTCGTAAATCATTATATCTTTCAAGAGGCCATTCTTATCGCTTTTATCTTTTACATATACATTATAGTTGGTAATTCCTGAGAAGAAAACCCCTTCGGGAATATCTAACTCCGGTGATTTCTGGCGCATGGAGTAAAGCAGCGAATAGAATTTAACCTGTACGACAGGCATCGCGTTGTTCTGGTAAAAAAAGGCGCCGGTACTGACAAGCCCGATGAAAATAATCAACGGCTTCATAATATTAATCAGAGAAACGCCTGCCGATTTCATGGCAAGCAACTCCAAACGTTCGCCTAAATTACCAAAAGTCATGAGGGAGGCCAACAGAATGGCAAGCGGCAGCGCCATGGGTACCAGCATCAGGGCAGCATACAGAAACATTTCGCCTAACACCAGCATATCAAGCCCCTTCCCTACCATATCATCTATATACCTCCAAATAAACTGCATCAGTACAATAAACAAACAGATACCGAAAGTCATGATGAACAACGGCAGAAATGTTTGCAGCATGAATGTATATAGTCGCTTAAATTTCAGCATTGCCTATTTCAATTGAAGAGGCAAAAGTAGTGAAAAAATGGTATTAAATACCTAACGTACGCTTTAATTCAATAATCTGGGAATCCCATAATTCAATTGCATCCTGTTTTTCATCAGGATCGGCAAAGTCGGTTATTTCAAGAGCAGTGCCACCGGTTAATTCTATTATATGTATGCGAAACTCAAAATAAGTAGAATTGTCTTCGGCAATCCAATGGTAACGAACACTCATTTCCGGCTTCATAGATACGACTTCCGCCTCTTCTTCCTGCTTATCCCATTTAAAGATATACTTATTATCGTAAACAGATACGTCATCGGCAAACCACAAAGCAAGTCCCGGTGGCGTGGTGAGATGATTCCATAAACTTCTTCGCGAAACGGTGTCAAAAACATATTCAATATGGTATTTCTCCTTTTTCATCCCTTGATCCATTAAATTTGCCCCAAGATATGTAAAAGAATCGAATCACCTATCACTTTAAAGGCAGAAAAATTATTTTTATACAGAATCGTTTCGGGGCCCGATAAATTCAATCCTTTATTTTTTTTATAAAAGAGTTGCACAAGATAAAAATAACCCATACTTTTGCCCCGTCTGAAAAAGACCGGATTGGCGAGATAGCTCAGCCGGTTAGAGCGCATGATTCATAATCATGAGGTCGGGGGTTCAATCCCCCCTCTCGCTACACGAAACAGAGAGGTTTACAAGAAAAAGTAAGCCTCTCTGTCTTTTTGTTTGCATGCATAGTTTTTCCTATTTCCAAAACGGATTTGGGAACTTATCGAGTGAAGGCTTAAGCTCCTGTTCCCCATGTATTAAGCTTAAACTAATCCGCTTGCTTTAAATTATTTTTGAATAAAAATGGAAACAGACGCTTCATGCGAAAAAAATAATTACTTTTAGTCTGTTAAATTTCAACGATAAAAAATGTGTATTTATACTAATGTTTTACGAACGAATACGCCATATCAGAGGGCATGGCATCCACTCGCCGTTTGTTTATAACCTTATTACAAAGGTTATTGAAGAGCGTTACCATTATTATTCTTTGGATGCTGTTGAATTGATCAGGAAACAGCTTCTTTTCAAAGAGGGGAATATTGTCAGACGTAAAGCAATTAGCCCTAAACATGGGGCGCTACTATTCAGGCTGACAAATTATTTTCAACCTCAAAATGTAATTCAAATCGGGGCTACAACGGGATTGTCTACTTTATACCTGACTTCGTATGCTACCGGGATAAACTGTATTTCTTTGGAAAATATTCCGGAGTATCTGCCTATTGCACGCCGGACATATGATAAAGCGGCAAAAACGCTTGTAGATGTAAGGGAAGGGGATTATAAACAAACACTTCCGCAGGCTTTGCAGGATATGAAACAGCCTGATCTGGTTTTTTTCAACCTCCGCCATGAACAAACAGACAAGCTTGGGTTGTTTCACAAATGTATGGAATATATACACAACGATACATTTTTTGTTTTCGAAGATATAAAAAGCGGCTATCAGGCGCGGAAGCATTGGAGACAGGTATGCGCCCATCCCGGCGTAACGGTAGCTATTGATTTATCCTCGGCAGGTATTGTATTCTTCAATAGAAAATTACATAAACGTACATACTTACTTTATTTTTAAATCTATTCATCAAAAGATATGAAAAAGAGCGTGGTTTACACCCGTACAGGCGACAAAGGCATGACATCCCTGGTAGGAGGGCAACGGGTATCAAAAGCAGATAAACGGATTGAAAGTTATGGCACAATGGATGAGTTAAACTCTTTCGTGGGCCTGTTGATCACGGAATTAACAGACCGGGAAGAATTGGACTTCTGTCAGTTCATACAGCATAAATTGTTTACCATTGGTTCGTATCTGGCAACCGACCAGGAAAATACCGATCTCAAAATAGAAAGTAAAGTTACACCCGAAAGTATTGCAAAGATAGAACATGAAATCGACCGGCTTGACAGCGCCCTACCCAAAATGACCCATTTCATTTTGCCGGGAGGCAACCGTTCGGCAGCTTTGGCGCATGTTTGCCGTACGATTTGCCGCCGGGCCGAACGACAGGTCTACCGGTTGGCCGAAACAAGTGATGTGGAAGAGCCGGTGTTGGTTTTTATCAACCGGCTGTCGGATTATTTTTTCGTTTTAGCACGTAAAGAGTGTATGAAAAATAATGGCAACGAAATTATATGGGATTATACTTGTATCTAAGAAATAAAATTATATTTTTGCGGAAAATTTGATAAGCAAGCCACTAAGTGGTAAAAATTAACTTTTAATAACTATGTATTGGACATTAGAATTAGCCTCAAAGCTGGAAGACGCCCCTTGGCCTGCGACAAAAGATGAATTGATCGATTATGCGCAACGCTCCGGCGCACCCTTAGAGGTAATAGAGAACTTGCAGGAGATGGAAGATGAAGGAGAAATTTACGAATGCATGGAAGACATTTGGCCGGATTACCCAAGTAAAGAAGATTTCTTTTTTAACGAAGAAGAGTATTAAAATGTAACGCGCCAAAAAGGAATGTAGTTCTGATAGAATAAGAACGGGGCAGTGGCTTTTTACAGCCTCTTGCCTCGTTTGTTTTTTATTTCTAATACAATTTATTACTTTCCCCGCCGTTTTTCTATCGTATGAAAAGGATTTTTCTTTCTATAGTAGCCTTCATGGCTTTATACAGTACTGCCCGGGCGCAATATGATGCGCAGCTTAGCCAGTACTTCATGGCTATGGGCTATTATAATCCGGGATATGCAGGAACGTCGGGTAATCTGAACACCTTTGCCATGTACCGTATGCAGTGGATGGGCTGGAAAGGCGCGCCGCAATCGCTCTTCGCCACCGCCGACATGCCCCTTGCCGCCAAGAAGATTAACCTGGGAATCGGGGCAATGCTGTTTTCCGAAAGTATCGGCTTATTCCGCAATTCCCACTTTGCCGCTCAATTGGCCTATAAACAAAAATTGTTCGGCGGGACGCTGAGTATAGGCGTACAGCCGGGAATCGCGAATATTTCATTTGACGGAAGCGAAGGCAAACTGGATTTGGGCGAATCCGAATATCACCAAAAGGAA
The DNA here is from genome assembly GCA_031270665.1 of Tannerellaceae bacterium. Lineage (GTDB taxonomy): Bacteria > Bacteroidota > Bacteroidia > Bacteroidales > Tannerellaceae > DFXE01. The sequence goes on along the minus strand of JAISXD010000015.1, from coordinate 9,683 downwards.
GACGAGGCTATCCCCAGAGTGAAAACCAGCGGCATGGGTTTCGACTTGAATGCGGGTATTTATTATACGCATAAAAATTTTTATGCAGGCATGGGAACCATGCACATAATGGAGCCTGAGCTGGAAATGGAAGAAAATATTTCTACATTCATAGGCCGGTCATATAATTTAACAGGCGGATACAATATTCAACTTACTGATCCGTTGTATGAATTACAGCCTTCCGTGTTTCTGAAAACAGACCTGATAAGCTTCCAGGCTGATATTACAGCGCGGATGGTTTATAATAAGATGTTTAATGGCGGGCTTTCCTGGAGAGTTAATGAATCGGTGGTAATTATGTTAGGAGCCACATTCGGCAATATACAAGCAGGATATGCTTATGATTTTCCGACGAGGGGCGTTTTACTGAGAGCAACGAGCGGAAGCCATGAAGTGATGGTGAGGTATCAGGTGAAGCTAAATAAAACCAAGTCGGGGCAATATCGACATAAAAGTGTACGTATATTATAACAGTATATGAAAAGGGTATTATTAGTATTTATGGTTATTGCATTACTTCCCTCATGCGGAAGAAACTTGCGTAACATAGGAGAAGTTACAGGAGCAAGAGCCATAGCTGTCAACGAACCGGCCCCCTATGGCATGGTGTTAATAAAAAGAGGTTCGTTCGAAATGGGGCCGTCAGACAAGGATTCTTTATGGGGAGTGACGGCAGAAACCAAAGGTGTTTCTTTTGACGCTTTCTGGATGGACCAAACGGAGATAACCAACGCCAAGTACCGCCAATTCGTTTATTGGGTGCGAGACTCTATTATCCGTGAACGTTTGGCCGACCCAGCTTACGGAGGCAACGACCTGTTTAAAATTACAGAAGACCGGTATGGAGAGCCGGTTGAACCTTACTTAGACTGGAGCCGCCCGATCCCCTGGAGGCGGGCGACAGAAGACGAACAACTGGCGATAGAGAGCATTTACTATACACATCCGGTTACGGGAGAGAAAAGATTAGACGAAAAACAGATGCTTTTCAACTATGAGTGGTATGATTATACCGCAGCAGCCTTACGCAAACACCGCCTGAACCCTGCCGAACGAATACTCAATACGGACATTACAGCAGACCCGAACGAGAGTGTCATGATATCGAAAGATACGGCTTATATTGACGACGAAGGACGTGTTATAAATGAAACCATCACACGCCCGCTGGGTAGCGAATGGGACTTCCTGAATACGCGTATTATCAATATTTACCCGGATGAAACGTGCTGGATAAACGATTTTAACAATGCATATAACGAGCCGTATATGCGAATGTATTTCCAACATCCCGGTTATGATGATTATCCGGTAGTAGGCGTAACATGGGAACAGGCTGCCGCTTTTTGTGTCTGGCGCACCAACTTGTTTAAAGCGTCTATGAATCTTCCTTCCGGCCAGGCATTCGAACCATTCAGGCTCCCCACGGAGGGCGAATGGGAATATGCCGCCCGTACCGGCAAGAATGAATACAAATATCCGTGGGCGGACGGTGAATTACAAAATGCAAAAGGTTGCTTCCTTGGAAACTTCAAGCCCGGAAACGGTAATTATACGGAAGACGGTCACCTGATATCTTCAAAAGTAGGTTCTTTTGCGCCCAATGAGTTTGGTCTGTATGATATGGCCGGCAACGTAGCGGAATGGACAGTCACCGTTTATTCGGAATCAGGCCCAAGCCAAATGAATGATATGAATCCCGACTTACGTTATAATGCAGCGGAAGAAGACCCTTACGCCATGAAGACAAAAGTGGTTCGCGGAGGTTCGTGGAAAGACGTCGCCCGGTTTATCCGTTCGGATATGCGCACCTTCGAATACCAGAATGTGCCCCGTTCATACATTGGCTTTCGTTGCGTACGTACACAGGTTGGTTTTTCACGTTCCAAAGGAAAATAATAAACAAATATACAACAGCAAGATAAAATACTTCATTGGCAATGGGAAAGTATAGAAGATATAAAAACAGAGTGGAAATGTACCTTTCAAGCGATAAAGGAAAACGCTTGCTAAACTTCTGTTACAGTTGGGGGGCTTCCGTCGTTATTTTAGGCGCTATGTTTAAAATCCTGCACCTTCCGTATGGCAATACAATGTTAGCGGTCGGTATGATTACGGAGTTTTTGGTATTCTTTATTTTCGGATTCGAAAAGCCGAATTCGGACTATCATTGGGAAGATGTTTTTCCGGTATTGAAATCAAAGAATCCGATGGACCGCCCTGATTTCAGCGGTACTCCGATAGCTGCTATTATAGGCTCTTCCGCCAATCTGGAAGACGACGACACTTCCGGCGCTCCTAACTTGGCAGGGGCAAAGGTAAACTTCACCGGCGGAGGCGTACAAAATATAAACTTCCGAGGTATGGGTATTTCTCCTATTGACGTAACGGAAGAAGATACAAAGAACCTGTCTGACAGTATTAAGAAATTGAGCGCCGCAGCCGAACAAATCTCAAAAATGGCCGAGTTGACGGACGCAACTCAAAAATACCTCGACCAGCTTTCGGGCATGTCCAATCATATGGATCGCTTTAGTAAAGTTACCTATTCGCTGTCGGAAGTATCGGATACCTTATTACATTCATATAAGCATATCACCGACAATTCAGACGGTATTACCCGTAATTCACAAGGGTATGTTCAACAAATGGAATTGTTGAACCGTAATCTTACCGGGCTGAATACCATCTATGAGATGCAGTTGAAGAGTATCAGTTCTCAGATTAATTCGATTGAACATATTAATGCCGGCCTGAACCGTATCAAAGACTTGTATGCCGGTTCGCTGACGGATAGCGCTGTGTTCCGTACCGAAACAGAGCGGATGGCACAACAATTGACGCAATTAAATCAGGTATACAGCCGGTTGTTAAGCGCTATGACGATTAATATGGGACCTGTTCCACAGAATCTTTACCAGCAGCCGCAACAACAAAATCCATATCAACAGCAGCCGCAGGGTAATCCTTATCAATCACCTTATACGAAGTAAAGAAGATGGCAGGCGTAGGAAATAATCCTAATTCACCACGTCAGAAAATGATTAATCTGATGTATCTGGTGTTCATCGCAATGATGGCGCTTAATGTGTCGTCGGAAGTATTGGATGGGTTTGGTTTGGTAGACGACAGCCTGCAAACGTCCATCAGCAATACGAGTAACCGCAACGACATTATAAGCAACGAATTACAGACGTATTACCAGGCAAATCCCACCAAAGCCGAAGAATGGTACAACAAAAGCATTCTGGTAAAAAAAGCGTCGGATGATATTTATGGCTATATTTCAAGCCTGAAAGAGCGTATTGTGAAAGTGGCCGACGGGAAAGACGGCGATCTAAACGATATCCGCAACAAAGACGACTTGGAAGCGGCTTCCCGCATTATGCTGGCTCCCATTGACGGAGAAGGCAAAAGGCTCAGGGAAGCCATAGACTCGTATCGCAAAGCGATGGCCAATATGGTGGACGATCCAAATAAGACAGCCGTTATTGAAGCCACGCTCAGCACACAGACGCCTAAACAGGTGGGTATCAACCAACGAAACTGGGAAGAGTCGCTCTTCGAGAATATGCCGGTTGCCGCTGCCATAACGCTGCTTTCCAAGCTGCAAAGCGATATACGCTATGCACAGGGGGAAGTGCTTAACAATTTACTAAGCAGTATTGATGTGGGCGATTATCGCGTAAACATTATCGAGGCGCAGGTGATACCGGAAAGCCAGATCGTAATGCGAGGCAGCCAGTATAAGGCCAATATTGTCTTATCGGCCATTGACTCTACCAAGCGCCCGGTGGTGTATGTAAACGGGCAACGCCTTCCCGACGCAAACAAGGGGCTGTTTACCGTCAACACAGGAGCGACAGGAACATTCCCTGTAAAGGGCTACATAGAGATGCCGAACAGTGACGGAAGTATGCTGCACCGTGATTTCGAAAGCCAATATTTCGTTACCGAATCAAACGCAACCGTTGCCCCTACATTAATGAATGTATTATATGCCGGCTATACAAATCCGATTCGTATAGCCGTACCGGGTATACCGAGCGGTAATATAACAGCTACGATGACGAATGGCACTTTAAGCCGCAATGGCGATTTATGGGATGCACGCCCTACAACCATAGGCGTCGAAGCTATTATTTCGGTGAATGCCAGGATGGCAGACGGCCGTGTGGTACGAATGGCAAACACGCCTTTTCGCGTACGCGCCTTGCCCGACCCGCTTCCTTATATCGACTATAAAGACCCAAACGGGAATATCCGTAAATTCAGAGGCGGGAATCTGGCGAAACGCAGCTTAGTGGAAGCGGATGGCATCCTTGCGGCTATTGATGATGATATATTAAACATCGCATTTACCGTACTGCGTTTTGAAATCTCGTATCCCGACTCGTTCGGCAATATGATTAACGAGCCGGTGGAAGGAAGTAAATTCTCCGAACGCCAGAAGAATTATATCCGTGGTTTGGCGCGAGGGAAACAATTTTGGATCAACAGGGTGATAGCCCGGGGGCCGGATGGGATAGAACGTACCATATCACCTATTGAAGTAAGAGTTAATTAAGATAAAAAGATATGAAACGCTTGTATTACATACTGACTTTGGCAGGTTTTCTGACAACATCCCTCCCGTTATATGCACAGGAAGGAAATGACGCCCAACAGGAGCGGAGAGGGCCGCGTGCACGTACCGGAAGCAGGGAAGCGGATAAAAAAGAGTCGGGCTCACCGGAACTGACCGTACGTGCGCAGGATATGAACGAACGCATGATACAGGAAATAGGAAATGCCCGCTGGATGCGCGTAATTTACCGCGAAATCAAGCTGGAAAAAGAGCAGAACGCCCCGTTGTATTATCCGGTAAAGCCTTTAAACGGCAGCATGAACCTTTTTTCTACTATCTTCCGGTTGATGAGCGAAAACAAGCTGGTTGCCTACCGGTACGAAGATGGTTTTGAGGCGTTCGATGAAGCCCATCTTATCAATTTCAAAGAAGATGTACTCGACAGGGCGTATATTTATTACGAAGAGGTTCCGGGGGGCGCCGGAGAAGGGCCTTCGTATACAATCAATGAAAGCGATATCCCATCGGCGGATGTATTGGCGTATTATGTGAAAGAAGCCTGGTATTTCGACCAAAACAACTCCGTATTCGACGTAAAGCCTTTAGCGATTTGCCCGATACTTACCACCTCCGGCGACTTGGGCGAACAAACAACCCCGCTCTTCTGGATACCGTATGAAAATATCCGCCCGTATATTACTAATTCGCTTATTATGACGTCCAATATTAATAATGCAAAAACATTTACGATAGACGATTATTTCCGCCTCCGGATGTTCGATGGCGAAATTATTAAAACGGAGAACCTGATGAACCGGACATTACGGCAATTGTATCCGGAACCCGACTCACTAAAGCTGGCTCAGCAACAAATAGAAAACCAATTAGATACATTCCGGGAATCACTCTATTGGCAACCCGACACAACGCAGGTAACGGATACCAAACAATCCCAAAAAGCGGCTAAAACGGTCCGCGCTGCTAAAACAGCGTCAACTAAAGAACCCAAGCAGGTAAAGGTATCGGCACCCAAAGCAGAGAAAAGCGCCGCACCGGTTCGGAGTGTTCGTAGAAGACGGTAATGTACTGGACGCTGTTTTTAACATTTATACGTATCGGAACCTTTACCATCGGCGGAGGTTATGCGATGCTCCCGCTAATTGAGCGGGAAGTCGTTAACCGTGGCTGGATCACGAAAGAAGATTTTATCGACCTTTTTGCCGTAGCGCAGTCGTTACCCGGTATTTTCGCCGTCAATATATCTATCTTTTTAGGGTACCGGTTAAAGGGCATCAGAGGGAGCACGGTTTGTGCCTTAGGCACTATCCTCCCTTCTTTCGTCATGATACTTGCTATCGCTCTTTTCTTTACCCAAATACAGGAAAATGTATGGGTGGAAAAGATATTCAAGGGACTCCGTCCGGCAGTAGTCGCCTTGATTGTTGTTCCTTGTATTACCGCCGCCCAATCGGTCGGGCTTACCTGGCAAACCGCTCTTATCGCAACCACTTCCGCCCTGTTGATATGGCTGGCAGGGATTTCGCCTGTATCTATAATCGTAGTGGCTGCTACCGGCGGGCTTATCTGCGGATTAAACAAAAAGAAACAGTAACATGATATTCCTGCAACTATTTTGGACATATATAAAAATCGGGCTTTTCGGTTTCGGAGGAGGCTATGCGATGCTTTCACTTATCCAGGATGAGGTAGTAGACAAGTATGGATGGATCAGCTTACAGGAATTTACGGATGTAGTAGCTATTTCGCAAATGACGCCCGGTCCTATCGGCATCAACAGCGCTACCTATATCGGCTATACGGCTGTACATAATGCAGGGTATACTGCCGGGCTTTCCATCTGTGGCTCTTGCATCGCTACCTTTGCCGTGTGCCTTCCCTCGTTTATCTTAGTGCTGGTCATCTCGTATTACTTCAACCGGTTTAAACAAAACCGGTATGTAGAAGCCGCCTTTACAGGATTACGCCCTGCCAGTGTGGGTTTAATCGCAGCAGCGGCCTTGCTATTGATGAATCACGAAAATTTTATCGATTCTAAAAGCTTTCTCATTTTCGGAGCCGCCTTTATTCTCACATGGGAATTTAAATTACACCCTATTCTGATGATTTTTCTGGCCGGTATTGCCGGGCTTATTCTCTACCGGTAAATCTACGAACTCCTTTTCTTCCGGAGCGCTTAATGTTTTCTCCATAAGCTCCGGCCGGGTTAATACTTCGAGCGCTTTTTCCAGTACGGGGTCATCCTTCAATGTTTGTATCAGTTCTCCTTTTTGATAGTAGTAGCGTTTTACGATTTCAGCAGCCATTAGTTGTTTGATTTCATCTTTAAAGCGGTTAAAATCGCGTTCAATATCAGGCGTCAGTCTCGTTTCCAGTTCGATAAACAAGGTAGAATCCCCATCTATATATCCTTCAAATTCGGCTACGTCTTTTAAGTTTTTCAATAATTTCTCACTTTGGCGGTCGTAACTGAAGTTTTTTTCTTTGGCGTAGGCTTTAAAGGCTTCAAAATCATTATCCGTTATTTCAAACGCTTCTACCGGAGCGATCGTTTTATGTTTCTGCACATAATCCGTTACAAAATCAAATAGTACATAATCATTCAGTAAATAATACATCAAGGTAGGCGTTTTGGATTCTTCCACTTCAAATTCGGGACGAACCCCTCCCCCGTCACGAACAGGGCGGCCTTTCAACGTATAAAATACATTGGTCAGACTATCGGGTATATTACCTGCGCTTCCGTCCGGGTTCCGGTGCGAATAGTCAACCTGCTGGATACAACGTCCGCTTGGGATATAATACTTACTCATGGTGATTTTCACTTTTCCGTCATACGGAAGGTCACGCGTGCTTTGCACCAATCCTTTCCCGAAAGAGCGCTGCCCTACCAGTACCGCACGGTCCATATCCTGCAACGCGCCGGAAACAATCTCGGCGGCGGAGGCTGATGCGCCATTGATCAATACAACCAAAGGCATAACCGTATCTATCGGGGCGCCGGAAGTACGGTAGGTACGATCCCATTGGCGTATCTTGCCCCGGGTGGCAACAACTTCTTTTCCTTTCGGCACAAACATATTTACTATCTGAACAGCGCTTTCCAATAAGCCGCCGCCATTATTACGCAAATCCAGTATAAGCGATTTTATTGGGTGATTTTTCTGTAAATCGTCAAAAGCGGCTTTTACCTCTTGTGCGCTTTTATCGGTAAAACCATTCAGATAAATATAGCCTACATCCCCGTTACGCACGCCATAATACGTAACCGGATTTACCAATATCTGCTTACGTATCAACTCTATCGTACGGGGATTCTTCTCGCCCGGGCGCTGAATCTTTATTCTCATTTTGGTGTTGGGCACGCCTTTCAGTAATTCGCTTACCTTTTCGCTCGGCGTTTTTTCCACGTTTACAGTATCAATGGCCAAAATGCGGTCGCCGGCTTTCAATCCGGCCAGCGCCGCAGGCGACCCTTCAAAAGGCTCTACAATAATAACCCCCTCATCGCGTTGACGGATATACGAGCCGATGCCATCATATTCTCCGGTAGTAATCAATTGCAATTCGTCCATATCCTTCTCGGGAATATATTCGGTATAAGGGTCGAGCCCTACCAACATGGCGTTAATACCTTTGTTTACCGTTGCTTCAATGTCTAAGGTATCTACGTAGAACATCTCTACTTCCTTCACCAGTGCATTGAATATATCTAATTGCTTACTTACCTCAAAACGATTGCCATCTTGCGCCTGTGCTTGTACGGATTTTACGCTTCCCAAAAAGAGAGGCAGGCTTAACGTGCATACGATGCTCTTATAGATAGGTCTATACATATCTGTTTTTAGTTAATTTTCGATGTAAATGTATATAATAAAGCGTAGTTTACTGCAAAACGCCCGCTACTTTTAACTTTATTTGTTCCCAATGGCATGGTGGCACCTGCGCCCCAATCACGTCTATCACATATCCCGCCAGCATAGAGCCTATACGTCCGGACTGTTCAAGCGTAGCGCCAACCGACTGCCCGTAAAGGAAACCGGCGGCAAAATGATCGCCGGCTCCGGTTGTATCAACCGGCTTACCTCCTTCGGCAGCTACCCGTATGATTTCCCCATTTCCGGCAATCATAGAACCTTCTTTACCAAGCGTAACAACGGATACATCTACCCTATGGGCAATTGCCCGGATAGCTTCCTCCGGTTCCAGCCCGGTAAAAGCTTTTGCCTCGCTTTCATTGGAGAAAAGGATATGCACATAGCGGGGGATAATATCTTCCAAAAAACCTCTGAACGCATTGACAATAGTAAAGTTCGATAAATCCAACGCTATTTTCACACCGCACCTCCGGGCTTTTTCCATCGTAGAGCGCACCAAAGGCTCATTCACCAACAGGTATCCTTCAATATATATATAATCATATTGCGCAATAACCTCTTCACTGATATCATCGGGCGCCAAGGTAGGAGCCGGGCCAAGAAACGTTCCCATGGTGCGTTCCCCGTCCGGAGAAACCAACACGGTACAACAGCCGGAAATCCCTTTCGCCCTGGCAAAATAAGGAGTAACGCCTGCATCCCGGAGCGCTTCTTCATAATACACACCTAAACGATCGGAACCTATCTTCCCGATAAACCCCGCTTTCGTCTCCAAATTAGCCATAGCGCGTATTGTATTACAAACCGAACCTCCCGGAACCTGGGTCCGTTCCAGGTGAGATTGTGTTTGCTGGATAACGATCATCTGATTCTCATCTATCATATCCATAGCTCCTTTCACGATACCTATTTCTGCAAGCGGAGCATCATTTTCCAACTTCAACAATACATCCACCAACGCATTTCCTAAACCAAGTGTACTCATCAAAAAAAAATTTCTGCAAATATATTGCATATTTGGAAAACATCCCGTACTTTTGCCCTGCAATTACAAAAAAAGCGCTTAAAGGAGCGCTTCATAATAGCCAATTATTCTTCCTTAGCTCAGTTGGTTAGAGCATCTGACTGTTAATCAGAGGGTCCTTGGTTCAAGTCCAAGAGGAAGAGCTTCCCAACAG
>JAISXD010000063.1 GCA_031270665.1 Tannerellaceae bacterium | reverse complement strand
ATCGCGTCGGTTTCTACCGCAGCCCTGCAACAGCAGGCCGTTTCGTTTGACAAGCTGCTGGGCGGAGCGGTGGCCGGATTGAACGTTACGCAAAGTTCGGGCGCTCCGGGCGCTACCTCTACCATTCGCATACGCGGCAGCAACTCCATCGCCGGAGGAAATGAGCCTTTGTATGTGGTAGACGGTTATATCCTCTATAGCGACAACACTTCAACGCGCACCGGTGTGGGCGGCACTACAAGCGGTGTGGGCGGCTCCGACGCTTCATCGGGCACGGTGGATGGAGGGCTGAATCCGCTTGCCAGTATCAACCCTGCCGATATTGAAAGTATCGACGTATTGAAAGATGTGTCGGCAACCGCTATTTACGGGTCGCGTGGGGCGAACGGCGTTATCATCATTACCACCAAAAAAGGAAACCGCGGACGCAATGTGGTAAACTATCAGTTCACCTTTGGCTCGCAGCGTATCGGTAAACAGTTGGATTTGCTCAATGCCGACCAGTGGGCCGGCCTCTTTACGGAAATCAGCGCCGACGGCAAAAGCCCTTACCAGCACGACTATGCGGCCCGTTTGCTTCCACAGGGGCAATCGGAAGACTGGCAAAGCGCCGTGTTCCGGAGCGGCCATAGCCAGAATCATTCACTGTCTGTTAACGGCGGCGGCAGCGATTACCGCTATTTACTGTCTTTCAGTTACAACGACGAGACCGGTATCGTCTGCAATACCGGATTGAAGCGTTATATCGGCCGGATCAATCTGGATAAGGATTTGTACAAAAACCTGAACGTGGGGGCGAACGTTACCATCGGGCGCACTGCTTTACAGGGATTGACCAACCAGGGCGGTTCGAATACCTACAACTATGCCGTGCGGGTTTCGCCGCTGGTTCCGATTTACAACGAAAAATCGGACGATGGCTATAACTATGCCAATCCCTTTGAAACGACCGATTACCGCGTTGGCGACCGGACTCCCAACCCTGTCTCGGACTTAATGAAATCCACTGTGGAAACGAATAACCTCTCAATTCTGGGCAATGCCTACGCACAATATACGATTATTCCCCAATTAATTGCAAAAATCAATACGGGTATCAACCTCAATCATGCCACGCAGAATTTTTACGCGCCTTCCACCTCCGCCCGGGGATTATTGGTAAACGGATATGCAGGCATTGGCAACAAGGATTATAGTACGAGCCTGTTGGAATTTACGCTTAACTACAAGGACGTATTTGCCGGTATCCATTCGATTGAAGCGCTTGCCGGTTATACAACCGAACATTCCGAAATTGAATATTCCACCGCCGGGGCAAGCGGTTTCAAAAACGAAGCGTTGGGCTATCACAGTTTGCAAAGCGGTGAAAACCGCGATACGCCCACTTCCGGCGGCGCTGTGTCTAATCTCAATTCTTTTCTGGGCAGGGTAAACTATTCGCTGCTCGAACGCTATCATCTTTCGGCTTCATTCCGCGCCGACGGTTCCTCGCGTTTTTCCGAAGGACACCGGTGGGGGTATTTCCCTTCCGTGGGCGTGTCGTGGAATATCGACAGAGAGCCGTTTTTCAATGAAGCGAAAGCGTATTTGCCTCAATTGAAATTACGTGCCAGCGCCGGGCAGGTGGGCAACCAGGAGATAGGCGATTATCTTTATTCACGCCTCTATACGCCACGAAACTATTCGTTTGGCAATCAAATAGTCGTGGGATATACGGCAACCAACTATGGCAATAGCGAATTAAGGTGGGAATCGACTGCGCAATACAACGCCGGTATTGATTTCAGCTTTCTGAGAAACCGTTTAACGTTCACCCTCGACGCTTATTATAAACAGACGTCCGACCTGCTTGTCGATCTTCCTGTGGAGAGAACTTCCGGCTTGCGCACCAAAATGGCCAATATAGGGAACATCAGTAACAAAGGCATTGAATTTAGCGTAAATGCTTCTATTATAGATAAAAATAGTTTGCAATGGACGGCGCTGGCAAATATTTCCACCAACACAAACCGGATTGAGAAACTGGGAACATCCGGATTCGTTTCCGGCTCCACGATTGTTGATGTAGGCCTTCCGCTCGGAACGTTCTACGGGTATGTATTTGATGGCATTGTGCAGCCGGGCGAAGAAGCTTCCGCGTCTGTCCCTACATGGCTTACCGGAGACAAAACCGTACATGCGGGCGACGCCAAGTTTGCCGAGCGCGGCGGCGATCCCCATTCGATCGACAATAACGACCGTGTAGTACTCGGCGATGCGCAACCCGATTTCACTTACGGCTTTTCAACGCAACTGAATTATCGGAAAGTTGATTTTTCCGTGTCGTTCCAGGGCAGCTACGGAAACAAACTCTATAACGCCTTCCGGAACACGCTGGAAACGCCTTCGCAAAGTTATAACGGTTCGGCTGTCCTTGCCAACCGGTGGACGCCGGCAAACACCCGGACCGATGTGCCGCGTGCGATTCCGGTTCCCTATACAACCATCGACAGCCGGTACATTGAAGACGCTTCTTATCTGCGTCTGAGAGATATTACGCTGGGATACACGCTCCGGCTGGCAACATCAAAGACCGCCCCGTCCGTCAGGCTGTTTGTTTCGGCGCAAAACCTGTTTGTACTGACAAAATATACAGGCTACGACCCCGAAGGTTCGCGCAACGGTTTCAGCGATCTCGAAATCGGAATAGACAACGGCGTATATCCCCGTGCAAAAACATTTCTCACCGGCCTGAGCGTTTCTTTCTGATAATTCATAACTCATAATTTGTATACATAATGAAAAAAATAATAGCTTTCCTTCTTGTACCGGTCTTGTTTGCCGCGTGCAGCGATTTAGACCTCGAACCTGTTAGCGGAGTAGACGCAGAACAGTTTTTCCGCTCCGACAAAGATGCCGTTCTTGCTGTAAACGGCGTATATGCCGCACTTGTAGAATCCGAAAGCGTCGTCTTGGCATGGTGCGTCGATTTGGGTTCCGACGTTTCTCAGAACGGAACATCTATGCCCGAAGGATCTGGTGCGGAGTTGTCCTCCTTTCAGTTTAATGCCATCAATGACCACACGTATTGGGCATGGAGTGATACGTATTACGGTATCGGCAACGCCACAACGCTTATAGACAAACTCAATAATCCCCAGACAACCGTATCAGACGCTATTCGCCTCCGGGTACGCGGGGAAGCCGAATTTTTACGCGCCTATTACTATTTTGCCATTGTGCAGTTGTTCGGAGATATTCCACTCATCGAACAATCCGGTTTCAATGCGGGCATCGGCGTAGAACGCGCAAACCGGCATAAGGTATATGAATTTATTGTCCGGGATTTGGAGAATGCAATTAACGACCTGGCGGATTATCCCACTACCGACGCTTATGGAGTAAGCGATAAAGGGCGTGTTTCCCAACAAAGCGCTTACGGCTTGCTGGCAAAAGTTTATCTGGTCTGGGCGCAAACCGACGGCGTGGATAATCCGGACGAAAAGTACAGAAGCGCCATTGACAACGCCAATCGGGTGACAGGTTTCTCATTGGAAGAAAACTATCATCGAAACTGGGAAAAGGACAACCGTTATGGAAAGGAAATATTGTTTTCTGCCAATTACGTTATTTCGCAGGAAAGTTTTGGCGATGGAGGCAATCACCTGGCGCATTGTGCCTTTTCAACCGGATTCAGTGACGAACAAACGCCGCATGTGGTGGTGAGCGACCGTACGTTTTTCGACCGCTTCGACGATCGCGACCAGCGCAAATACGCTACTTTCTTGACGCATGCCGTTAATCCCGACGATGGCGACACGACGGTTTATACGCTGCCGCGCTATGCAAAATACGTTGATTTGACAGCGCCCGCAACCAGTTCCAAAAACCGTGAGCTGAACGCTTCCATCCTGCGTTATGCCGAAGTGCTTTTGGTGAAAGCCGAAGCCATCAACGAACTTTACCGTCAACCCAATCAGGAGGCATACGAGGCGATCAACCAAATACGCCGGCGCGCATTCAGAGTAGGCGAATTTGCCGACGGAACCGCTACGGTTGCAGCCGGCGAGATAGAATTGAATAAGCTGGATTATCGCGGTTTCCAGCAGGCCTTACGCCGCGAACGCTTATTTGAACTGACTTACGAACAGGTACGCTGGTACGACCTTGTACGTTGGAAAGTGTTGATAAAAACCGTTCAACGGGTTACGGCGTCAAACAAGCATGTGAATATTTCGGCCGCACATTACCGCTTTCCCATACCGCAATCGCAGCGCGACCTCAACGATCGGTTGCAGCAGAACTGGGGATATCCCGGTTCAACCGAAGCCGAGCCGGATTATGCACAACCCGGTTACGAAGGCGGAACGGAAAACAACGATGGATGGACAGACGTTCAAATTAAATATTTGTATGAACATATATCAACTCCCGCGATTCCAAAACAACAATGAAAAAGATTGTTTATTTAAGGTTATTTGTATTTTTTTGCTTGTGTTCTTCGCCGGCTATTGCACAAAAGCCGGCGAAGCAACCGGCCCCGGATGCCGGCCTGAGCCTTATTAGCCGGCAAACCATCGAAGCGCACCTCTCCTTTCTTGCTTCCGACGCACTCGAAGGGCGCCAAGCCGGGAAAAACGGTAGCCGCGTGGCGGCGGAATACATCAAAGCCGTCTTGTCGGAATACGGAGTGAAACCCTTTTACGACACCTATTTCCAACCGTTTGAAGCGTACAGTCCCGCCAGAGAAAAGGGATTCGACTTTCAGGTACATCCCGATTCGATTGCCAGATACACGCAACTTCCGGCCTATCGTAAAGTAAGATTACAAAATGTTATTGGCTATATCGAAGGCGAACGGAAAGAAGAATATGTAATTATCGGCGCTCATTATGATCATCTGGGCGTGGATGATTTACTTGCCGGTGATAAAATCTACAACGGTGCAGACGATAATGCCGCAAGCGTTTCTGCTTTGTTGCAAATAGCCAAATCGTTCGTCGTGAGCGGAAAAAAACCGTCGAGAAGCATTGTCTTTGCTTTTTGGGACGGAGAAGAAATTAACTATCTGGGGTCGGAATATTTTGTGGAAAACGTTGGGAGCCATTCGCAGATAAAGGCCTATATCAACCTGGATATGATCAGCCGCGAAGGCCTGTTGCCCACGCTTTATCCTGCTTTTGAAATTCCCGAAGCTACCGATAAAAATACGGCTTCTGCCAATCAGTTTCACCTTGTCTATACCGGTGAATTAGAGGCTTTGAACAAAAAGATAGATAAGGGAATTGCAGATAATCACCTGCATATCATACCTAAACCGGCTGTTATAGCGCATGGAGCGCGAGGTAGCGATTATTTGGCTTTCTCGCTTCGCAATATCCCGGTTTTGTGGTTCTTCACAGGTTTGCATCCCGATTATCATACCCCCGGCGATGAAACCGGAACCCTCAATCTTGAAAAATTGTTTGACATAACCAAAGTCATTTATTTGAGTCTTAAATTATTAGCCAACGAAGAATGAAAACGTGTTTTTTCTTTATTTTTGTCTTCTTATTCTCCTGCGCCAAAGAAAGCGGGATCAGGTATTATCAATCGCTTGACTTCTATTCGATGCGTAGCGGCGGATCGCTTATCTTGTTGGAAAAATTCAAAACCTATCAGCAAACAACGGGGGTAACCTGTGGCCCGAGTTGTGCGCTGATGGCGTTGGATTATATCGGCAAATTGGGCAATTACGATGAAATGACGTTGAAAGCCTTGCGTGGCGTTTCACAGGATACGACCTGTTTGCGGCATCTGTTGAACATTTTCGAAGCTGTCGGAGAGGTTAAATATGTATCCACTTTCAATTATGACAAAAAGGATATTACGCCGTCTTTGTTTATTGACTTTTTGAAGAAAGGCGCTCCCGTCATTATCGGTACGAACGAATGGGGAGGGCATTGGCAAATCGTAATAGGGTATGATACAAGGGATACGGAAACCATCGAAGATGATGTGCTTATTCTGGCCGATCCTTACGACCGTACCGACCACTGCCCGGATGGATACATTGTTTATCCGCTGGAAAATTTATATGACGGCAACTGGCGCAACTATTACGATCCCGATTTCAATTGGGGACTTTTTGTGACGGTTTTTCCCGGAAAATAAAACTGTAAATATAATGAGAACGAGTATTTTATTTTTCTTTTGCTTTTTTAGTGTTTTCCCTCTCTCATCGGCGCGGCAGGCTGTAAAAAAAGAGGTTGTTCTTGACAAAGTCCAGGCTGTTGATGCATA
This sequence comes from Tannerellaceae bacterium, assembly GCA_031270665.1. Lineage (GTDB taxonomy): Bacteria > Bacteroidota > Bacteroidia > Bacteroidales > Tannerellaceae > DFXE01. The sequence continues at coordinate 5,957 of JAISXD010000063.1, read as the reverse complement.
CATACGGGAAATAAGAGGCTATTTGCATGAACACCCCGAACTGTCGGGGCAAGAATTTGAAACGGCTCAATTCATTCAGGCGGAAATAGCTAAGTTGGGATTACCTGTGACAAACGTTCCCGGTACCGGTTTTTATGCCGTCCTGGATACACATAAACCGGGTAAGAGCATTGGTTTACGTACGGATATTGATGCGTTGCCTATACCTGAAAATCCGCTGAACCTGAAACAAAGGAAAACCCGTATTTCCCAAAACGAAGGCGTTTCCCATGCCTGCGGACACGATGGACATATTGCTATTTTACTCGGAGCCATGAAAATCCTTTATGAATTACAAGCCCAACTGACCGGAAAAATCATCTTTATTTTTGAAGAAGGCGAAGAAACCAATTCCGGTATCTCCGCCATGATTGAAGCGTTGCGCCCATTGAAAATAGACGCTATCTACGGCAATCACCTGAAATCCTCCTTAGAAACCGGAACGATTTATATTCAGGAAGGCGCCATCATGGCCGGAACCGGAACGATTGCCTTTGATGTCGTCGGGCAGGGTGGCCATGCTTCACGCCCCGATTTATCTGTCAATCCTATATTTGCGGCGGCGAACATCTTAACCGGTATTTCAATCGCATGGAATAATCAACGCGATATTACCAAAACACTTACCTTGGGCGTATCTCAAATACATGGAGGAGAAGCGTATAATGTGATTCCCAATTCGGTATTCATTGGCGGAACCATTCGTTTTTTCGATTTTGAGGAAGGAGAAAAAGGGTTTTCTATTTTGCGCAAAGTCAGCGAAGACATTGCACGGGCGCACAACTGTTCAGTCAGGTTTCACGATAAGATGGGCATTGCTATGGATCCGGTGGCCAATGATACGACTCTGACAAGATTCACCCGGACAGCCGTCAGCGAACTTTACCCCGGTAAAGTTATTTCCGGCGAACAGAACATTTGGTATGCCGCAGAAACTTTTGCCCGATACAGCGAGCTTGCGCCAACGGTTTTTACGTTTGTCGGTATTAAAAACGACATATTAGGCAGCGGTGCAGAACATCATAACGACCGGTTCGACATTGACGAAGATGCACTGCAATACGGAGTTGGCGCAATGACACAATTTGCCGTGAAGTATTTAAGATAATTTGTGGCACTTATCACATATCCCCTTAATCAATACTTCGCATTCTTCGGACTTAAAGCCTTTTGGGATGTCGTATACGGGTATGGCGGCGTTTTCAAGGCAGGTAACGGAGTGGCATTGTTTGCAGAAAAAATGAATGTGGTTTTCGGAATGGTTGTGGTCTGAATGGTTCAGCGCATACTTGACCGTAATATTGTCTACCGTGATGCGGTGGATGATGTTGGCGTCTAAAAGCGTTTGTACTGTGCGGTAAAATGTGATGCGGTCGTACAAATCGCCCATTTCCGATTTGATTTCGCCTTCGGTCAGGGAAATACCCGTTTTTTGTAACAGGTTAATGAGCATGATGCGTTGGGCTGTTTTCTTCAACCCTTTCTCTTTCAATATATCTACAGCATTCATTTTCCGGTAAAAGATAAACTTTACAAAAATACCAAATGTATCTGAAACCACGAAATCATTTATTTAAAACAAATGCAACATTGTTGCATTATTGAAGAAACTTATTATCTTTGTGTTCGTTTTTGTACGAGATATGGATAGAGTAAAAAGGCATAAAGTTTGGGTGGTATGGCTGTTATTGGTCGTATTTATGATACCTTTTGCCGTTAAAGCCGTCCATATTTATCACACTTGCGAACATTCGGGGCATAGCTGTCACGACGAATCGCATGCGCACCACGATTGTAACGACTGTCTCGTATGCCAATTCACGTTATCATCTTTTACAGAGGCAACGGTTGTAGATTCTGATTTCGAGGTGGTTTCTTACCATGTTAAACCGGTTATTTCTTTTCAGAAGAAGCCGTATCAAAAGGTTCTTATTTCTTACGGGCTTCGCGCCCCGCCTATATGTTATAAGGCTGTGAAGCGAGATTTTCAAATAAATAATTAAAGTACCTTATTTTAAAAAAACAGATTCAAATGAGAACAATATTCAATAGTTACCTTGTTTGCCTGATGGTAATTTCTTTCATAACATTTTTATCGTGCGATAAAGACGATGACGCTGATACAACAAAACCGGTAATCAACCTGATAGAACCCGAAGAAGGCGATATCCTGAAAATTGGCAGCGACGTCCATTTCGATTTGGAAGTATCGGACGATGTGGCGCTAAAGTCGTATAAAGTGGATATTCATCCCAACTTTGACGGGCACGTACATTCCGCAACGCTAAGGTCTGAATCGTTGGAAACGGTTGATTTTACGTTCAACAAATCGTGGGATTTATCAGCACAGAAAAATGCAGCGATCCATCACCACGAAATAGAGATTCCCGCCAGCGCTACCCCCGGCGACTATCATTTGATGGTTTATTGTACGGACGTCGCAGGAAACGAAGCATACCTTGCACGCAACATTGTTTTGAGTACCGAAGGCGGCGAAGAGCATGAACATTGATGGGTTCTTTACGTCCATTTATCCATTTATTAAAAATGACCGGGAACATACTACTCCCCGGTCATTTATCTTTGTTTTTACTGATTGGGATAGATTTAATATCCCCTGATAGCTGCAATGCCCGGGAGTGTTTGCCCTTCAATAGCTTCTAATAGAGCGCCGCCACCGGTTGAAACGTATGATACGCCGCCGGCCAAACCGAATTTATTGACAGCAGCCACCGAATCGCCGCCGCCTACTAATGAGAAAGCGCCGTTTTTAGTTGCTTCTACTATGGCTTCGCCTACCGCTCTTGTCCCATGCGTGAAGTTATCAAATTCAAATACGCCTGTAGGGCCGTTCCAAAGAATCGTTTTTGATTTCTTGATTGTATCGGCAAATATCTTTTCTGTTTCCGGGCCAATGTCCAATCCTTCCCAATCATCCGGGATTTGATCTACCTGACAGAAGCCGGTCTTGGCGTCGTTACTGAAACTATCGGCAATTTTAGCGTCAACGGCCAATACAAGCCTAACCCCTTTTTCCTTTGCCTTTTTGATTAAGTCGAGCGCTAAATCCAATTTATCGTTTTCTACAATTGAATTTCCTATCTTACCTCCTTCTGCTTTGGTGAAAGTATAGGTCATGCCTCCGGCGATAATCAGGTTGTCTACCTTATTTAGCAGATTTTCAATAATTTGAATCTTGGAAGAAACTTTAGAACCTCCCATAATAGCTGTAAACGGGCGATTGATATCGTTTAAAACCTTCTCAACAGCAATTACCTCTTTTTCCATAAGATAACCGAACATTTTATTGTCGGCGTCAAAATATTCAGCCATTAAGGCTGTAGAAGCGTGTGGACGATGAGCCGTACCAAAGGCATCGTTTACATAACAATCGGCATAGGAAGCTAATTTCTTTGTAAATGCTTTCTGGCTTTCTTTAATAGCTTTCTTGGCTTTGGCCCTTTCTTCGTCGGTAGCATCTTCGGCCAATCCTCTAGGTTTTCCTTCTTCTTCAGCGTAGAAACGAAGATTTTCCAAAAGCAAAGCCTGCCCGGGTTTCAGCGCAGCCGATTTAGCGGCGGCCTCTTCTCCCATACAATCGTTTGCAAACGCTACATCAATGCCTAAGAGTTCGGATATGTGGACTAAAATATGTTTCAAAGAAAACTTATCCGTTACACCCTTCGGGCGGCCTAAATGAGTGCCGATAATCGTGCTTCCGCCGTCTGCCAATATCTTCTTTAAAGTAGGAAGCGCGGCACGGATACGTGTGTCGTCTGTGATGTTAAAGTTTTCATCCAAAGGAACATTGAAGTCAACCCTTACAAATGCCTTTTTACCCGCGAAATTGTATTTTTCAATCGTTTGCATAATTGTTATATTTAGATTTATAATAAAATATCACATTAAACGCCTGCAAACTTACATAAAAAAACCAGAATGCCAAACAGATAGATATGAAAACACGTGGGCTTCTTTTCTTTTGAGTATAATTGAGTATAATTGTAATGATACCTTCATCGCTTAGCTTGTATATTACCTTTTGTACACATCAAATAAATACCCCAACACATAAGAAAAAACAATAATAGCTAATATTATAGCTTCATATAATTGAGCCGGATGTCTGGGGGAATTATCTACTCTTTCAAAAAAGAATGCCCATGGGACGCCAGAAGCCTTTCCTATTATTTCAGAATTCATTAAATTTCCCAATCGAATAAATGTGCCGACTATTGGTGTAGCAATAGCTATTTTATCCAAAACAAAGCAGTATTTATCTTTAAATTTCAGGCAATACATAGATATTGCGAATGCAACGCCTATAGCGCCTCCATGACTGGCTAATCCTTGAAAACCAGTAAAATGGATATTCCCGTATACTAACCAAGAAATAGCCCCAATATAAACAAAGCGCTATACCTCCCTAATGTAATTTCACTCAATTGAAATAATATTGGATTAGGATTTCAATTAATAAATGCTGCTATGTTCATCATTATTGTTATTTATAAATCTTAAAAACATCCTGCGAAATAGTTGTTTCTTTCGTTTTTCTAATAAATAGCAACTTGAATTAATTAGTCAGTAAGTTTAAAACGCACACGCAACCTTCCATCGGCATAGTCACAATTCAGAAGCTTGAAATGCCCGATCTCGGACGTATTGTTTACATGTTCCCCTATACAGGCGCAGGTGTCGTAATCGCCGATGCGTACGATACGTAGCGTCTCGCTTACTTCTTCGGGTAGTTTACTCAGGTCTACAATCTTTTTTGCTTCCGCATGCGGAAGCAAATCAATGACAACCGGTAAATGTTGATCAATCACTTCATTTACTCTTCGCTCTACCTCCATTAAAACCTTTTCGTCAGGCTCTTCCGCCAACAGATAATCACATTTACTCTTCTTCCTCTCAATATGCGCATTCCTTGACCGCGGACAGCCAAACATTCGTACCATCGTTTGGTTTAATATATGTTCTGCCGTATGCATAGGCGGATATTCCTGCTTATTATGCTCGTTAAGTTGTTGTCCCATAAATTAGCGTATGTTTTTTACCGGTTTAATTTTCTTTTAGAAATATTCCAATATCAGTTTAAGATCAATATCAAATACATTATATAAACGTTTTGCCATTTGCATGGAGAGTGGGCGTTTTCCACGGATTATCCGCCTGAAAGTAGATTCTTTTATTTCCAACAACTCTGCGGCTTGTCTTTGTTTTAAGTACCTTTTATCCAATTCTTTTTCGATAGATATAATCAAAGGAGATTTAAAATTCAAGGCTTTCGATTTTTGTTATATTTTCAAATCTCTTTTCCATAACACTTACAATCATAAAATTAGTTTACCATATTCGGTGTGAGTACCAATAAAATCAATAGTGAACAATCCCGCAATAAAAACAACAATTACTATCACTCAATAGCGATTGCCTTTAATATTAATATATGTCTTTCATTTCCGAGATAATCAACAGAAGGCAAACTCTCTTTGATATCCGCATGTGATTCCCATTCTGCATCTCCCACTATATCAATTCAGCGTAGAATAGTATTTTTAACATCTGCATGCTTTATGACAAAGTCATCCCAAGAGATCTCGTTTCCATATCTTCATCTCATTTGCTGATATTGAGAACAAAGGTAATAAAAAACTTCATAAGTGGTAAAGTTTTTCACACGCTTCCTTCAGTCCATAACTGCCCGGTAAGAAGATTAATAGATACCACCTTCACCAAGTGTTGAAAACCCTTTCATAGTACAGATACAGCATCCTTAGGGAGCAGTCCGGTTCGGGGTATGGTATCTTTTATATTTTTGTCATTTGGGTATTTTTGTCCTTTTGTCATTTTGTTATTTTATCCCCTGTCAGTTAAGCTTATTTGCGTGCGAAGTGGGTCTTTCTTCCTAAAAG
>JAISXD010000044.1 GCA_031270665.1 Tannerellaceae bacterium | reverse complement strand
CAGCAAAATAAATAATACTCCTCTTTTCATCCCTGTTCTTTTTAAAGATTTTATTCGTCGTTTTGCCTGTAAGACAACGCCCGTTTGAAATACCCCTACCGGCTTTCAAAAAAAATTATCCGAAAAAGAACGTATAGATCCGGACAGCCGTTTCGCGCAGGGTCTTCAGCGCTTTGCCTATCTGGCTCTCCACTGTTTTGACAGACAGGTTAAGCTCGTCTGCAATCTCCCGGTAGGTCAGCCCGTCCCGTTTGGAAAGCAGGAAGATCTTTTTCCGTCCGGGGGGAAGCCTGTCTATTTCGTTCCACAGACGGGCGTTGCGTTCTGCATCGTACATGCTTTCTTCCAACGAACGGTCTTCCGCATCCGGGAAGGCGTCTTCCAGGGGTATCTCCCCGGCTTTGGCAAGAACGGACAACGAACGGTTGCGAACCGACCGGAACAGGTAAGCTTTCAGGTTCAGGATACGGTTCATGCCCGTATGCTTATCCCACAGGTCGGCAAAGGTTTGCTGCACCACGTCTTCCGCGTCGTCTGCCTGACTGACGAAGCGAAGGGCAAATAAACATAAAGGCCGGTATAATTCTTTAAAACTACGCTCAAACTCTTCCGTTGTAAAAGCTCCCATATCTGTTTAAAAACAATCCGCCGCAAAGGAAGTTGTTTTTTTAAACAGCGATCATTCTTTTCATTTTCTTTATTATTCATTATTATTAGCTTACAATTCCCCCTACCCTTCCCTCCGGGACAATGCCGTTCAACCGCGCCGCTGCGGCGGATAAGCACATCCGTGCAGAACTGGCCCGTTTCTGCGCGGAACCTGTTCATTTCTGCGCGGAATCTGCTCGTTTCTGCGCGGAAATAGGTCGTTTCTGTGCAGAAATCGTCCGTTTCTCCACGGAAATCGTTCGTTTCTGCGCAGAACCTGTTCATTTCTGCACGGAAAATGCCCGTTTCTGCACGGAAATCGTTCGTTTCTGCGCAGAACTTGCCCATTTCCGTGCGGAACCTGTTCGTTTCTGCGTGGAAAATGCCCGTCTCCAAAGGGCGGAGGGGCGTTTAGGGACGATGAGGGCGTGTGCTGTTTGCTCCAACAGTGCAACGCGAAAAAGAATGTGTTAAAGTAGCCCTGCCGGAATAAAATTCCGTATATTTAGGGCCGGAATTTTTCCGGTATAACATCATACGAACGCTGATTGATTATGAATAAGTATTTCCAGTTTTCTTTGTTGTGCTTTTGCGCTTCGGTATGCTCTTTATATGCGCAAGATAAAGCCGTTGACAATATTATCCGTATGGGGCAGACGGACAACCGGGTAATGCACCATCTGGATATACTCACAAACCGCTTTGGCGGCCGCCTGGCAGGTTCGGCGGCTTTTGAAGACGCCGCCCAATGGATGGCGAGGGAATTTAAAAGCTGGGGCCTGGAGGTGACGCTGGAAGAAGCAGGCAGTATGCCTGTCGGGTTCAACCGGGGCCCCTGGTTCGGGCGCATGCTGAGCGACGAGGGTATGGTTCTCCATTTCGCTACCCCTTCTTTTACGTCGGGGACGAAAGGCCTGCAACGCGGGCCTGTATTATCCGAGCCTAAAACACAGGAAGAGTTCGCCCGCATGCAGGGAGCGCTGAAGGGCGCCTGGGTGTTAATCTCCGGCGAAAACGACGGGTTTCCCATCGACCGTACCGGTAAGGCCGATTCTGCCCGTGCCGCCATAAAAGCGGAGAATGAAGAAATAGCCCGGGAGAACCGCGAACGTATGCGCCGCAACTGGGAGAACCGCGAGGCGGGCGAAGCGATGCTGCCCTATAAAGAGTTTCCGGCATTGTTTTACAGGGAAATGTGTGAGGCGGGCGTACTGGGCTTCATCCAGTCGTCAGCCGTTCCCATCCGCGCGCTGTACGACCGGAAGATGTTAGAGGCCGGCAGGCTGGACTTCGATAACCTCCCGGAACAGCCCGACATCAAATTAGACAGGCACCAGTTTGCCGTTATTGAACGGATGGCCGGAGAGCGGCGCGATTTCCTGCTCGAATTCGACATACGCAACCATTTCCGCATAGGCCCCATCGGCTACCATAACGTAGTGGCCGCTATCAAAGGAAGCCGCTATCCCGACGAATACGTCATTGTAAGCGCCCACCTGGATGCCTACGACGTGGGAACCGGCGGGATTGACTGCGGAACAGGCATAGGCCCGATGATGGAAGCGGCCCGGATGATTGCCCTGTCGGGAGCCAGACCCAGGCGCACGATTCTTTTCGTAGCCTTTGCCGCCGAAGAGTTCGGTTTGTTAGGAGCCAAAGCGTTTGCCCGGAAGCATGCCGGCAGCTTATCCAAAATCTCAAACCTGTTCAACCGCGACGGCGGCCCCCTCCCACCGGTCGGCATCACCGTGCCCCCTGCCATGTATGACGATTTTGTAAAGATATGCGAGCCGCTCAAACGCATCCGTCCCGATTATCCGTTCGAAGTCAGGAAACAGGCCAGGCCAGGCCCGCGCCCGAAAATAGCCGGAAGCCACGACGGGACCGTTTTCGCCATGGAAGGCGTCCCCATCTTCAATTTCACGACCGAAGACATCAAAGGATATAACTTCAATTACGGAGAGATATGGCACACCGAACGCGACTTATACACCAAAAACATCCCCGAATACCAGGAACACACCGCCACCTGCATAGCCATCACAGCCCTGGGGGTGGCCAATTTAGACCATCAACTCTCCCGCGAAGGAGCCTATGAGGAATAAAGCCGCTACCGGAAGAAATAACCCAGTGAGAAGGTAACGCTGTTCTGATAGACGGGCGATTCGTTTTCGTAAACATCGGTACGGCAGTCTGATGTGCCGTAGAGGGCATCGATAGAGAAGAAAATGTTTTTATACTCTACGGCAATCCCGCTGTTTATACTGAGATCAAAGGCTTTCATCTTTTTTTCGAGGTGAGGGGGCGCCTCTTCTCCCCTCCTTTCCATCTTCATCTTCCCTTGCAGGCGGAAAGCAGGGGCGGGGCCTGCGTATACGGCCATCCGTACGCCGCTTATCGGAATATTAAACGCCACGTTTAAGGGGATTTGCAGGGAATAATACGTGGCGCTGTACGTAAGCTGGGGCAAGCCTGCTTCGTCGCGAAGCGTAGCATACGTCCCTCCCCGGCTGGCAAGCGCTATTTCGGGACGGAAAGAGAAACGGCGGTAAAACGGCATATCCGCCAAACCGGCTATGCCGTATCCCATACGCCCCCCGGATTGATAGGCTAAATCCACCTTTTGCGTAAACGCCGTACGGGCCAGACCCGCCCGTACGCCAAACGTAACCTTGGCGGCCACCGGCATTGCCGCACCTGCCATACACCCTATTAATACCCATTTATATATATTCATCTTTCTGCTATTTGTGAAACGGAACAAACCCAGGGGCAAATGTATGAAAAAAATAGTCTAAACCACGCTTAATCCCGTCGCAAATGAAGGGACCGCCGCCACCCTGCCCTTTCCGGTCAACGCTTTATCCCGCGGATCACTTTCGTTTCCCTGTCCGTTGTAAGGCGGAACAGGTACATCCCCCTGGGCAACGCGCCCGTATAAACGGTATTGCCGGGGTTGTCCACCGTCTTGACCAGCCGACCGTCTACCGAGATGATTTCCAGCTTCCTTACCGCCGCCGCATTCAGCAGGGTGACGGAATTGCCGAAAAGCGTCGGCGTAACCGCAAGGCCGCTTTCCGTCCGTCGTTCTGCGCCCACGGTTACATCCCCCCTTACGGTGGCCTGCGCGCTTTCCCAGCTGCCGTATGAAGCCGATACGGCGTACGTATGCGTTCCGTTCCCGGCCGAAGCGTCTACATAACGGGTGCCTGTTATGAGCACCGGGTTTACCTTCCGGCTATCCCTGTACACGCTGTAGCCCGTTACCTCCGGGAATGCCGAGGGCACACTGCTGCGGAGCTGAAAGCTACCGGCAGAAAGCGGCTGTACAGCCATCCTCCGGTCCGATTTCCTTAGCGCCCTGTCTGTCGCCGGCAGGCTTCCTGACGGATTTGTTCCCTCTTCGGAGGTTACGACGGCGGCAAGGAAGAAATTGAAGTCGAACTCCTCATCGTCTATATACTCCCAGGTATCCCCGTCTTCCGACAGGATGTTCCCTTTCCCCATTTCGGCAGGGCCGTTGTCACACCAGGCCGGGTAGACGTCTTCGCCGTAATCCGAAGCGTGAACGGCTACAACCAGGCTTCCGCTGCTGCCTATCGTGAAGGGCGTTTCCAATGCCGCAACATTCAGTTTGTTATAAACAAGACCCGTCAGCGGCTGGGTGTATTTCCGGCCCCCCTGTGTGATAAGCAGCGAATACGTTACGCCTTTGGCAGGGGCAAACTGCACGGCCCGGAGTAATTTGTTACGGAAAGGGGCAATCTCAGCCTCCTCCCACACTTGTCCGAAGTAGAAAGGAAGGCCGCCGAAGCCCACCGCATAAGCCGCACTGCCCGTCCCCCAGTAAATGGCTTGCCGGTACAAGGGCGCATCCCACGTAACCACCACCCCGGAGGCCGGGTCGAAGATGGCTCCCGGATTCAAAGGCGCTAAATAGTCCGATATAAAGAGGGTTTTACTTACCACGCCCGATTCAACGCCATTGGGATATACGGCCGATACGCTATAAACAACCGAACCTGTCTGCGATGGATTATCCGTATAGGATAAAGCCGTTGTATTCCCCAGCAAATCACTGTCTTTATACACGTTATACCCGGTCGGCGCCTGTGTGGGCGGCGCCTTCCAGGTCAATAGCGCCTGATTATCGGTATAGGTAAGCTGAAGGCCGGAAGGCTTCTCTACAATAACCGGTTCTTTTGCATACAGCCCGCGTAACGTTTCCGCGTTAGTAGCTGCCGGATCCAGCCAGACATCCATCCTCTCCGCCGGTTTATCGCTGTATTTATCCCAGTGATACCACAGCTTGCCGTATAAGTTCAGCCCTTTGGGGTTATCACATTCCGAAGTGCCTCCGCTGAGCGTCCCTACAATCAGTTTATGCTGGTTGAAGAGCGGCGAGCCGGAAGAGCCCCCGGCCGTTACGCTTACGCCGTTGGCTGTTTCGGCAAAGACAACATTCCAATGGGCGTTGTCGGCCCCCTCGTTATCGTCTTCATCCATCCATGAGGCGGACGTGGCACGCCCGGTAAAGGTTGATATCTTTTTATAATCCCCTTCGGGATGATGGATGCCCGCGCCGGAAGTAGCGGCTGCCTCCCGCCTGTCCCACCCGTTATAATAGGCGTAATAGCTGTCCGGTATCTGCTGGTTTAGCAGCAACAACAGCCCGTCGGAACCTCCGTCGATAGGAATCGACACCACCTTGCGGCAACCTGTCATCGTCTGAGAAGATACGGCGGGCGAATCGTCGTCGCACCCACTCTTTTCATAATGGAAATAGAACATCCACTGGTCGTAGTCGGAAGCAGACGCCTCAGCTTCCAGCGTAGCGGAACAATGATACGCCGAAAGGATATAGGGCTTGAAATCTTCGCCCGTATTATTCACCAGCGAACCGGAGCACAAATACGCTTCCCTGCCGATACGCTGAATCATCTTACACACTCCCGTCTTCTCCGTCTGCCAGTCGTCGCCCTCTTCACAGTTTATATTGATATAGCACGACGAGGTTTCACTTCTGAGCGAAGGACGATTGCCCACCGTTAAATGATTGTACCCGTATCCGATGCTTTCTATTTCTATCCGGGGCTTTTCTCCGCCGGGAGCGGCTACATATTCAAGTACAATATCATCGCCGGCTACAAACGCTGTGGCGAATCTGTCTGTCGCCGGATTCGACCGATGCGTAAAGGCGCCTATCACCTGCGTCTTCTCTGCATTATAGATAAACAGCTTCCCTCCCTGGGGTATATGGAAAGCCTTGTAATAAAGCATCAGGGCAATCGCTCCTTCCGCCCGGATATTCAGTTGCCAGACAGATTCTCCGCCGGGTAATACGCTCCATGCCCCTGCGTTATCCATCGTCAGGCCGGATTCGATAAGCGTAGCTACCTTCAGGGGTTGTCCTTGGCTTACCTGCCATTCGTCTACCAATTTCATATCTTCCACATTAAAGGTAACAGGCGCCTGCACCAGGGGAATCGTGCTCCTCAGCGAACGGCCATAGCGGAAGCTCGGAGGCATTCCCCCTTCGCTTATCTGTCCATACAGATTGTTCAGAGCGAAAAGCAATACTCCGAACAGGATAGCAATACGGTAATTTTTTACATTCATTTTAGTTATGTTTGCGGGATGAATAGTTATGATGTAAAGGTACCGGGTATATCCATACCCGTCAACCCCCCAAAAGGGTGAAAAAAGAATTATAGCTTGATGTAAATCTGTTTCTTATACAGGAAATACCCCGGCAGCCAGTTCAGAACGACAAAAAATACCGCCCAGCCTGCCGAGCCTCCGTAATTACCCAATACCGGCGCCAGTACCGAACCATACATCCATGATGTGAAGCCGGCGCTTGCCGCCAACGTACTTAAAAGAGCCGCCTGTACATACAAATAGAGTGGATTGATGCCAAAGGATTCAAAGAACATCGCCCCGCTCTTTTTCCCATTTATATCGACAATCCAGCTAAGTAAGGCTAAAAGCAACGAACCGAATCCGCAGGTGGTCAAGACAAAGGTGCTGCTCCATACTTTTTTGTTTACCGGGCAACCATAGCTGAGAAGCAAACCGGCAAAGACAAGAACCGTTCCCAGTATAAACAGGTTACGGATTATTTTCTCATTATCCCCCTTACCGTCAAGAATCAACTTTCCGGCAAAGAAGCCTATCAGCACATGGGCTACGCTGCCTGTTGCGCTCAACAATCCTTCCGGGTCGAAGGCAATACGCGTCCCGTCGGCCATGGTATCGCCATACATATGCGATTCGCCCAGTATGGCGCGGTCGATCGCCGCAATGATATTATGGGGAGACAATACCGTGCTGCCGGTAACAGCCAGCAATGCCCAATAGAAGACGAGGATTCCGCCCGCTACATGAAGCAGGTATTTATGATTTATCATCAATCCGGTCAACGAACCGAGTCCATAAGCCAACGCCAACCGCTGCATGACGCCCAATATCCGCAGTTGCTCGAACGAACCGAAACCGCCCCTCAGTATATTCCCGAACAAATTCAGCCCCAATCCCACGAGGAAGATGAGGGCCGTCCTTTTCAGTACCTTCAAAGCGCTTTCTTTCGATAAGGTAAAATTATATTTACGCAAAGAAAAGTACATGGATACGCCCATGATAAACATAAAGAAAGGAAATACCAGGTCGGTTGGCGTTAACCCGTCCCAACGGGCATGCCGCAGGGGTGCATAAACATATTCCCAAGTGCCGGGGTTGTTTACCATAATCATTCCTGCAATGGCGATCCCCCGCATTACATCGAGAGAAAGCAGTCTTCCTGTTTGTTTTTGTGTCATTCTGGTATGTATTTATTTAATGTATAGAAGCGGAATGACAAAAATAGCAAGTTTATTTGTTTTCTTAGAATTTCCAGCAGATAAGTGTATTAATATCTGTTTTATTTGTCCCTTCTATTTCCTCTAAATCTGTTCCGATACGATTCCTGTCGGAATAATGTGTATTCGCCAACTTGGCCGAAAAAGATAAATGCCGGGATATCTCCCAACGGAAAGTAGCCGACAAACGATAACCTCCTCCATAGAACAGAGGGGCGCTGAAGGCATACAGGATATTATTTTCGCACGAAAAAATGCGGCTGTTATAATCCGCCGTATGAAATATCGCCCCGAACAAATCCAGGTGGAAAGGGATATCCGGCGGCTTCCAGCTTATCTGTTGAGACAGCATAACGCCCCGGCTTTCCTCTTTGGGTGCTTCGGTATAGATAATCCCGTCTAAAGATGTTTTCATGAGGATGGACAAAACGCTGTATTGCATCTGGCAGCGTATACGGTGTTGTTCGTAAGGTAGTATGGAAACGGCCGGAGCGGTGGAGAGCCTTCCGTTTTGCTCTTTCTGTTTATATTTATACCGTACATAAAAGGAGAAGTTTTTTACTTGTGTAAAGTCTGCCTGCAGCATATACTCCCTGCCCGAAGAAGGCGCATCCGCCTGGTAGGTTGGCCGGGAAAAACGGAAGAAGTCTGCATAACCGGCTATTTTCCAGTAAGGAAACGGCATAAATTGCATGCCTATATAAAGTCCCTCTTCGTTTTGTACGGACGAACTCTGTGCAAAAGCCTTCCCGAAGAAAGCCTGGTACTTTTTATCATAATAGCGGTATATGAGCAAAGCAGAGAGGTAAGAAGCCGGCGTAAGCTGTAACCCGTTCAGTGTGGCAAACGATTTATTGGCGCTCACCGCCGTTTCTCCATACCATTTAATATAGCGGTTTTTCAACAGATAATCCACACTCGCATTCGCATTCCGGCTCCCTCTGAAATAAAAGAGATTATAGGGTTTGGGTTCGGGCTTAATCCCCAAAGGGGCAAATGAATAAGAAAGAGCGGTTATCCCCAGGCATACATCCGGGGTAGCATACCGGATATTGCCGCCGAATGTTTTCACAGGCAGCAGGCGCTTCTTTTCCGCCTCACGGGGGGTACGGTGCAGACCGTCCGTTTTGAGGGAAGAAACCGTTACGCTGCTGGCCGGGTTCGCATCCTGTTTCCTTTGCGAATAAAGCAGGCTGATATCCACATTCCTTATCGTAACGGTAGCTGCCGCTCCGCGGAAATAGTCATTCTCATTGGTAGAGAAATGCCTGCGGAAACCATATGCCTTCCTCTCGGCTTGTGTTACCAACGCATTCCTGCCGGGAGAAAACTCGTTGCTTACCACCAATCCCTGCCCGAACGATAGGTTGTAATCACCGGCGACGAGCGTTTTCAGCCATTTGGTTTCTTTCAGTAAAAAGTAGAATGAATAATAGTCGTACCCCTTATGGCGTGTATTCCCAAAAGCTTCCCCGGCATCCTTTTCACCTGCAAACCCCATCTGTAACCGGTCGTCGAACGTAGACGAATAGCGTATGGAGTGATAAAAAGGCTCTCCCATGTATTGCCGGTTGGGATATTTCTCCAGGATACTATCCGGCTGCGGACGATAGCCTTTCTTTTGTTGAAAACAGTTATCATATCTGAGTTGTAACTCATTGGAATTATATTTCAATAAGTTCCTGATCGTAAGAGGGCGTTTATCAACCGTCAATTCGCCTACATAAACAAATGGCAGTAACAGTTCTATTGTTGGGAAGTCCAGTTCTTTTATCTGTTTTAACTCATAGATACTTGCCAGCTTGCCGTATTTTTCACGATAAGACAGTATGCTCTCTATCTGGCGGCCGGATAAAAAAGGGAGCTTTTTCAACTGTTCCGCCCTCACCCCGTTTAATTCAAAAGGGTGGTCTTTCAGATAAGACAGTTCGTGATACAGGTTTTCAACTTCTTCCGTATTTTCGTTTTCAACAGCCATATCCCTGATATATTCCTCCCATTTATCAGGGAAAAAGACATATTGCCCTTTTAGTTCGTAACTATTTATAAACATAGTTATCAAGCATAAAAAACAGTTTATAAACGGTTTATGCATAGCCCTGTTAAAAAATAAATTGTAAGCCAATGCCCGAACTAACGCCCAATACGGGATGATAAACGATAGCGACATCAACGGCAAACGGAGAAAAGCAATACCCTGCTCCCAAAGAAGGAAGCAGCGGGCCTCCTTTTATTCCCGTACGGATACTGAAGTCTGTAAAAGGCTGGTATTCCATCCCCACTGCCCCCGTTACAGCCTGTTCGTCATTATTCTCTATTGTACATACAATGAATACGTTGTTTATAACTTCCCAGCGAATGCCTATCTGTATTAAGTACGTTTTAAAATCCTTTATTTCAATAGATTCATCACCTAATTGAACAGAAGGCATATTCATTATCAATAAAGCTGCCAAGCAGTTATCAGCAGGCGAAAAAGTTAGCCCGATATCGGTTGACAGTAGCCCGGCCTTTTCTTCCAACAATTCTGTTTGCAGAAAAACATATTGAAAACCGATGCCCAAAGCCCATTGCCCGTTTAGTTGTTTGGCTAACAACAACCGAAGCTGGCTTTCCCTGTAAGCATCATAGCCAAATGTTGAAACGCCTGCTCCAAAAGAAAGAATACGGTTAGGGAAATAAATGCTTCCGTTAAAAGTGCCCAATTCTTTTACCCCATACCGGTTAAAATAGTTCGTGCAGATACGCCTATTTGCATACAAAGCCATAAGGGAAGGATTGAATAACGCCGAAGAAACGGCCTCATTCCCACCCATTCCTATACTCCGGGCATCTGCTATGCGGAGATTGTTAACAGCCGGCACACAAATGTAAGGATAGAAAAACAGCAGCAGCAAACATACATGTCTTTTCATACGATAAGCTTTTGGTAACAAACACTCATACAAAATACCTCATTTAATTCGGCACAAAGGAAAAAACAATAGTTGACATCGTCAATTATAATAATACCTAATTTTCCGTCTCTTGAAAAAAATGTAGAAAAAAATAGAAAAAGTTTACTGTGAAATATAATTAAAAAAAAATATCGTACTTTTGTAAGTCTAAGCGACAAAACATATTTTTTTTTACAAAAAAGCTATTCTATATTTTCAATATATCAACTATTCTTTAATAAAACAGCAAGATTTTAAACAAAATGGAACAGCAAGATTTTAAACAAAAACGTAGTAAAGCGGTACTGTCAAAAATGATAGGACTGTTTTTGATTGGAGCAGGCCTCTGTGCAGGAGCACATGCACAGGTAACTATCGGCAGCAGCGAATCTCCGGCCACAGGTGCGCTTTTAGACGTAAAGCAGCAGAACAATTTTACCGGAGATGCAACAAGCACCAAAGGCATTCTTTTCCCCCGCGTAGGGCTTGTCGCCCTGAACTCGCTAAGCCCTTTAGTAGGGGGGACACCCTCCCTGGCAGACCAATTGACTCACAAAGGAATTGTAGTTTATAATATCGGTACTAATTTAAAAGAAGGACTTTATTCCTGGGACGGAGATGAATGGATTTATGCGCAGAACGATACGCAAGCCTGGGATATAACAGGAAACGCCGGCACAAATCCCGCAACGAACTATGTGGGAACCTCAGACGCCAAGGCGTTAAGCATCCGCGCAAATGGCGTGGAAGGAATACGGGTTGGCACAGACGGCAAAACATACCTGAAGAAGGCAAGGGGCACAGACGGCCTGTCTTCGACTGACACGGTATCGCAAGTAGTAAGACATAACAGTACAGGAGAGCTCTTATCGTTGGTGACAGGGAAAAACAGCAAGGCGTTCAACTATGTAGAGTATGAAATCGAATGTAGCGATTATAATAAGGATTGGATAAAAGACTTTAATACAAGGATACCAACCAATCAGTTTACGGTTGTTGTCGTTGGTTCGTCATTCAAACCCAAGACGACTGATTCCGGGCTTAAAATGAGCCAATCCAACATGGGGACATTCGCCGCCTCCACAGTACGCGCATTTACCAATGGAGACACATGGCGTTTGGAAGCGGATTATATAGGGGCTGAGCCTAACGACGGGAATGCCGGTACCTGGAGCATCGATTGCCTGGTTATTAACCAGTCCGTGCTCCAGAAAGTAATGATAACGAACGGCAATTATCCGAACAATTCTTCGAAATTCAAAATAAGCAGCGGAAACACAGGCGACGCCATAACGCCGCCGGCCGGCTTGTATGAGTAAAGGATGCGAACGGACGCCCGGCAACGCAAACTGCCGGGCGTCTGTTCATCTGCCTGTTTTTCCGGGAAAACAATGGATGTGATTTATTTGCTAACTTCTGTAAAGGATTCCATTACATCTGTGATACATTTTTTTTTCCTGTGAAAATTTTCATTTCCCTCCCTTTTCATTTTTTTTCTTCCGTGTTTTTTCTCTTTTCATCTGTATTCATATTCATTCCATCCCATAAAATTTTTATTTCTTCCGTGAAAATTTTTATTTCTTCCGTAATTTTTTTTTCCTCTTTCGCCACGGCAGTTTTTTGGCATGTGACGGCGGCATGCAGGGGCTACTCCGCCATGAATGGGGAAGACGGGATATGCCTCTGGCATACATGCGCTTATCAACTTCCCGGCCAACGTATGCGAAGAGATTAAAATGCGTTTGCCCTGCAAATTTTTAATGTGTTAAAGCAGAAGTAGCTTGCGAACAAATTTATTGTGTAACTTTGCCTGCATAATAAAAGTTAGAGATGGGTGTAATAATCAAACAAGTAACCAACAAAAAAGAACTCAGGAAGTTCGTAAAGTTTAATATTGAGCTATATAAAGGCAATCCCTATCATGTCCCCGGTTTGATCGACGAAGAGATGATGACGTTAGATAAAGACCGGAACCCGGCATTTGAAATTGGCGAGGGAATCTGTTTTCTTGCCTACCGCGATAACAAAATAGCAGGACGGATCGCAGGCTTGATTAACTACCGTAGCAATGAGGTATGGAAGCAAAAAAGGGCGCGTTTTGGTTTTGTGGATTTTATTGATGATAACGAAGTGGTCGACGCCTTATTCGGCGCTGTTGAAAACTGGGCGAAAGAGAAAGGTATGGACGAACTCCACGGCCCGTTAGGTTTTACGGATTTAGACCATGAAGGAATGTTGATTCACGGGTTCGACCAGACAGGCACGATGGCTACGATCTATAACTATCCCTATTATCCCGCACACCTGGAGCGGATGGGATATGAAAAAGAACAAGACTGGAAAGAATTTAAGATATACATACCGGATGAAATACCGGAAAAGCATCTGAGGATAGGCGAAATAGTGAAAAATAAATATGGCCTGAAAACAATGAAATTTAAGAACCGGAAGGAAATATGGCCTTATGCCCATAAGATATTTCACGCATTGAATACCGCCTATTCTCCGCTATATGGTTTTGCACCCTTGACGGATAAACAGATATCCTATTATGTAAATATGTATATCCCCATGATCCGGCTTGATATGGTAACGGTAATTATACGCCAGGCGGATGATGAAGTAGTAGGATTTGGCATCACCCTCCCCAATTTATCAAGAGCGCTGCGAAAAGCAAAGGGGCGAATATTTCCCTTCGGTATTATCCCATTGCTCAGAGCGTTAAAGTCGAGCCCCAAAGTGGTAGACCTGTATTTAACCGGCGTATTACCCGAATATCAGGGGAAAGGCGTAAATGCCTTGTTGTTCAACGACCTGATTCCCGTATACATAAAAGCAGGCGTCGAATATGCGGAAAGTAACCCGGAACTGGAAACAAATAACGCTGTCCAGGCGCAATGGGATTATTTCACACGCGAACATCATAAGACAAGACGAGCCTTTAAGAAAGAGTTGAAAAATTAAAATTGAACGATGGAAGAAAACAAACCTTTAAGTCCGGCAGGTTATAATGAAGATGATGTACAAACCCTGGAGTGGATGGAGCATATCCGGCGGCGGCCGGGGATGTATATTGGCAAGCTGGGCGACGGCGCTCACGCAGACGACGGTATTTATGTATTGCTGAAAGAAGCGCTGGACAACTCCATCGACGAATATATGATGGGATTTGGCAAAACCATTGAAGTAACCGTAGAAGATACCTCCGTAACCGTACGCGATTACGGGCGTGGCGTCCCGCTGGGGAAAGTGGTAGACGTTTCCAGTAAAATGAACACAGGGGCGAAATACGATAGCAAGGCTTTTAAGAAGTCGGTAGGACTGAACGGGGTAGGTATCAAAGCGGTGAATGCGCTGAGCAGCCGCTTCCTGATACAAAGCAACCGGGACGGCGAAAGTAAAAGGGTAGAATACAGCCGGGCAATTATTACGGATGAGTCGGAGATTGTCCGTACGCAAGAAACCAATGGCACGCTTATCTCATTTGTCCCGGATAAAGAAATCTTCAGGGAGTACGCCTATAAAGATGAGTATATTGAAAGCCTGCTGAAGAATTATGTTTTCCTGAACTCCGGCCTTACGATTATGTATAATGGCAAGAAGTTCTTTTCGCGTAACGGCCTGGCCGATTTGCTGAACGAAAATATGACCATGGAGCCTCTTTACCCGATAATCCACCTCAAAGGCGAGGATATTGAGCTGGTCATCACGCACAGCAACCAATACGGAGAGGAGTATTATTCGTTTGTAAACGGGCAATATACCACGCAAGGGGGCACGCATCTCTCCGCTTTTAAAGAAACGATTGGGCGTGTTATCAAAGAATATTACACTAAAAACTTCGACTATTCAGACATTCGCGCCGGCATTGTGTCTGCTATCAGTATCAAAGTGGAAGAACCCGTATTCGAGAGCCAGACAAAAACGAAATTAGGCTCGAAAGACATGGGGCCGAAAGGGCCTACCGTATCCAAGTTTATCGGCGATTTTATTAAAAAAGAGCTGGACAACTATTTGCATAAGAACCAGGAGACGTCTGACGCCCTGCTAAGGAAAATCCTGGAATCCGAAAAAGAACGCAAAGCCATTGCCGGCGTTACCAAACTGGCGCGCGAACGGGCCAAGAAAGCCAACCTGCACAACAAGAAATTACGCGATTGCCGTATCCACCTGAACGATGCGAAAGGCGAGCAACGGGAAGAAACCTGTATCTTTATAACAGAAGGAGATTCGGCCAGCGGATCAATAACGAAAAGCCGCGACCCGAATCTGCAAGCCGTATTCAGCCTGCGTGGAAAACCCTTAAACAGTTATGGGCTGACAAAGAAAATTGTTTACGAAAATGAAGAATTCAACTTGTTGCAAGCCGCCTTAAATATTGAAGACGAACTGGAAGGGCTTCGTTACAACAAGGTAATCATTGCCACCGACGCCGATGTGGATGGTATGCACATCCGGTTGTTGCTAATCACGTTCTTTTTACAATTCTTCCCCGACCTGATCAAACGGAATCATGTATATATCCTGCAAACTCCTTTGTTCAGGGTACGGAATAAGCAAAGAACCTGGTATTGCTATACGGAAGAAGAACGCTTGGGAGCGATGGCTGCCGCCGGGAAGAATCCTGAAATCACCCGTTTTAAGGGATTAGGGGAAATATCGCCCGATGAATTTAAACATTTTATCGGAAAAGATATTCGCCTCGACCAGGTGACCATGAAAAAGGAAGACCTTGTAAAAGAAATGCTGGCCTTTTATATGGGCAAGAACACCATGGAGCGGCAGAGCTTTATTATTGAAAACTTAGTGATAGAAGAAGAAATATAAGCAGATGAAGAAAACAGCCCTTTTCCCCGGAACATTCGATCCTTTTACCATCGGCCATCAATCCTTAGTCCGCCGGGGGCTCGTATTGGTGGATGAGATTGTGATTGCTATCGGTGTCAATGAAAAAAAGCAGACATATTTCTCGCTTGAGCAACGTTTGGACAGTATCCGCCACTTATATGAAGGAGACGCCCGCATACGCGTAGAACCCTACGAGGGCCTGACCGTTGACTTTGCAGTCGAGGTAGGGGCGCAATCTATCTTGCGTGGTATCCGCACAGTCAATGATTTTGAATACGAAAAAAGCATTGCCGATGTAAACCGTAAACTGGCGGGGATAGATACGTTTATTCTCTTTACAGAACCCGAACATACCCATATCAGTTCCAGTATCGTTCGCGAACTGCTCAAATATGGTAAAGAGATTTCTCTCTTCGTACCTAAAGAAACGAAGTTGTATTAATAGTTATGGAGGCAAATTAGAAAGAATGAAAAAAATCGGATTGTATCTGTTACTCGTAAGTTGCTCCGTTGTGCCACAAATAGCCGCACAGAACAACATCAATCAAGAATCACGGAAGCTTTCGATGGCATTATTTGCCATATCGAGCTTATATGTTGATTCTACCGATACCGGAAAATTAGTAGAAGACGCGCTCGTAGGGATGTTGGAAAAACTCGACCCGCACTCCAATTACCTCGACCCCGAAGAGACAAAGGAAATGACGGAACCCTTACAGGGAAACTTTGACGGGATTGGTATCCAGTTTAACATGCTTACGGATACACTGTATGTAATACAAGTGATAGCCGGCGGGCCTTCCGAAAAGGTAGGGCTTATGGCCGGCGACCGTATTATTATGGTAAACGACACCCTGATAGCAGGGGTGAAAATGAAAACCACCGACATTATGAAGCGCCTGCGGGGCCCTAAAGATACGGAGGTAAGGATAAAAGTACTTCGCCAGAACGAACCGGAACTGATCGTTTTCAGGATCATCCGCGGCAAAATACCGGTTTATAGCCTCGACGCTGCGTATATGGCGGATAAACATACGGGCTATATAAAATTAAACCGTTTTGCCGTATCGTCGGTCGACGAATTTCGCGAGGCGTTAGACAAACTGAAAAAAAGCGGCATGAAAAACCTGATCGTAGACCTTCAGGGGAATGGCGGAGGCTATCTGAATATAGCCATTGATATGGCCAATGAATTTCTTAAAAAAGGACGATTGATTGTTTATACGGAAGGAGCCAAACAGCCCAGGGAAGAAGCCATAGCTACAGGAAAAGGGAACTTTGAAGAGGGGCGTTTGGTTGTTTTGGTCGACGAATCGTCTGCTTCGGCCAGCGAGATTTTTGCCGGCGCCATACAGGATTGGGACAGGGGCGTTATCGTAGGGCGGCGGACATTTGGAAAAGGACTCGTGCAAAAGCCTATCCCGCTACCCGACGGAGCGATGATCCGCTTAACCGTTTCACGCTATCATACGCCTACCGGGAGAGGGATTCAACGTCCATATGAAAATGGCAAGAAAGAAGAATACCACCATGATCTGATCGACCGGTATAACCGTGGTGAGTTAATGAGCGCCGACAGTATTCATTTCCCCGATTCCATGAAATATAAAACGCTTATCAATAACCGGGTTGTATATGGCGGCGGGGGAATTATGCCCGACCTGTTTATCCCGATAGATACAACCCGCTTTACCGATTATCACCGCCGGTTAGTTGCAACCGGACTGGTCAACCGTATTGCCATGAATTACTTAGACCAGAACCGAAAAGAAATGATTTCCGAGTATCGCAAGGTTGAAAACTATAAAAAATCATTTAACATAACAGATGATATCTTACAGAATTTAATAGATATGGCTACAGAGGAGAAGATTGAATTTAATGAAGAACAATATACACATTCCCGACCATTGATCAAACTTCAGATAAAAGCCCTCATCGCCCGCGACATGTACGAAATGGCAGAATATTTCCGCATCATGAACGACGATAACCCCAGCTACCTCGAAGCCCTCCGTATTATCAACAACAAAGAAGCCTATGATAAGGAATTGGGAGGGAAATAGGAAAGAGGAGGCCATAATAGCGTCTTCCCTCCGACAATCGTAGTAAGGACGTTGATATCTGTATCGAAAAGGATGATATCGGCGTCTTTCCCTTTTTCTATGGTTCCTTTTTTGTCGGCTATGTGCATAATCCGGGCGGGTGTTTCGGACGCCATGCGGATAGCGTCTGTTAAAGGGATACCTGCCTTTTGTACCATGGTGCGTATAAGCCTGTCGCTCGTAGCGATACTGCTGGCCAGGGCGGAGCGGTCGGCTAATTTACCAACGCCGTCTTCTACAATGATCCGGCTGTCTATTCCCTCAACCGAGCCAGAAAAGGCGGCGGCAAACATGGAATCGGTCACTAAAGCGATGCGTTCGGGTCCCATGAATTTATAGACAAGTTGCAGGATAACGGGAGGCACATGGATGCCGTCGGCCACTAATTCTACCGTCATATCATCCATTAAGTAGATACTTTCGATCGTACCCTCGTGCTTAAACTCACGGTTTTTATGCACGCCCGTCATGGCGTTGTAGAAGTGGGTTGCATGTGTATAACCGGCCTCAAAAGCAGCTTTTACAATGGGGTAATCGGCAACGGTATGGGCTAAGGATACCAATATCCCCCGTTCTGTGGCGTAGCGCCCAAACTCCATCGCGCCCGGTAATTCCGGGGAAGCGCTCCATCGCCTGATGCAATGGGTTGAAGTTATTAATTCATGGTACTCCTGTGGGTCAGGGTTGTAAAGGCAATGAGGGTCTTGTCCACCGCACATGGTTTTATTCAGATAGTTTCCTTCTAAATGGAGGCCCATGATACGCGCTCCTTCTTTCGGGTCGACCATCACTTGTTCGCAGATACGGATGGCCTGTTCGAATGTTGTTCGCGGAGCGGCGGCAAGCGTGGCGTATATGGCAGTCGTACCATGCCGGGCATGTGCTTCGGCGATTGTATAAAAAGCCTCCGGCGCCGCTTCTGTAAAATCGTGTCCGTTTCCGCCATGCAAATGTATATCGATACAACCCGGTGCGATGTAGTTTCCCCGGGCGTCGATAGTTTCACAATCGTCAATTTCAATTGTACGTTCCGTAATCTCGGCGATTGTATTGCCTGAAATAATAAGCGAGTGATTTCGTAAAATGCCGGATGGGGTAATGATTTGCCCGTTTACGAGTTTTTTATACTTGCTTTTCATGGCCTGTGAAAATCTGCGGACAAGATAGCCGCTCCGTTTGTTTTCTTTGAATCGAGTGAATTATAAAGTGGGATCAGGTTTGTTTCTTCGGCGGATCGAAGCGGTTGGCTTCTGCTTCCGGCAAAGCTTCCATAGGCAATATAGTTCAGGATATGCCTTAAGACATATTCCTCCCGGTCGCCTAACGGATAGTAATCACTCTGTTTAGAGTCGTCGCATTCAAAACCCGGTGTAGGAGGAAAACCGTTTGCATAATCCGAAAAATCTTTTTTGTTGCTCAGATAGCTTACGATAGGATGCAATTCCCAATCGTATAGGTCGTCGGCGATTGTGACGGAAGCTACATTCTTTCCTTCGGTTTTAGCGCCTACCTGTATAAGTTCCATTTCCTTATAGGCTGACAACCCATTGATAATCATTTCGGAAGCCGAGGCCGTACGTTCGCTCGTTATGATAAAAAGCCTGCTGAGGTTAAGATTCGCTCCGGGTACTCCTTCTTTAATCCGGGCCGGGTCTAAATACAGTGTCTTCTTGTTGTCTTTATTCTTATTATTGTAGGTAAGGTGGCAAAAAATATCGCTCAAAGCCGATTCGGGAGCTAACATCGTTGCTAACAACTGTGCGCAGGATACCAGCCCGCCGCCATTGAAACGCAAGTCTAATACAAAATCACTTACGTTGTCTGCACTAAATTGGGCGAATGCACCGCGCAGGTTATTATTAAATGTCTCATCTTCGACACCTTGCGGGCCGGACGTAAAATGATTATACAGCAGATAGCCTACCTTTTGTCCGTCGTCAAGAGGAATCGTTTTGTGTACCAGCACAGGATTATCTGTCACTGTCCGTGCCGTGATGGAAGCGGTGCGGGATATTGCCCCGTCGAACCTTTCGCTAATCCCTATTTTCAACGTTTTGGGCGTTGAGGTATCTAATAAGGCGATTAATTCGGCGAGATTATTCGGCACAGGCTTATCATTAATTGTATATATCCAGTCTCCGCGTTTCAATCCTGCTTCCGAGGCTGGGGAAGCGGGTAATACATAAAATACCATCAAACCATATTTATTCAAGTTGATGACATTATAATATTGAAATTCAAATCCGAACGAATAGCCATCGCCCATATAGGCCTTTGAAGCGGCGGCCTTTTGGTTAATAGCAGAATAGTACTGATGCCCCCCATCTCTATCTTTGCCGTCTTTTTCCGACAATAAGGAATAGAAGAATTGTTCGGGTTCTAAAGAGAAATCCAACGTTCCGCTTTCCGGCATCTCGTCGTACCATAAATACTGATCGCGCATTTTCTGCTCAATCCAATGGTTTACATCATCCTGTATATCCGGATTGTCTATTATTGTTGTTTCACCTGAACACCGGGTAAACAGCGCAAATACAAATAATGTATATAATAAGAAGGAAATTCGATTTATCATAACTAAAACTTCTTTTCTGCGTTCGCTTTACATTTTAAAATGCTTACATTTACCCGCAAAATTACATATATTAACCCAAATAGCATGGCTGAAACGATTACTATTTATTGTAAAAACAGCAAGCAGTACAAAGAAGTCCCGATGGGTTCTTCCTTACTGGAAATATACGAAGCGGTAGGTTCCCCTCTTCAATATACTCCTGTGAATGCTTTGGTAAACAATAAAACACAGGGCCTTACATACCGTTGCTGGCAACCGAAAGATGTGGAGTTTCTTGACTGCACCAGCCAATCAGGCCTTCGGGCGTATGTCCGTTCGCTTTGCCATATCCTGGCTAAAGCTGTAAACGATATACTTCCTTCGGTTACCATGAACCTGGAACATTCCGTTTCCAAAGGCTATTATTGCGTGATTCATAACGGTAAAAAATCAGACCAATTAACGATTGATAAAATTAAAAAGCGAATGAAAGAGATTGTGGAGGCGGATATTCCTTTTGTCCACAAAAACATTCGAACCGAAGAAGCCATTGTCCTTTTCCGCGAAAGAGGCATGGAGGATAAAGCCCGCCTGATAGAGAGCGCCGGTATGGCCTATACGTCTTATTACGACCTGGATGGTTATATTAATTTCTTTTATGGTTGCCTGACGCCTTCAACGGGTTTTATAAACGTATTCGATATCGTTCCTTATTATGAAGGCATCCTGCTGCGCATCCCCAGCAAGGCTAATCCATTGGAGGTTGAACCGGTCATCCGGCAAGACAAGATGTTTGAAGTATTTAAAGAACATCTGGCGCTTCAACGCACCCTGGAAATGGACAATGTAAGCGATTTGAACAGGGCGATACAAGACGGGCATACATCCGAAATAATCATGGTTTCGGAAGCTATGCAGGAAAAACAAATTGCAAAAATAGCCGAACAGATAGCCGCCCGGTATGACGAGAGCGTCCGTATCGTATTAATATCAGGGCCTTCTTCGTCGGGGAAGACAACTTTTACCAAGCGATTGGCCATCCAGTTGATCACCTATTTGCTTCATCCGGTAAGTATCTCGCTCGATGATTATTTTCTTAACCGGGTAGATACGCCGATTGATGAAAATGGTGAATTTGATTTTGAATCGTTATATGCACTCGACCTTCCTTACTTCAACGAAGATATGGGCAAACTATTGGAAGGAAAAGAAATAGACCTGCCTACCTATAGCTTTACAACGGGTACACGCGTCTACAGGGATACCAAACTGAGTTTAAGAGAAAAATCCATTCTGATGATAGAAGGTATCCATGCCCTGAACCCGGAACTGACCGGGTATATTGACGACATATATAAATATAAGGTATATGTATCGGCCCTGACGTCTATTTCACTTGACAATCACAACTGGATACCGACTACGGACAACCGTCTTTTACGTCGTATCATCCGCGACCACCGGTTCAGAGGTTATTCGGCAAAAGACACGATTGCACGTTGGCCAAGCGTCCGTAAAGGAGAAGACAAATGGATATTCCCTTATCAGGAAACGGCGGATGTGATGTTCAACAGCGCTCTTTTATATGAAGTAGCCGTTCTCCGCCGGTACGCCGAACCTATTTTAAGAGAAGTCCGCGAATCAGACAAAGAAAATGCCGAAGCCTATCGCCTGATACGTTTCCTGACGTACTTTTCCACCATTCCGGCGGAAGAACTTCCCGGCACTTCCCTATTAAGAGAATTTCTTGGCGGAGGAAAATTCCGCTATTAGGCATGCCGTAAAAACGAACAAAAAAGAGAATGAAACAAGCCTTTATCAAACTGCATCTCTCCATACTGTTAGCCGGATTTACCGGTATACTCGGAAAGATAATCACGCTGAACGAAGGCCTGTTGGTTTGGTATCGCATGATGCTTGCCGCGGTGGTGATGGGAGGGGTATTATTACTCCGCCGCCCCCGCTACCCCCGCCCCTACCGCCTATTCGGCGTAGGCTCTTTGCTGGCGCTTCATTGGGTATTCTTCTTTGGAAGCATTAAAGCATCCAATGTGTCTGTCGGGGTGGTTTGCTTTTCGCTCACCGGTTTTTTTACGGCTCTGCTTGAACCTTTACTGAATCATCGCCGGGCATCTTTTAAGGAAGTAGCTTTCAGCCTGATTACATTAGCGGGCATAGGGCTGATATTCCATTTCGACGTACGATACCGTACGGGCATCGTACTGGGAGTTGTATCGGCTCTCCTGGCAGCGCTTTTCACTATTACAAACAAACAGGCAGGGGGCAAATGCGCTTCTTCCGTCATGTTATTTTATGAAATGCTCGGCGGCTTCCTGCTACTGACCTTGCTGATGCCTCTCTACCTGTATTTTTTCCCGGTCGAAACCATTCTGCCGGATACACAAGACGTTGCCTGGCTGTTGATCTTTGTTGTGTTCTGCACGGTATTACTCTATCTGTTACAAATAGATGTACTGAAACAGATATCTGCCTTTACCGTAAACCTGAGCTATAATCTCGAACCGGTTTACAGTATCCTGATCGCCATGCTTTTCTTAGGCGAAGCCAAAGAACTCAGCTTTTTCTTTTATACCGGCTTAGGGCTTATCCTCCTCTCCGTACTGTTGCAAACATGGAATGTCTGGCATAAGAAAGCTGCAAAGTGGAATAAGTATCCCGCCTCCGCCCTCCGGCAGTAAAAACAACCGCTGCCGGAGGGCTGTAATTCTTTGTTTTTGTATAAGATAATCGCTTACATTCGTTTCATACATTCTCTATGAAAATCCGGTTTGGATGCTTTGGGGAAATGAATTACTTTTGCAATCTAATTTCAATTCAAAAATGGGGGAAGATTATGGAGGTAACAGCAGCAACATTAGATAAGCAGATAAGCTACAACCGCAACAACGGAGGGCTTTGGTAATTAATGAACGAACTGTATAATATCCTCTCTATTTTTATAACAAGCGGCTTGTTGCTTGCTTGCGGGTTGATGTTCCTGTTCACGTTCATACCCGATAACCCGCTGCTGGGGAACTATCGCAAGGCGCGTTACGTGATGATTGGCGCATACCTGTTTTTTATCGCCATCGCAGTGGCGGAATACCTGTCTGGCGATCCGTCCGTACAAAACGTGCTGTTGATGCAGGCCGTTACGCTGGTAATTGCCTCCTCGCAAGCTTTCTTGTTTACCTTTGCCATGCTGGCGCTGGTAGACGTTCAGTTTCCGGGCTGGCGGCATATTTTTCGGGAAGCGGCTGTTGTCTTGCTGTTTATTGTTGCCATTTTTACGGTTTATACCTGCTGTTCCGAAACATTTTTTCAGGCCGCCTTTTACGGTTTTACCGTTATATACGCCCTGTCGCTGGTGCGATATACCGTTTTGTTCCTCAAGAGTTACCGGCAGTTTCGTTGCCGGATAGACAATTATTATTCCGGCGAAGAGGCCAGACGCCTGCGCTGGATTGTCCTTTCGTTCTTTTCCGCACTTGCCGTCGGTATTATGGCGCTGCTGTCTGCCGTGTTCATGTCTATTCTTGTCGCCCTGCTTTATGCCATAATATTTGATGCTTTTTACCTCTTCTTTGCCGTCCGGTTTATCAATTACCCTCATCAGTTTCAGGTAATAGAACAGGCAATAGACGATGCGCCCGCTACACGAAACGATACAAAAACGGAGCATACGACGTTTGCCGCCCTGGAAAAACAAATCGAACACTGGGTAACCAACAAAGGTTTCACTGAACAGAGAATCACCCTCGGCGCACTTGCCGCCCTCCTTCACACGAACAATAAGTACCTTTCCACGTATATCAATACCTTCAAAAAGCAAACCTTCCGCGAATGGATTAACGAGCTGCGTATCGAAGAAGCCCAAAGCCTGCTGCTGCAATACCCTGAGATGAAAATAAACGAAATCGCCAGTAAGACCGGCTTCTTAGACAAAAGCCATTTCCTGCGCCAGTTCAAAAAACAAAACAAACAGTCTCCAACAGTGTGGAGAAATCAGGCACACACACATAATTCTCCTGTTTAGACACCCGGTTTTCCTGTTTAGACACCCCGACACCTACTGTTTCCGCCTATTTTTATAGCTTATTAATATTTGTAAAGATGATGAGGATAATCATAGTATCATTCCTGCTGTTGTCTTGTCTGGCAGCAGCGCAAACAAGCGACTTTCAATATCAAAAAGACTCGTTGCTGCAAACCGCTGACAGGCAAGAGGGCAGAGAAAGACTTGAAACGCTTGTTGCACTGCATTTTCTTGTTTATGCCTACGAGGAAAATCTGGATACGCTCGTATGCTTTTTCGACGATTTCGCCCGTGAGGCCCACGCACAAAACGCCTTGAAAGAAGAGGGCATGTGCTACGTTAATCTTTTGGCGGCATATATCAACTTCGGCGAAATACAAACGGCTGTAAACGGTTCGGACAAAATTCTGAAATTCCTGTCCGCCAATGAGCTATGGGCTTATTATTACAAAGCGTTTTCATTCCTTACCGATGCTTACCTGGCTATCGGGCAACCGCAGAAAGCCCTCGACAACGCCAATCTGCTCTATACCGATGCCAAAAGCCGTAACAACGGCAACGGGCTTTCGGCTGCATACTATTGTATGGGTTATGTATATAACAAAACCAATCGCACAGCCGAAGCCGAAAAATTCTTTCGCAAATGTATCGATACCGAAAAGACCTTGAAAGAAAAATCGACGCTGGCTACGATGGCCTATTGGTATCTTTTTGAAATCCTGCAATTGAATAAACGTTACGATGAGGCGTGGGATATTATGCCTGCATGGCAAAAGTCGGTTGTTGAATACGAAAAACAAAATGCGTTAACGAACGTGGTTGCCCGGACAGAAATTCATAACGCTTTTGCGCTGCTGCATTTTTATAAAAATGATTTAGAACAGGCGCAAATCTACTGCGATTCGGCACAGGCTATATGTAATGACCTTAGTTTGCAGGCAAATATTTGTTATGCCAAAGCCATGATTCTGGAACAAAAAGGGCAATATGCCGCCGCCTTGCAAAACCTGAGCGAGGCAATGGATGTTTACGAAAGTTTTGAAGAATGGGGCGTTACCGTTGAGCTTTTGAATTTAAAAATCAAAATACTGCTGGCCGGGGATGATAACCAGGAGGTTTTCCCGCTTATCCAAACGATTATGCAGCGTAAAGATTCATTGAACCAAAAGGAATTTCATGCCCAGCTCGACGAACTTCGCACCCGGTACGAAGTAGACAGACACATTGCCGAAAAAGAACACAACCACAAGAACTTCCTCTTTGCCCTCTCCGGATGCATACTGCTCGCAATCACGCTGGGCATATGGATGTACTACAGCCGGAAAGTTGCCGCAAAGAACCGCACCCTGGCACAGCGAATAAGGGAACTGACGGCGCAGCAGGAACTTCGCAACGCCGAACTGCTGAACAAAAAGACCTTTATTGATGAAGAATACCTGTCGTCTATCCGGGATAACGACGAAGACTTCTGCCCCGAAAGCCGTAAAGACAAGCTCTGTATCGCTATCCGCGACCTGATTCTGCGCGACAAGGCTTACCGCAACAACACCTTCAGCCGCGACTACGTGATAGAACGCCTCGGAACCAACCGCGAGTTGTTTATAGAAGCCTTCACGTATTGCTTCGGCATGTCTTTTCCGGAATACATCAACACCCTCCGCCTCAAAGACGCCATTACCCTGCTCGAACAATCCGACCTGCCGATAGAGGCCATTTCCGAAAAAACAGGGTTCGGCACTGTCCGTACCTTCCAGCGCCAGTTTCAGGCCAAATATAATATGTCGCCAAAGGATTACCGCAATTCGGCAAAAGAAAACGGGTGAAATTCCTTATTTATACATCAAAATACCGGTATATCCATCCCCCCCATTTTACAGTACGTGAAAAACAGACAATCAATCAAGTATGAATTGTCGTTTTTCACTGACGAATTGTCGCCTCTCCTCCTATGCCTTGTTATTACTTTTGCCACTGTATCGGGACAGGCTTCCCGGTGCGGTAGTTCTTTTAATAATTCATAACTTAAAATCACATCATGATGAGAAAATTATTATTCTCCACAGGATTATTCCTGCTTCTCGTATCTGCGGCAAGCGCCCAGGACATCTTCCGCAAGGGAGCGCAAAGGCTGAACGCCGGTGTCGGCATAGGAACCGGTATCCCGGTGGAAGTATCGTACGAACGTTCCGTTGTAGACGGGCTTATCAAATCGACGGGCAACGGCTCGATTGGCCTCGGCGCATATGGCGGCTGGTATCATCGCGGCCTTGACGACTGGAGTTACAATCACTATGTATTGGGCGCACGGGGCGCTTTCCACTACCAGTTCGTGGAAAAATTAGACACCTACGGCGGTCTTATGCTGGGCTACAACATCGCGACTGCCTCCTGGACGGGCGAGGGCGAAAGCATCGGCACGGCGGCCGGCAGCGTATTCGACTTTTCCCTGTTTATAGGCGGACGTTATTTCTTCAAGCCCAACCTGGGCATCTATAGCGAACTGGGCTACGGTATCTCATATCTGAGCCTTGGCGTTACCTTTAAACTCTGATAGGCGGACAACGGGATTTCTGACCTGTCGCGGAGCGTATACGGCATCCGCGGCACACGGTTTTATCAAAGCATGGCCGCGACAGGCTCCGCCTCCTGTCCGGCCGTAGAATCCAGCCTGTACAGGCAAAAAAAAACGCTGTTAAAGCGATATGCCGGCAGGAGGAAAAACAAGTGTGTATAGACTTTATTCAGGAAAGAGTTTTCCGCCTCCGGGCGGGAAGCTCTTTTGCATTAAAGCGTGTACGGCCTTATCCCGGCGTACACGCTTTTTCAGGATTGGTCCTTTACGAATAACTGGCCGCTTCGAGCATGGAGCAGAGGGCGTGGTAGACCGGGAGGTGGTATTCCTGTATGCGGTAGGTTTCGCGGGCCGGTACACGGATGGTGACGCTACAAAGATCCCTCATTTCGCCGCCCGACTCGCCGGTCATTCCGATTGTTTTTAGCCGGAAGGCGTTTGCTACGCGGCAGGCGTTTACCACATTCCGGGAATTGCCGGAGGTGGAAAGGGCTATCAGTACGTCTCCCGCCTTGCCGTAACCGAACACCTGCTGCGCAAAAACCATATCGGGGGCTACGTCATTGATAAAGGCCGAGGTAAGGGCGGTATGGTCGGACAGGGAAAGGGCGGGTATGGCCCTTTGCAGATGGGCGGCCAGGTAGCCGGCGTGATGGGGGAATGCGTTCTGCAGGGTTTCATACTCTGCGGGCGTGAGGGGCCTTTTCTGCTTAAAGCCTTTCATCAGTTCGCCTACGATATGGCCGGCGTCGGCGGCGCTTCCGCCGTTTCCGCAGGTCATGATCAGTCCTTTCTGCCGGCTACATTCCAGCATGTGGCCGAAGGCGGCGACGATGTCGTTCCGGCACACTGCTAACTCTGGATAATTGAAAAACAGGATATCCAGTTCCTTTTGTACGGTTTCTTTCATGGCGTTACTTGTAAGTGGCAGGAGGCAACCGACAGGGCGGCATAATCGCCGATGCTTTCTTTCAGCCCGGCGGGCACGATGCGGCAGGCTTCACGGGCGTAAGGGATGGTCTCCTTCCGGATTACTTCATTCATGGCCGGCTCAAGCAGTTGCTGCGCCCTTGCGTAAATGCTTCCCAGGATGATGATTTCCGGGTTCAGCAGGTCTATCAGGACAGACAGCGCCTTTCCCAGGCAGCGCCCGCTGATGCGGTAAATCTCCTTTGCCAGTTCGTCTCCCCCGAAGGCGGCGTCGGCTACGGTGCGGGCGCTTATCGTGGAGAGGTCGGCCATGGTGGGGCAGAAGGATACCTTTTGGCCGCTCTGCATCTTTTCGTACACTTTGGAGCAGGCCAGTTGGGTGATGCCGCCGCCGCTGCAGAATCCTTCAAAGGAGCCGGCTTTGCCATAGCCTATGGGGCCGTAGCGTTCCAGGCGTATGTGGCCCGCTTCGCCGGCCATGCCGTTTGCCCCGGCATATAAGCGGCCGTTGAGTATCAGGCCGGCGCCCATGCCGGTGCCGAACGTGAGGAAAATAACGTTGTTGAAGCCCTTGCCGGCGCCGTATTTCCATTCGGCAAGGGCCGAGGCGTTCGCGTCGTTCTGGAGGGAGGTTTGGATACCGTAGCGTTTTTCAATAATCCCGACAAGGGGAATGCTGTCCCATCCCGGCAGGTTGGGGGGCGACAGGATGAGGCCTTTCGCGCTGTCAAGCGGTCCGCCGCAGCTTATCCCGCAGGCCGCAATCTTTTCCGGGATTAATGCAGAGGCATGCAACAGGGCGTCTATCTGCTGCTGTATGGTATGCATGGTATGTGCAAAACCTTTTGACGTTTCGGTGGGAAACGCTTTTTTTGCCACAATTTGCAGCAATCCGTCTTCTTCCTTTCCCAGAATCACGGAACATTTCGTTCCGCCGATATCTAATCCCAAAATAAACTGTGCCATCATTCGCTGTTTTTATAATTTACTCTTACTTTTTTATAATTTATTCCTAATAATGTACAAAGCTAAGAAAATTACATAAACCAGACATAATCCGGGCAGGATTAATGACGGCATAAGACCTGCAAAATCGTTTATCACGCCCATGACGGGGGGGATGACGCCGCCGCCGCATACGCTCATAATCATCAGGCCGGACAGTTCGTTGGCCCGCCGGGGCATGTACCGAAGGCAGGTGGAGAACAGGAGCGGAAAGATGGCGGCCGTAAAGAGGCCAACGCAGAACAGGGCAAGCCGCCCCGCAAGGAAACCGGGCACAAGGTAGAGCCAGGCGAAGGCCGCAAGCGAGAGGACGGCGCAGCAGAGCAGCATTCGGTTCGCTTTTATCCTGCCCAGGAGGATGACGCTGAAGAAGCGGCCTGCCATCAGGGCGGCAAAGTAGATGCTGATTCCTACGCTGCCTTCTTCCTGCGAAACGCCGAAAGACTGGCGCAGGTAGCTTACGATGCTGGTATTCATCCCTACATCGAAGCCGACCATGAGGAACGTGCCTGTTACCAGCAGGGCTACTTTCCTGTCGGCCAGTAATTTCAGGGCGCTCCGGATGCTTGCCCGCCCGCCGCTTCCCGTTTCGGGGATATACGTGGCGCGCAGCCAGGCGATGGTAAGGATGCAAAGGGCGAGGTATACCCAGTAGACATAGGTCCAGCTATGGAAGCGGATGGCGCAGAAGGCGGCGATGGAGGGGCCCAGCATACCGGCAATCGCTTTGACGAACTGCGAAAGGGTAAGGTTGCGCGAGAGCCTGCCTTCGGGCGACACGTCCTGCATCAGCGGATTGGCCGATACCTGTATAATGGCATTCCCTATGCCCAGCAGGGTAAAGGAGGCCAGCATCCCGTAATAGGTATACGCCAGGATGGGGACGAGCATCCCCAGGCCGATAAAGGATATCCCCAGGTTGACGGTGAACTTTTTCCCCCTTTTGTCTTGAAAAACGCCCACGGGGACAGACAGGAGGGCAAACCACACGAATGCCAGCAGGGTAAGTACCTGCGTAAGTGCATTGCTCAGCCCAAGTTCTTCGCGGGCATAGCTGGTGGCCACCCCAACGATGTCGCCAAATCCCATGACGTAAAACGCCATAAAGATCGGCAGGGCCTTGTGTAATGATGATGGAGCGGATTGTTTCATTCTTTTCGGATTTAATGTTACGTGTCTTTGTTTCAGTGTTTTGCCGTTTGGCGGTTAAGCTAAGGAAAGGGGCGGAAGACGCACGGAAACCGTTCATTTCCGCGCGGAAGT
>JAISXD010000019.1 GCA_031270665.1 Tannerellaceae bacterium | reverse complement strand
CTGATCCAATGCTTTGTTCTTAATCTCTTCAAAATTAAATTCTTCCATATAAAAACTGTGTTAGCAAATATAAATATTTAAAACTTATTTTTGCTGACACAGTTTAAATTACACTCTCTGCTTTTTCTTTCACTAACAGTATTTCATCCTGTTGGTTGAAAACGACGGCACGGATATCTACCTTTGGCGTGATGTATTCTTTTGATAAAATATAGGATGAGTTGATCCTGTTTTCATCCAGTCCGGTAACAGATGAAACTATTTTATCGCTTATATGCAATAATTCTTCATACCGTTCGGTATCATATTCACTTAATGAATATGTAAGACCATTTTGTGAAAGCGCCCGTATACGTTGCGCCAATACGATAAGTTCCTTCTCCTTCATGGGTTTATTTTTAAGGTAATCTTCCTTGATGCAAATGTACCTATTTATTGGGGTTTTCATCGTAATTATACATATGAATAGGTATTGACAGAGAAAAGCATTTCGCAGAACTTTGCCGTTAATAATTATTAATGCAAAACATACAATTTGTTTATATGAAAAAGACAGGCATTTTTTATGGGTCTTCTACCGGTACGACGGAAGATATCGCCGGCAGAATAGCATCCGGATTAGGGATAAGTTCATCAGATATGTATAATGTTGATTCAGCAAAAGTAGAAGATGCAACCCCCTACGAAGTATTACTGTTGGGCTCTTCTACGTGGGGAGTAGGTGATTTACAGGATGATTGGGAGGGCTTTCTACCCAAATTGAAAAAAGCAGACTTGAAAGGGAAAACAATCGCTATCTTTGGAACGGGCGATTCATCTTCGTATAGCGATTCTTTCTGCGACGCGATAGGTGTTATTTATAAGGAACTACAAAACGTCGGATGCACGTTCTGCGGCAGCGTTTTGACAGACGGATATTCTTTTGACGACTCTGTTGCCATGATAGACGGACAATTTGTAGGGCTTCCCATCGATGAAGTAAATGAAGACGACGAAACCGACGCCCGCATCAACCGCTGGGTAGAACAACTCAAGACAGAGATATCGTAAGTCGTAAGAGGGATTATTGGCTGCTTATTAATAACTTTATTGATGGGTTCCTGTACATTTCACAGTTCGATGCTATCTATTTAGAGGGTGTCAAAAGGTACACCCTCCTTTTTTTTGCAAAAAAACAGCAGAATGCTCTGCAGGTGATGATATATTCTGTTTTTCTAACCGGGAACTGCAAAATTATTGAACAGCTTTGATTGTCAACATGATATTGGGTCACAAGCCATAGAAGTCTGGTTATCTTACAGAGATTAAGCCGCTCGTTTATTTTTCGAATACACAGCATTACGTTCTCTTTTTTATCAAACAAAGATAAGCGAGATGTATCATTTAGATAAATGAAATAATGAACCCGTTCAATTCTGCTTCGTGGAACTGCAGCAGAAAGGTGGTAGTAAATAAAAGAGAAAGAGCATGCCCTTATGGGCACACCCTCTCTGTTTTGTTTTTAACTTTACCTTAGTTGTTATTCTACATTCAGCGTTACACGTTTGAAGGCGGTAACGGTTAAGTCTTTATTCTGTTGTTCCAGATATTGGGCAATAGTAAGCCTGGAATCTTTTACAAATTCTTGTTGCAACAAGGTATATTCCTTGTAATATTTTTGCAAGGCGCCTTCGGCGATACGGTCTAACAGGTTCTCCTGTTTACCGGCTTGGCGGGCTTTATCGCGTGCAATTTCCTTTTCCTGATCAATGATCTTTTGGTCAACCTCTTCAGGCGTAATAGCTATCGGGTTCATTGCTGCAATCTGCATGGCAATGTCGCGCGCTACCTGATAGGTTACACCCGCCTGGTTGAAAGCAACGATTGTTGCCAGCTTATTACCTGGGTGGATATACGAAATGGTAGATGCACCAGATACACTTTCATAGAAACCTAATTCCATCTTTTCGCCTGTTACGCCGATACGGTCTGTAATATGTTCCTGCACTGCACGTCCGTCGGCCATAGGAGAGGCCAGCAAGTCATTCAGCGATGTCGGTTTTTTATCCATTGCAATCGTAAGGAAATCCTTCGTCAGAGCAACAAACTGTTCATTTTTAGCAACGAAATCCGTTTCGCATTTCAAAGCAACGATTGCAGCAAACCCGTCTTTATTTTCTGCCAATACACAACCTTCGGATGCTTCGCGGTCAGAACGTTTTGCGGCTACTGCCTGTCCTTTTTTACGAATAATTTCCATTGCTTTGTCAAAGTCGCCAGCAGCTTCCTCCAGCGCTCCTTTGCAGTCCATCATCCCTGCGCCACTCATTTTGCGCAGGTGTGAGATATCTGCCATTGTAACTGCCATATCTGTTTTTCCTTTCTTAAATTATTCTTCGTCTAATTCAATACCTCTCGCTACTTTACCTATAACGGCAGCATTCATTGCCTCGTCATCTTCTTTTTTGGTGCGTTCTTTTTTCGCCGTAGCTTTTGCTTTGCGTTCTCTTCTCGGAGCCGATTCGTCGGTAGCATCCGTATCCGTTTTTTCGGCTTTACGTTCTTGCAAACCTTCATTGATCGCTTCACATACAGCACCTAAAATAACTTCTACCGATTTGGTGGCATCGTCATTGGCAGGAATTACGAAATCAATGTTATTCGGATCCGAGTTGGTATCCACCATGCCGAACACGGGAATACCCAAACGGTTAGCTTCGCGAACCGCAATATGTTCTTTCATTACATCCACAACGAACAGGGCGGAAGGAAGGCGGGTAAGGTCTATGATAGAACCCAGCATCTTTTCCAATTTAGCGCGTTGGCGTGTAATCTGAAGTTTCTCTCTTTTCGATAGATTATCAAATGTACCGTCTTTTGTCATTTTATCGATTGTAGTCATCTTTTTGATGGCTTTACGGATGGTAGGGAAGTTTGTTAACATTCCACCCGGCCAACGTTCGATAACGTAAGGCATGCCTACGGAAGCAGCCTTATCGGCGACAATTTGTTTAGCTTGTTTTTTGGTGGCTACAAAAAGTATTTTCTTACCCGACCGGGCTAAGTTTTTTATCACCTCTGCAGCTTCGTCTACTTTAGCAACTGTTTTATATAAATCAATGATATGAATACCGTTGCGCTCCATGAAAATATAAGGAGCCATAGCAGGGTTCCACTTTCTTTTTAAGTGTCCGAAGTGAACGCCAGCTTCTAATAATTGATCAAAATTAACTCTTGACATTTTTTTCTTTTAAAATCGTTTACATTCTGTTTTACCATACAATCACCAGGTAGTCCCCCAACATATTACCATGCAAAAGAAATCCCGGCAATTTAGATACTAAACGCTTCTTTTTGTTTGTAAGATACTCACAAATAAGGTTAACGTTTACTGAACTGGAATCTCTTACGCGCTTTGGGACGTCCTGGTTTTTTACGTTCTACTACACGGGGGTCGCGTGTTACAAAGCCTTCCGCTCTCAGAGCCGGTTTGTCTTCCGGATTGATCTTGATCAATGCACGGGAGATACCCAAACGGGCTGCTTCCGCCTGTCCTTTAAAACCACCGCCGTCGAGGTTAATATGAATATCATATTTCTCTGTAACATCTAATTTACTTAGTGGTTGTTTTACAACAAACTGAAGAATTGAAGAAGGAAAGTAATTATCGAGGCCGCGTTTATTGATCGTAATTACGCCGATGCCTTCGCTCACGTAAACGCGTGCAACCGCTGCTTTACGTCTTCCTATTGCATTTACTACTTCCATGATTATTTAAGTAAGTTTATATCGATTGACTTAGGTTGTTGAGCCTCCTGTTTATGCTCTGTACCTGCGTACACATATAAGTTGCCAAGCAACTTTGCTCCCAGACGGTTTTTAGGTAACATACCTTTCACTACTTTACGGAATA
Source organism: Tannerellaceae bacterium (assembly GCA_031270665.1). Classification (GTDB taxonomy): domain Bacteria; phylum Bacteroidota; class Bacteroidia; order Bacteroidales; family Tannerellaceae; genus DFXE01. Next base: position 27,119 of record JAISXD010000019.1, on the reverse strand, counting down.
AACGGTCTTCACCTTTAGCCATAAGGCTGGCGGGGGTAAATTCGCGTTGTCCACCCGGATAACCGGTGTATCTCAAATAAATACGATCGTTCCATTTGTTTCCTGTCAGAACGATTTTATCTGCATTGATGATAATTACGTTATCACCACAATCAACATGAGGTGTAAAGTTAGGCTTGTACTTACCACGCAAAAGTTTCGCAACTTTTGCACACAAGCGGCCCAAATGCTGGTCTGTAGCATCTACTACAACCCATTCTTTATTTACAGTTGCCTTGTTTGCAGAAATGGTCTTAAAACTTAAAGTATCCACTTTCTTTCAAAATTAATTAATTAATAAATCAAAAAACAAATTCCCAACATCATCCTTGCTACGGACACAAGAAGCAACAATGCGCTAAGAACTAAACTCTTAGTAAATTTGTATAATAATCGGCTTGCAAAGGTAGGGCTTTTCTTTGAAATACAAAACATTTCCTCTTGGAAATTCAGGGCTAATGCATCGAATTTTGGTGGTGTTCTCCTTCTTTGAAAAACAGCAAGTTTTACGGAATGCTCTGCGGATACGATCTCCCAACCGGTATCCATGACAACGACCGGCTTGCGGGCTGTAGTTTGTTCATCCCTTCCATGCGACCCAATCTCAGAATGTTCCGCCACTTACTGCGTCCCCCCTATTCATCTTCGGTAACTTTAATACATAATAGGGGCAGAAGTAATCTGTAATTTATTGAAAATCAATATCCACATCCTCAAATAATACAATACCGGCGGATGTGCGGCGTTACGTTTAACGTAAACGAAACGTAAGCTGTGGGTGTACCTTGCATCCTCCCGGGTTTTTACTCCCTGTAACAAACCCTTTTTACACGTGGGGAGATGGACGTTAGTATTTCGTAGGGGATTGTTCCTAATTTGTCGGATAATTCTTTAATGGGAAGGTCTTTTCCGAAGATGATGGCCGGATCGCCTTCGTGGGCGTCTATATCGGTAATGTCTATCATGGTGGTGTCCATGCAGATATTGCCGATGATGGGACAGCGGTGGCCGTTTATCAATACCTCTCCTGTTCCGTTGCCGAAGCGCCTGTCTAAACCATCGGCATAGCCAATGGGTATGATGGCGATGCGTGAATTGCGCGAAACATAACTCATGCGGCTGTATCCGATGGAATTGCCTGCCGGGATTTCCTGTATTTGAAGAATGATTGTCTTCAGGGTGGCTACATTTTGTAGCGCCTTATCATTGGATGCGCTTACGCCATATAATCCGATACCCAACCGCACCATATCCATCTGGTATTTTGTAAACCGTTCAATACCGGCCGAGTTGAGTATGTGTTTGAATACCTTATAATCCAATCCAGCTTCGAGTTTTTCCGCCGCTTGCCTGAATTTCGCTATCTGTTGTTCTGTGAACGAATCAAATTCGGATGAATCACTTCCCGCTAAATGGGAAAAAACGGAACGGGCTGTAACGCCGGTCTGCGGTTTGAGACACTCGCAAAGCGCTTGCATGTCGCCTGGCTGGAAGCCCAACCGGTGCATCCCGGTATCTATTTTTATATGGACAGGATACGAGGTGATACCTCTGCGCGCCGTTTCCCTGATCATCGCATCCAATAACTGAAAACTGTAAATTTCCGGTTCAAGCTGGTTTTCCAACAGAAGGTTGAAACTACAGAGTTCGGGGTTCATCACAAGTATGGGGATAGAGATTCCTTCTTTACGAAGCGCGGCTCCTTCGTCGGCTACGGCCACAGCCAGGTAGTCGCACCGGTATTCCTGTAATGTTTTGGCCAGTTCATTAGGACCTATACCATATCCGAATGCTTTTACCATAGCGATTATTTTCGTTTCCGGGCGCAGCATGGAACGATAATGGTTAAAATTATAGACAATAGCGTCGAGGTTTACTTCCAATATGGTTTCATGCACCTTCTTTTCGAGTAATTCCGATATACGTTCAAAATGAAAACGCCGCGAGCCTTTCAATAAAATAAGTTCGTCTTTAAAGCTTTTCAGGCTGGGTGATGAAAGGAATTCTTCGGTTGTCTGATAAAACGCTTTTTCCATCGTAAACAGCGAGCCATATTCCATCAAGTCACGCCCTATACCGATGATGCGGTTTATCTTTTTCCGGCTCACCAGGTCGGCTACCTTTTTATATAATGACTTGGGGAGCGTGCCGGATTGCAGGATATCGGAGAGGATAAGTGTACTCTTCATTTGTTTTTCCATTTTCCGGCTTTGTAAAAAGTCGAGTGCTATATCCAGCGAATTGATATCCGAGTTATAGGTATCGTTAATCAACACACAGTCATTTCTTCCCTGTTTTAAATCCAACCGCATGGCAACAGGTTCCAGCCGTGAGAACTTGGCGGCGTCGCGGATACTTGTCGGTTTCAGGTAAAGCATTAAAGCAATGCAATGGATCACATTTTCGATAGACGCATCATCTGTGAACGGGATCATATAGGCATTACTCAGCCCCATGATTGTACAGACAATTTCGGTTCCGGCGGCTTTCTTCGTTATGGATTCTACAAATAAGGGAGCCTCGGAATTTGTTTTGCTCCAGGCGATTGCTTTGTGCGAAAGGAAAGCCGATTCGATGCAGTTAGAGATAAATACATTGTCGCCATCATAAATAATCGCTTCACTTTCGCTGAACAGGCGGAGCTTTTCCATACACTTTTGGGTAGAAGAAAGAAAATTCTCCTGGTGTGCTTCTCCTATATTTGTGAAGATTCCAATGGTAGGGGCAATAATCGGTTTCAGCCGTTCCATCTCATCCGGTTGGGAAATACCGGCTTCGAATATACCCAGCGTATGCTTCTCATTCATTTGCCAGACGGAGAGAGGTACCCCTATCTGTGAATTATAACTGCGGGGAGAACGTACGATACTGAATTCGGTATGCAGAAGCTGGTATAAGAACTCTTTTACAATTGTTTTGCCATTACTCCCCGTAATGCCGATAACAGGGATGGTAAAACGCCTCCGGTGGAAAGCGGCAAGCTTCTGCAAGGCCTGCAATGTATCTTTCACTACTAAGAAATTAGCATCAGGCATTGATTCGGAATCCGGCGGCATTTCGCTTACCACAAAGTTACGGACACGTAACTTATACAGTTCGCGGATGTACTTATGCCCGTTGTTTGTTTTCGTCTTTAGCGAGAAGAAAAGGCTTTCTTCGGGAAAGGAGAGCCGGCGACTGTCGATAAGCAACATACAGATGGTTGTATCATGCAATTTTACTGTTTTTGCGTTTATTATCTTTGCAACTTCTTTTATCGTGTAATTCATATATTCTCTGCTTTACCTCTTAATCGTTCAATCTCTTTTACAATATCAAAGAAAGGAAATTTCCGGTTAATTTGTTCCGCCTTTAACAAAGTTTGCGAGATAAACTGCCGGTATCCCTCGCTTTGAGGCTGAAAAGGTTTGTGATTCATTGCTTTTTGTATCTCCAACCATTCTTTCAGGACTACCTGCGATTCACGTGCAAGGTAATGGCGGGTGAAACATTCCCAGACATAGTCTATGGCAACAGAGGAGGGATGCAGCATGTCGTCGGCATAAAAGCGGTAATCGCGTAATTCGTCCATCATAATTTCATAGGCCGGAAAATAAGCGATACGTTCCGGATATTTCTTTTGCAATGCGTCAACAGCCAGCAGAAGCGTTGCCTTACTCAATTGATTCCCGTGAGCGCCATCCTGCCAATGGCGTACCGGGCTAACCGTAAACAAGACCTTTATATCCGGATTTTGTTCCCAAAGAGAGAGTAGGAGCGTATTCCATTCGGTCAGAATAGCATCCGTAGAAACGATTTGGCGAAAAAACATCTTTTCCGGTAATTTATGGCAATTGGAAACAATCCGTCCATTACTTTTTAAACTGTACACAAATGCCGTCCCGAAAGTAAGGATAAGCCGGGAAGCTTTACTTAAATTAGCAGCCGAAACAGCTAAGCGCCGGTTGATCTTATCAGACAACTCTTCGGAAGAGGGAGCCGAAAACCGGCTGTGGTGGGCAAAGCTGTGAAAAAGCCCTTCATGCTCAAACAATTCATCGGATGAAAACGGCGCCGGATGTAACAATGCCTTTAATGATAAAGCTATGGACGAAGGATTGTAAAGTATCCCGAAAGGATTGATATCCACCGTAAATTTAGCTTCATTGAGTTTAGTCCCGATATTTTCTGCAAAGCAAGAACCCATCAGCATTATTTTGTCCTGATATGAAAAATCAAAGTTCGATTCGGAGATGCTAACTTGTGTCTGGAATTCCATCACATAGACGCTTTAGAACATTGATTGCACTTTAAAAACGAACTCCATCCATACCCAATAACGAACGGCTTTTCCCAGAAACATGGAGACAGCAACGATCCACACATTTGCCCGGAGAAACCCCAAGGCTACGGCAATGAAATCGCCAACGCCCGGTAAGAAAACAAAAAAAGCCGTCCATGCTCCTTTATTCTTTACCCAGGATTGTACCTTATCCAGCTTTGCCTTATCTAATTTTAAATATTTTTCTATCCATTCTATCTTGCCCAGCATACCCAGCCAATAGCAAGTCATCCCCCCCAGGAAGTTGCCAATCGTTGCCGCTATCATACACGGCCAGTAAGACGTCCCGGCCAGCAGTACGCCTGTTAATACTACTTCGCTGCTGAAAGGCAGAATCGTTGCTGCCAGAAAAGAAGCGATAAAAACTCCTATATAACCGTATTCAATAAAAAGTTCCACAGGCGGATAAATGATAAAACGATATAAACCACAAATGATAAATAGAATCCCCGGTATCTTTTCTTCCCTTTTTTAACGGTAAAAAAATGAGTTAATAAAATGGAGACAGGCATATAGGCGATACATAAAAATTTGTCGGATGATTGTTCATACAGGAAGAATAAGACAAACGACAGGATAGCAAAAACAATCAGGAAAAACAAGTATTGCCGTGTCCGTATATTTTCATCATGTTCGTGGGTAATAATATAGAGGGAAGCGATGAGCATTAAAAAAGCCAGATAGATAATAATAACCCAGTCGATCAGCCCGATACCTGTAACCTGAAGAAAATCCATATTCCCTAAAGCGGAAAAGGGAACCGTGAACGAAGTGAAATCCCATCGCAAAAAGCACCATAACAAAAGAAACCAGTACACGGTACTGAGTCCTGTCAGCGAAGCTAAGAAAGTACGTATGTTCAAGGTCTTGAAATTATACATGCCTATCCAGAATAAAGGGAAAAACCACAAGATATGTATCCAAAACAGGCTTCCGGCTCCAATAAATAAAGCAGTATTGAAAGCCTTATTGGTGGATTGCTCGTCTTGATAAGAGATAAATAATTGGTACATTGCCAATATGAGGCAAAAAATACCGGCAGAGGTGGATTTGAGCGGGAAAAAAGCAGGATTACTACTGACAAGCAGGATATAAATGAGAAAGGGCAGGAATGTTTTTTCCCGGATAATCACCAATATGTAATTAGCCCGGTGAATCAGAAAAGCCCCGACGGCAGTTAATAGCAAGCCTATCAAATAGGTAGTGGCCTTGTTTGGCAACAAGCTGCAAACCATATTCCATAAAGGCGTGGAAGAAACATTTCCGTAAACGGGATAGCCGACAGAGAAAACGTACCCAATTATCCAGAATACGAGCGAAACGGCCAACAGGAGAAAATAATTGGCAGGCGTGTCAATCGTATATTGTTTTATCTGAAATGAGTACCTTCCCTTCATTGCGCTACATTATAAATCAAAACCTATATCCGTGCGGAAATACATCTTTTCAAAATGGATGGTTCCGGCCGTTTTATAAGATTGGGTTAATGCTTCTTTCATATTGTTTCCGTAAGAGCTTACGGCCAATACGCGCCCTCCATTCGTAAGTACTTTGCCTTCCGATTCTTTTGTGCCGGCGTGGAAAACGACGGTGGCAGGCGATAGTTGGTTTTTGAGCCCTTTAATCTCTTTGTCTTTTCCGTATGTTTCAGGATAACCCCCGCTTACCAATACAACGGCGGCAACGGTACGTTCGTCTATTTCCAACGGACGTTTTTTTAAGTCGCCCCGGGCGATACCTTCCAATAACTCCACCAGGTCGCTTTGGATACGCGGAATAACCACTTCCGTTTCAGGGTCGCCCATACGGCAGTTGTATTCAATAACCATAGGTTCCCCTTTTACGTTGATGAGGCCGAAGAAGATAAAACCTTTGTAATCTATATTCTCGGCCTTCAGCCCTTCTACCGTCGGTCGGATGATACGCTCTTCTACTTTCTGCATAAAGACATCGTCGGCAAAGGGTACGGGCGAAACGGCGCCCATTCCGCCGGTATTCCGCCCGGTATTATTTTCTCCTATCCGCTTGTAGTCTTTGGCTACGGGCAATAGTTTATAGTCGTTGCCATCTGTAACAACAAAAACGGAACATTCTATACCATCGAGAAATTCTTCGATAACAACTGTTTTGCCGGCGTCGCCGAACATCCCATGTAGCATGGCATGAAGTTCTTTTTTTGCTTTTTCCAGCTCATGGATAATCAGTACGCCTTTTCCGGATGCCAGCCCATCGGCTTTCAATACGTAAGGGGCTTGTAACGATTCAAGAAAACGATACCCTTCTTCTACGGTGGCAGCCGTAAAACTTTTATAACGGGCTGTCGGTATCTGATGGCGTTCCATAAACGCTTTGGCAAAATCCTTGCTTCCTTCCAGCCGGGCGCCTTGTTTGCTTGGACCGATAACAGGGATATCCTGTAGAAGCGGGTCGTTTTTAAAAAAGTCATAAATCCCGTTTACCAATGGGTCTTCCGGGCCTACCACCACCCTGTCGATGTTATTTGTCAGGACAACGTTTTTTATCGCAGGAAAATCACTCGCCTGTATCGGCACATTCGTTCCCGCCTGCCTTGTTCCCGCATTGCCGGGAGCGATAAATAAGTTGTTAACTTTCGGACTTTGCGCTATTTTCCATGCAAGCGCATGCTCTCTTCCTCCCGAACCGATTAGTAAGATATTCATAGTTGTTTTTTAATTCGTTTAATCATTAGATGTATCCCGTCTTTTTTTGAACGGCTTTTCCTCCTCCTCTTTTGCACGGGCTGCGGCAAATCGGCGATCCGGCCGGTCTATACGGGCTGTTTTGAAATTAACAGAACGCTTTTCGCCTGGCTTTTTAGTATCCCTCTCCAAACGTTTTTGTTCTCCGCCTTCGTTGAGCGCTTTTTTATATTCTTTGTCTTTACCTTCAAACATTTCATAACAGCGATACTCACATTCCAGCGAACCGTTCATCAGCTTTACCTTTTCTTTGGGACGCAGGCCTATTTGATCAAAACACTCATCCTTATAGCTGAGTATCCATACCTTATAACCGGAGAACACATGTTTCAGTCGTTCGCCTATCATCACGTATAGCCCCATTAAGTTGCGCGACGAAATCCGTTCGCCATAAGGCGGGTTGGTAACCATCAGGCCAGGTTGAGGTGCTTCGGTAAACTGCTGGAAGGGCAATTCTTTCAGTTCAATGTATTTCATAAGCCCGGCATTACGGATGTTTTTCCCGGCAACTTGTATGGCCGTGTGAGAAATATCGCTACCGAAACATTTGAATGTAAATTCGCGCTCATTACTTTCGTCATTATAAATGCGGTCGAATAATTCCCGGTCGAAATCAATCCATTTCTCGAAAGCAAATTCTTTGCGGTGTATACCCGGGGCAATATTGAGGGCAATCATAGCCGCTTCTATCAGCAAAGTGCCGGAACCACACATAGGGTCTACAAAATTAGATTCTCCCTTCCAACCTGTTTTCATAATCAGGCCAGCGGCTAAAACCTCATTTAGCGGAGCCTCGGTTTGTTCGATACGATAGCCGCGTTTGTGCAGGCTTTCGCCCGAACTGTCGATAGACAGCGTACAGTCGTTATGAGATATATGGATATTAACGTATAAATCGGGATTATTCACCCGTACGGAAGGACGTTTTTCGTGTTTCTCCATGAAGTAATCTGCAATGGCGTCTTTCGTACGGTAAGCTACAAACTTGGAGTGATTAAAATTGTCCGAGTAAATAACCGAATCAACGGCAAATGTTTTATCAAGTGAAATATAATGTTCCCATGCCACTTCTTTCACCTTCTGATAAACCGTATCGGCGTCTTTTGCTTTAAAGTGGTAAATCGGTTTAAGAATACGCAGCGCTGTCCGGCAATGGAAATTGGCCTTGTAAAGCAACTCTTTATCCCCTGTAAAGGAAACCATGCGGCGGCCAATCTCTACATCATTAGCCCCTAAAGCAATTAACTCGCCTGCTAATATTTCTTCCAGCCCGGACAGGGTTTTACCCACCATTTCAAAATTCGCTTTGTCCATTTAGTCTATGTTTTAATGTTTCCCCCGGAGCGATATAGCCCGTAATCCAAACACTCCCGCAGATGCTTACTCCTTTTCCTACAACGCTGGTTTCCCCGATGACGGTTCCTGTTCCGTGGCTTATGGAAAAGTGATGCCCTATCTGAGCGCCGGGGTGTATATCAATACCCGTTTCCGAATGGGCCATTTCCGAAATCATCCGGGGAATAAAAGGAATGCCCGATTTATATAATTGATGTGCGATACGATGATTAATCATAGCCCTCACACCCGGATGACAGAAAATTACCTCGCCAATGTGTTGAATAGCCGAACCATTATTGAAAGCCGCTTCCACATCCGTAGCCAACAAGTTACGTAATTCCGGGAGAAAAGCAATAAACGTTTCCGATAAGCTTTCCGCCCTTTCCCGGCATCCGGCGCATTTCTTATCCGAAAAACAAAGCCCGGCATATATCTGCCCGGACAACAAATCGTGTAACGTTTCGATATTCACGCCCATATGGAAACGGATCACTTGTTTACTGATAGGGGCATTGCCAAAGTAGCCGGGGAAAAGAATAGCTCGGCAAAGTTCCACGATTTTTTTCACCGCATCGCCCGAAAGCAACGCCTCTTCCTCCCTGTAAGGATGAAATAATTGCTTGTAAGACGATTCGTCCGAAAGTTTTTCTACCGTTTCGTTTCGTTTCGTAGTATGTTTTTGCATACCTGCCGTCGCCCCGATTTATTTGAAAATAATGACTCTGAATACCATGTCTTTTAATGGCGGGATAGCTTCAAAGTCGCTATTCGTTACCTGTATTTCAAACCCTCCTTGGTAAAAACTAAGGGAAGTCGTTACTGTCCAGTCACGTGCATCCCTGTCATGAAAAACATAAGGTAATGCAGTATAATTGCCATTGAAGTCTTCTACATATCCAATCACGATTCCGCGTTCCACAGCAAGTTCATCCATTGCAGACCATTCACGTCTGTGAAAGTAGTAAAAATTAGCCGTTCCCGGAATAGCGCCTTTCTCTGTCATCCATTCATTCGGACGGACAACAAAAAAATCTTCATCCCACGTACCGCCCGGCTCTCCTGCCGGTCCCTGTGGTCCCATTGGCCCTTCGCATGAAGCAAATGCGACAGCTATAAATAATACAAATAATAATCTTTTCATACCACCTAATTAAATATATTCAGGACAAAAGTACATAAATAACCGGTACGTAACAGTAAATGCAATCTCTTTTTTTAAGGTATACAGAGCGAAAGGAAGAGAAAATATGCTTTGTAAATGGTCGGCATTGGCGGATTTATTGCGAAAATAGGAGTTAGCATGAAGACTTTCTTAACAGCGTCAACATTCATTCACAAAGAATCACAAAGAATCAATATGATGTATATCAATGAATAATCAGAATATTTACTTAAATAGAATATCTTAGAATATTCTATAATGAATTTAATGACAAGCAGGATTTTGAAAAGCCATTATGAAAATACTTCTCTCTACGGGCAAAGAAAAATCGGTACTAATTATATCCAATTTAAGAACAGAAATACACAAGAATATAGATACATACAAAGAAGGGAAAACCGTAGGTTATTTAGCTGCTAGTGTACACAAGCTCGTTTCAGCAAAGAAAAAAAGGAAGAAATAATAAAAAAGGATAAGAATAGCATCTATTGACGCTGCAAGAAAAAGACCCGAAGGAGTAGAAAAAAGATTAAGCAATTTTATCAGCAAAACGAGAGAAAACAAAACTATTTCAGGGTTTGGCGGAATAGAAAAATATTACTGAGAAACAACCATTCAAAAGACAAAAAGATAAAGTATTACCCGAATTAAATTCGTAATTGTTACATAACAACTCGAAATATCTCAACTTGCAACCGCAAAAACAGGGGTTATTACGGAGGAAACCCCGGTTATTGACGGTAATAACTACACAAAAGGAAAAGGAAAAGAAATAAAAAAAGAAAAAATAAAAAAAAGAAAATTCAGGAGTTGAGATGAAAGTACGTTACGGGTAGGTCGGGGATTTCCCGGCGGTGTTTACGCCGAAGTGGCAGGCTTATGCCGCGCAGCATACACGAACGGCGCTCCGCCCCCCCCCTCTGCCCGCTACCTCAAAAAAAATCACGATAATGCCTTCAGAAAACCATTATTGCAGTTTGGATAAAGCATCATACTGTTTTTATCAAACCACGATAATGGTTTACCGAAGGCATCGTACTGATTTTTTTAACATTTACCGTCATTTACCGCCATTAAGCGACAAACGGTTTTGGGGCGGTTGTATATTTGCACCGTCAGCGATTAGTAACTTTTAAAACGTACAAGTATGGCATTAAAATTCAGAAGGGCTATTGTGTTAAAACTATTTAAAACAAAAGGAGAATATAGCCGGAATTTGTAGTAAACTGTAAATTTGTAGACTGTATCTGTTAATTGGATGTATCTTATACGAATTGTCATGGATAAAAGAAAAGTTTTTGGCTGTTTATTGATTGGTTCTGTTGTTTTTAGTTCTTGTGTGAAGGAAGAAAAAGCAGAAGTAGCGCTGGAGAATCTCACACAATATGTTGATCCCTATATCGGGACGGGCGACCACGGGCATGTGTTTATGGGTGCGAATGTGCCGTTTGGCCTGGTGCAGTTAGGGCCGTCTAATATTCCGCAGGCATGGGACTGGTGTTCGGGGTATCATATTTCCGATTCTACGATTATCGGATTCAGCCATATGCACCTCAGCGGTACGGGCATTGGCGATTTGGGCGACGTGAATTTTATGCCGGCCATCGGCGAGGTGAACCTTAGCCGGGGAAGCGCCGCCGGCGATTACAGCACAGGGAAATTCTCTTTGTTCGACCGGAAGACAGAAAAGACCAGAGCCGGTTATTACGGGGTACGTCTCGAACGGTATAATATTGAAGTAGAACTGACCGCTACCAAACGGGTAGGGTTTCATAAATATACCTTCCCGGCATCTAATGAAGCAAAAGTGATTATCGACCTCGAAAACGGACAGGCCTGGGATGCGCCGGTGGAAGGATATATCGTTCAGGAAAATGATACGGTAGTATCCGGTTATCGTTATTCCAAAGGCTGGGCGAATGACCAGCGGGTTTTCTTTACTGCTATATTCTCAAAACCAATGAAGAATTTTGTCGTTTCGGAAAAGAATGAAATAAAAGAAGGTGCCAGCCTGGTAGCCGCGAGAACATACGGACAGGCCCTGTTCGATATGAATGACAAAGAAGTATTATATGCCAAAGTGGCGTTTTCGCCCGTAAGCATTGAGAATGCCAAATTGAATATGCAGGCGGAACTTCCCGGCTGGGATTTCGAGCAAACGATTGCCGACGCCGATAAAGCCTGGAATGAAGAACTGAATAAAATTAGTATCAGCACAAACGACAGCAAAGTAAAGCGTACCTTTTATACGGCTTTATACCATACAATGATTGCCCCGTCTGAATTTTGCGATGTAAACAATGATTATTACGGCGCGGATAAACAGATGCACAAGAACGGCGCTTTTAAAAACTATACCACGTTCTCTTTATGGGATACCTACCGCGCAGCCCATCCCTTGATGACGATTATTCATCCCGGGAAGATGGCTGATATGGTAAATACGATGCTTACGATCTATCAGCAACAAGGCAAACTGCCCGTATGGCATTTAATGGGATGCGAAACGAATTGTATGGTAGGCAATCCGGGTATATCAGTAGTGGCAGACGCTATCTTGAAAGGATACGGCGGGTTTGATAAGGAACAGGCTTTCGAGGCCATGAAAAATTCGGCCATGCTCGACGAAAGGGGCTTGAAATATCTGAAAGAATATGGCTATATCCCTTACGATAAGGAATCGGAAGGATTATCCAAATGTATGGAATATGCTATTGCCGACTGGAGTATTGCCCAGGTTGCCAAACAAATGGGTAAAACCGAAACGTATGATTATTTCATGGATCGGAGCAAATCTTATAAGCGTTATTTTGATAAGGAAACGCAGTTTGTGCGCGGCCTCTCGTCGGATGGTACGTTCCGTGCACCCTTTAACCCGTTTGAATCAATTCACGGCGGTAACGACTATACCGAAGGAAATGCCTGGCAATATACCTGGCTTGTTCCGCATGATATAGAGGGATTGATCGATTTGTTTGGCAGTAAAGAACGCTTTATCGAAAAGCTGGATTCACTATTTATCGTAGAAGGTTCATTAGGTGAGCACGCCTCACCGGATATCAGCGGGCTTATCGGACAGTATGCCCACGGCAACGAGCCCAGCCATCATATCATTTACATGTACCCGTACGTAGGCCAACCCTGGAAAGCGGCAGACAAGGTAAGAGAAGTTTTATCCGTTATGTATAACGACCGCCCGGCAGGCCTTTCCGGCAATGAAGATGTAGGTCAGATGTCGGCTTGGTACGTCCTCTCCGCGCTGGGAATATATCAGGTAGAACCGGCCGGCGGCAAGTATGTTTTTGGCAGTCCCATAATAAACGAAGCAGTTATCAGGGTAAAAGACGGCAAAACATTCCGCATCATTGCCCACAACAACAGCGCAGAGAATAAATACATCCAAAGCATCAAACTAAACGGACAACCCTACAACAACTATTTCATTAATTTTAAAGACATAGAAGTCGGCGGAACATTGGAATTTGAAATGGGCGCTACGGTGGTAGAGCCCTGAACTGCGATAAATATGAAAAAATGATCAAACGGCTATTTAAGAAGAAAGATATTTCCGACGTTCTGAATGAACCGGAAGAGAACAGGGGTAAACTTAAAAGAAACCTTTCTGCCGCCAATTTGGTTGCTTTAGGGATTGGCGCTATTGTAGGGACAGGTATTTTCGTCATAACCGGACAGGCTGCCGCCCTGTATGCCGGGCCGGCGTTGACTATTTCGTTTCTGATATCCGCCCTGGGGTGTGTGATGGCCGGTTTATGCTATGCCGAATTTGCAGCGATGATACCCACATCGGGAGGCGTTTATTCCTATAGTTATACTACTATGGGAGAAATTCTGGCTTGGTTTGTAGGGTGGATATTGGTGCTCGAATATCTTTTTGCCTGTTCCAGTGTAGCCGTTGGATGGTCGGGGTATATGTTGAGCTTATTGCGTGGCTGGGGGATTCCTTTCCCGGAACAATTGGCCGGAGCCACGTTCGATCATTTATCCGATGGGCGTTGGGTGTGGACGGGGCGTATGATTAATTTCCCGGCTGTTTTTATTATAGGCGTTGTTTCGGCTTTCCTTCTCGGCGGGATCAGGCAATCGGCTATTGTCAATAATATCATCGTTGTTATTAAAGTGAGTGTGATATTGTTGTTCATTGCTTTTGGATTATCTTATGTGGATACGAGCAACTGGACGCCTTATATTCCTGAGAATACAGGCGGGTTTGGTAATTTCGGCTGGACAGGTATTTTCCGTGGGGCGGCGGTTGTCTTTTTCGCCTATCTTGGTTTTGATGCTTTATCTACCACGGCGGGCGAAGCGCGTAACCCTCAAAAGGATATGCCGAAAGGAATTTTAATCTCGTTGCTGATATGCGCCTGTTTGTATGTGGCGGTAACAACCGTCTTAACAGGGATTGTTAATTACAAAGAATTAAATGTAGACGCTCCGATTGCCTTGGCTATCGACCGTGCAGGAGGAGGATTGGCCTGGTTGAGCCCTTTTATCAAATTGGGGGCTATCGCAGGGCTTAGCTCCGTAATTTTAGTAATGATGCTTGGCCAGTCGCGCATCTATTACTCTATATCGAAGGATGGATTATTGCCTGAGGTATTCTCTAAGGTGCATGATAAACATGGTGTTCCCCATAATGCTACGCTGTTTGCAAGCGTTGTGACGGCGTTGATTGCCGGACTCTTTCCTTTGCATGTGCTGAGTGAATTGGTTTCTATCGGAACGCTGACAGCTTTCACGATTGTTTGCATTTCCATTCTTATATTACGCAAAACACAACCGGACTTAAGACGTCCTTTTAAAACGCCTCTTGTCCCGTTCGTACCCCTGTTGGGAGCCATCATTTGTATTGTACAGATGGTGTCTTTGCCCTGGGATACTTGGGCGAGACTGATAGGATGGACAGTTTTTGGGTTTATCATCTATTTTGGATACGGGTTAAAGCATAGCAAATTAAATGATAAGTAACCCGCCGGGGATTATAATATTTGTAAATGGAAGATCTTGGAAATACCGGTTACAATAATCTGGATACCGATACAGAACGTGATAAATGCAATTAATTTATTAAGTACTATATTACCCGAGCGCCCAAGTTTTTTCATCAGGCGGGTTCCTTGCGACAGGAAAATATAAAGTATAACAAGCAACGAAATAATGGCAAGAGACATGATTGCATAATTAAGTCCGGTGGAAAGAACATTGCCTTTCACAACGGCAGAAGCCATTAACGTAAATATAACAGACATGCTGCCGGGCCCCAGGCTGATAGGGAATGATATCGGATAAAACAGTTTTTTTTCTATATCGTCCGTATTGATTTTATCCATCGCCTGCATCTTTTCCGTTTTCCCGGTTCCCTGATCCGAAAGCCATTCCAATCCTGTTTTACAGATGATAATTCCCCCGCCTAATTGTATAACAGGTATGGCTAATCCGAAAAGCAATAAAATGAGATGCCCGGCTAATAAACTTCCAACACCTGTCAATATACAATTGGTAATGATTTTCTTTACATAAATCTTTCGTTGGATATCGTCCAATCCTCCTAAGAAACCATTTACAATGAAGCCGGTTCCTATCGGGTTCATAACTGGGAACAAGGCAATAAAAGAAGATACGAATATGTATATATAATTATGTATGGACATAAAAACAGGTGCTTGTGTTATCAATCAAGCCACAAATATAATATATTAACGGATATAGATGTTTTTATCCGGCGGGCTTATTTAAAGGATTGTAGGACGACCGGCCCCAGCAGCCCGCTTTCCCTTAATGTTTCCTCTTTTTTTGGCCCTGCAATAACCCATGTTTTACGTTGCTCTTCGGGTTGATTGGCGTCATAGACAAGCCGGTTGAACCACGTGCTTGTTACTTCCACTTGCAGTGTATTTTCCCCTGACTTCAAGGCGTCTGTTACGTCGAGTCGGTAGGGAGGCGTCCACAGTGTGCGCAGCTTTTTCCCGTTCAGTGTTACTTCGGCAATCATTTCCACGCATCCGAGGTCAAGCGAATAGGTCTTGCCTTTCTTTACTTTTCCGGCGTCAAACACAGTCGTATAAGTTACCGTTCCCGAAAACGCTTTGGCTTCAGGCGACAGGTCGAGGTCTTTCCAGGCTTTTAGTTCGGATGTATTGAAAGAAGCGGGAGCGCCCCATCCGGTCGGAAACGTCAGCGTCCATAAACCGGAAAACGTTTGGGCGCCGGCTGTTTTATGGGATGTCGTTTGTTTGGCGGGTATGGATGTTCCTGTCCTGAAAACGATAAAGCAGGAACCGGCGCGTTCAAAGTCGAAGCGGATAGAAGTACGCCCACCGTGGCGGCCGGTGATGGCGGCCGGCATGATTTCGCCGCTTACCGGATCCCATACTTCGGCGTTTCCGGCGTGGTTAAAACTGAGTTCGCCCTGAAAACCGCCTTTGTAAGGCGCACAAACGTAATACCAGTCGGCGCCTTCCACCCGACGGTGTAGCCACAGGGCATCGCCGCCCGTTACATCGGGAGCGATCGCCAGTTTTTCCAAGGCATCGCCGATGGTTGTCCCGGAAATTATTTTTCCCTTGCCGACGGTGCGTATATTTTCCCCGCGGGCATTCTCACCCCATAACTCGCGTACGGCTGTATCAAAACGGCGTTGTGCCGCATCACCGCCGCTAAGCGTTGCGAGTCCCTGTGGCGCATTGCCTACAATCATGGCGCCTTCACGAACCAGCGCCAGCAGTTTCTCCAGCGTTTCGGGCAACATGCGTTCGTTGTCCGGTAGCCATATCACACGATAGGCGACACCTTCCGGCGTAACGATGTTTCCGTCGTGAACGATAAGCCGGGTGAGCAGGACATCCGGATTGCAGTAGTCATATTTGTAGCCTTCGGGGAACGGTGCGTGTTGGTCGGGTTTGTGGTTGATTTCGTCGCCGAGGTACCAGAGTACATCGGAAACGGGTTTGCCCCGTTCGAACAGATAGTTGAGGCGCGACAGATAGGCGGTAAATGCCGGAACGTGCTTCCACCACGTCTGTCCCCGCAGGAAAGGCGTACCGATCCCCGAGCCGAACGCCGTTCCGGGCGGCAACCAGTCCGTACGCGGATTATGTGTGTAGGTATGGAATACCGGATGCGTTACTCCCTCGATGAAATTAAGGTTGGCGATTTCTTTCAACATACTTAAGTGTTCATCCCATGTGAGATTGAATGAGGTGAACGATTCGGCAGAGACGCGCGGCTTGCCGTAGAGGCGCGCTGCGGAAACTGTCGGCTTAATGGGTTTGAAATTGATGGAACCGACGGAAGAGTCGGCATACGGGTGCCAGAACTCGCACATCGGCACGTCGGCGTATTTGTAATATTCCATTATATCGGCGGGAAAAATATCCCCGGCTGCCGTCTCGTATATCACGTTCATTCCGTTTGCTTTTGCCAGCCCGGCCATCCGCCCGAAAAACTTATCGGCAAACAAGTCTCCGATAACGCCGCGCCAGTCGCGCAGAAAACGGCTGCTCGTTTCATGGTCGCCAACCACATATCCGAACACTGCCGGCAGCCATTTGCGGAGCGGATAACCCGTTCGTTGTCCGAACTCGGATTCCATGCGCGGCGTCCACGTCTGGGTTTTACATTCCCAACTGTCCATCAGCATCCCATTCAGCAGTCCGCCGGCGAGCGGACCATGGGCAAGGCGACCGATATAATTGGCAAAATGGATCTCTGGTCCTGCTTCCGACAATTTGTCGCATTCCCAGCCGGTACCTTCCGGCGGGGCGGGGCCATTCTTCATACCGGTATTCGCGTGGCCTATGCGTAGAATTGTCCATTGACCGTCCGGCGCATCCCAGTTCAGGACGCCGGAAGGAGACATAGACGGCGTAATATCAATGATTTGTTCGGGATTGACGAATGTTTCGGGCGACTGTTCCGGGTGTTCGCCGGCTCGTACGATGCTGCGCAATGTCCATCCTGCCTCCGACTCCCAGTTGTTTTTCCGGGCGGCGGTATATAGGCGGAGCGAACTGATATTCATCTCATGCTGATTGGCAATGGTAATGCGGTAGACAGACAATCTGCCGGTATTTCCCGGCCATTCGTTACAGGCTAATGAAATCGGGCGGTCATCTTGCCAACTGGCTTGCGGCAACGGTGTATGTATTATTTCCTGCATTCTCCCATCGGGAAGCTTCGCCTGCACACTTACCGTCACTCCGGGCTCATAGCACCAGGCATGATTGAATCCCTGAATACTCGAAAATTCAACGGTGCGAAGCGTTACGGCATTCGGGAATGTTACTTCTATCCAATGCGGATTACCATCTGATACGGGAGGCAGTTTAATGGTTTTTTGCGTATTGCCGTACAAAAGGTCTTCCCATTCCAAATCCATACGGCTACTCTTTACCGACTGCGGCACGAGCGGTTTGCCGGTATCGTCCTGCGGCGTGGGGAAGGCGAGGACGGCAATATCCCTGTAGTCGCGCCATGCTTCGCCGCCTGGTTCGGGCAGTGACAATGTAGTGGAGACTGTCCTGGCGCCGTTTACATCCGTCCGGCTCCACGCGAGGTGACGCATGGCGTTAGACGGCTCTATCCACGGACCACCGGACATCGCCCAACCGGGACAGTTCTGCATCGTGAAGCGCAACCCCAGGCGACGACATTCTTCCGCCGTATAATGCACGGCGTCGTCCCACGGTTCGCTGAGGCAGGCAATCTGCGGTTCCACACCCGGCCACGGCCCTCCAAACTGCCCGTGAAAAAGTTGTATACCGGAAAGCCCGGCGTTGGCAATAGCTTCCAAATCAGCCGTAATACCTTTCTTTGCCACATTCCCGCCAATAAAATGAAACCATGTTTCCGGATGATAGACCGCAGGCGGCGCCTTAAACGCATCCCTGTCGGCGCTATCGAAAGAACGCCCAAGTTCCCGTGCAGAAGGAACTACCGGGGCCTGTGCCCGTAACGCAGTGGTTGCCGCGGATGCCGTAATCAAAACCGACATCGCAATGAGTTGTTTTGTGTTTCTCATATAATCTATTAAATCAACGATAAAGTTAACGCTTATTTCGCAGAATCTCATGGATAAGGAAAAATAATTCCCCTATTCATGGCACGATTTCGAGAATAACGATTATATGTGCTTCGAAATGATACGTTGTATTCACTACACAGTATCTATTGTTATTCTGATGTTATTCCAGAGCGGCCAGCGCTTTCCTGATGCGGCTGATGGCTTCTGTTAAGTTTTCGTCGGAGGTGGCGTATGAGAGACGGAGGCATTTAGGGGCTCCGAAAGCGGCTCCGCCTACAGTGGCTACATGGGCTGTTTCCAACAGGTACATGGCGAGGTCGGAGGCATTTTCTATCTTTCTGCCGCCGGCGCTCTTTCCAAAGTAAGCGTCTAATTCGGGAAATAAGTAGAAAGCGCCTTGCGGAACACTGATTCTGATTCCCGGAATATCGCGGCACAGCTTAATCACTAAGTCGCGGCGGCGAAGGAATGCCGTACGCATTTCGTCCACACATGCCTGCGGGCCGTTGAATGCTGCAACCGAAGCCTTTTGTGCGATAGAACAGGGGCCGGAAGTATATTGTCCCTGTAACTTATTGCAGGCTTTGGCTATCCATAAAGGGGCGGCGATGAAACCAATGCGCCAACCGGTCATGGCATATGCTTTCGATACGCCGTTGATTACTACCACGCGGTCTTTGATGGTATCGAACTGGGCGATACTTTCATGTTTCCCGATGTAGTTGATATGTTCGTAAATTTCGTCGGCCAATACAATTATGTTGGAATGTTTGGCCAGTACATCGGCTAAATTTTTCAACTCTTCCTTGCTGTAAACGCTGCCGGTAGGATTGGAGGGCGAGCAAAGTATCAATGCTTTTGTCTTTGGGGTGATGGCTTTTTCAAGCTGGGCAGGGGTGATCTTGAAATCCTGTTCGATGCCTGCTTCTATAATCACGTTTGTCCCTTCGGCCAATTTTACCATTTCAACATAGCTTACCCAGTAGGGGGCGGGAACAATCACTTCATCACCCGGGCCGACAATACTCAGCAGGGTATTACATACGGATTGTTTGGCTCCGCCGGACACGATGATTTGGTCGGTTGTGTATTCCAGGTCATTCTCGCGTTTCAGTTTATCTGCAATAGCCTTTCGAAGGTCCATATATCCCGGTACGGGCGAATAGAAAGAGAAATTGTCGTCAATCGCTTTCTTGGCCGCCTCTTTAATATGGTTTGGCGTGAAGAAGTCAGGCTCTCCCACACTCAGGTTGATAACGTCGATACCCTGAGCTTTCAGCTCATTACTTTTTTGCGACATTGCCAGTGTTTCCGAAGGCGATAAACTTGCTAAACGTTCTGAAACTTGCGTCATGACTTTAGTTTTGTATAGTTAATTTTATATTGATGCGGCAAAATTAGGGAATAAGTAGCGATTACGCAACAATTTGTCACTTATTTAATGTGGTGGAGTGTATGCCCCATCCTCTCCTTTTTCGTCTTCAGGTAGAATGCGTTATATTTGTTGGGTGTTATTTCAATCGGCACATTTTCTACCACGGTTAAGCCATAGGCTTCCATTCCTACCCGTTTTACCGGGTTATTGGTTATCAATCGCATCTTTGTGACGCCCAAGTTACGCAGTATCTGCGCCCCTACTCCGTAATCCCTTTCATCCGCCTGATGGCCTAAATGGAGGTTGGCATCTACCGTATCCAAGCCTTCCTCTTGCAGTTTATAGGCTTTCATTTTCTCCATCAGCCCTATTCCGCGGCCTTCCTGGTTGAGATAAACAATTACGCCTTTGCCCTCTTTATCTATCATCCGAATGGCCTTATGAAGCTGTTCGCCACATTCGCACCGCATCGAACCGAAAATATCCCCGGTAGCGCATGAAGAATGTACGCGTACCAGTACAGATTCGTCTTTTTCAAATGTACCTTTAATTAATGCAATATGCTCCAACCCGTTGCTTTTTTGTTTGAAAGGGATCAACCGGAAATGCCCGTATTCGGTAGGCATGTCTACCTCCACACCCTGTTCAACAATCGATTCTTCTTTCAGCCGGTAAGCAATTAAATCATGGATACTGATAATTTTTATATCGAATTTCCGTGCTATTTTCAGTAAATCCGGCAGACGCGCCATCGTGCCGTCGTCATTGATAATTTCAATAAGCGCTCCGGCGGGATAAAGGCCGGCTAAACGGGCTAAATCGATCGCCGCTTCGGTGTGCCCGGAACGGCGCAACACTCCGCGTGAACGGGCTCGGAGCGGATTGATATGTCCGGGACGTCCTAAATCGGAAGGTTTTGTCTTCGGGTCGGCAAGCGCCAAGATTGTCTGCGCCCGGTCGAACATCGATACGCCGGTTGTACACCCTCCGCCGAGTTTATCTACCGTTATGGTAAAAGGCGTTTCCAGGATAGAGGTATTACGGCTAACCTGCATATCTAATTCCAATTCGTTACAACGCTCTTCCGTAATGGGAGCGCAAAGCACACCCCGTCCGTAAGTCATCATGAAGTTTACTTTCTCAGGAGTTATCTTTTCGGCAGCAATAATGAAGTCTCCTTCATTCTCGCGATCTTCATCGTCTACAACAATCAGGAATTTACCTTCCCTGAAATCTTCAACAGCTTCCGTAATGGTGCTTAGTTTCATATCATCCATAGCTATTTGTGTTCTCTTTTTTTCAACACAAAGATACAGACAAAAATAGTTTAAACAACATATTATAAAAAGTTTTCGTAGTGTTGAACATACGTATAATAACAACCGGCTCAATCCTTAACGAGCGTAAAAAACTTTATAGGGAGATAGGTTTTGTTTATGATTTAATAGGAAAAAGTTTTCAACAGATACCCGGTTCATAGGATTGGATTTCGTACCTTTAGGCTCTTAAAAACAGAAACGCTAAGAAGTATTAGATATGGAACCCTTTATACATCTGCATGTTCACACGCAGTATTCGCTTTTAGACGGGCAGGCTTCTATTGACGCCCTGATAGAAAAAGCACAAAAAGACGGTATGCCCGGAATTGCTATTACCGATCATGGAAATATGTTTGGCATAAAAGAGTTCTTCAATAAGGTGAATAAGAAGAACAGTAAATACCTGGGTACCATAAAGGATTGCCAGAAGGAGTTGAACGGGCTGAATGATAAAACGAATCCGACAGAGGAAGACCTGAACAGGATGAGGAAATTGTCTGAAAAGATTGAAGAAGGTAAGTCGCATTTGTTCAAGCCTATTCTGGGATGCGAATGTTATTGCGCACGGAACGGGAGACATTCCAAAGACGGAAGGGAGGATTTAAACGGATGGCATTTGATTGTTCTCGCTAAAACGCTGAAAGGGTATAAGAACCTGATTAAAATGGTCTCCCTGTCCTGGACGGAAGGTTTTTACGGGCATCCGCGTATTGATAAGGAACTGCTGGAGAAGTATCACGAAGATTTGATTGTATGCTCGGCCTGCCTGGGGGGAGAAATTCCTCAACATATTATGAACGGACAGTTGAAAAAGGCCGAAGAGTCTGTTTTATGGTTTAAAAACCTGTTTGGCGACGATTATTACCTGGAATTGCAACGCCATCAAACCACGAATCCGAATGCCGACCAAACTACCTATCCCAAACAACAGGAAGTAAATAAGAAATTGATTGAACTGGCCAACAAGCTTGGCGTTAAAATAATTGCTACCAATGACGTACATTTCGTAAATGAAGAAGACGCCGAGGCGCACGACCGCCTGATTTGCCTGAGTACGGGAAAAGACCTCGACGACCCCGCCCGCATGAAGTACTCCAAACAGGAATGGATGAAGACGACGGCGGAGATGAACGCCATTTTCCAGGATATTCCCGAGGCGCTGAGCAATACGCTCGAAATAGCAGACAAGATAGAAGATTATTCGATAGACAGCACCCCGTTGATGCCTAACTTTCCCCTGCCTGCAGCATTTACGGATGCGGATGAATATTTAAAACATCTTACGTATGCGGGAGCCCAAAAGAAATACGGAACATTGACGGAGGAAATAACGGAACGGTTGGATTTTGAACTGCAAACGGTGAAACGGATGGGATTTCCCGGTTATTTCCTTATCGTGCAAGATTTCATAGCAGCCGCTCGCGAAATGGGCGTGTCGGTAGGGCCGGGGCGTGGTTCGGCAGCCGGTTCGGCAGTAGCCTATTGCCTGGGGATTACGGATATCGACCCGATAAAATACGACCTGCTGTTTGAACGTTTCCTGAATCCCGACCGTATATCAATGCCTGATATTGATGTAGACTTTGACGATGACGGCCGTGGCCGCGTACTTGAGTGGGTAACGAATAAATACGGAAAAGAGAGAGTGGCCCATATTATTACGTATGGAACAATGGCTACCAAATCGGCCATTAAAGATGTAGCCCGTGTGCAAAAACTGCCCTTGTCCGAATCGAACCGTTTGGCAAAGTTGGTGCCTGATAAAATTCCCGATGAAAAGAAAATTACCTTGGAAGTGGCTATAGACCATGTACCGGAATTGAAGGAAGCCGTCCAATCGCCGAATATTCTTATTCGCGATACATTGAAATACGCCCTGATGCTGGAGGGGAACGTGCGTAATATCGGCGTACATGCGTGCGGGGTTATTATCGGGCAAAGCGATATATCAGACGTGGTACCTGTTAATACGGCCAAGGATAAGGATACCGGCGAGGAGGTATTGGTTACCCAGTATGAAGGTTCGGTAATTGAAGAAACCGGATTGATCAAGATGGACTTCCTCGGGCTAAAAACGTTGTCTGTTATTAAAGACGCCGTAGAGAATATCTATCTTACCACAGGAGAAAAAATAGATATAGACCGGATCAGCCTGGAAGACAAAAAGACATTCGAACTGTATTGCCAGGGGAAGACAACCGGTACCTTCCAATTTGAATCGGCAGGTATGCAGAAATACCTGAAGGAACTTCAGCCGGGTAAGTTTGAAGACCTTATCGCGATGAACGCCTTATACCGCCCGGGGCCTATGGACTATATCCCTTCTTTTATAGCCCGTAAGCATGGCAGGGAAGAGATAAGGTATGACATCCCGGTGATGAAACGTTATCTGCAAGACACCTATGGGATTACGGTATACCAGGAACAGGTCATGCTATTATCCCGTTTACTGGCCGGCTTTACCCGGGGTGAAAGCGACGCCTTGCGGAAAGCAATGGGTAAGAAGCTTATCGACAAAATGAATGAGCTTAAAGAAAAGTTCCTGACCGGCGGCAGGGCAAACGGTCATGACGAAAAGGTGTTGAACAAGATATGGGCCGACTGGGAGAAATTCGCTTCGTATGCATTTAATAAAAGCCATGCCACCTGTTATTCGTGGATAGCCTACCAAACAGCTTATCTGAAAGCGAATTATCCATCGGAATACATGGCTGCCGTATTGAGCCGGAGCTTATCCAACATGTCCGATATCACGAAATTTATGGACGAATGTAAGGCGATGGGCATACAGGTGTTAGGATCGGACGTCAACGAATCTGTCTATAAATTTAATGTGAATAAAGAAGGAAATATCCGTTTCGGCTTGGGGGCGATAAAAGGCGTGGGCGAGTCTGCCGTATTGAATATCATTGAAGAACGCGGGAAAAACGGGCCGTTCAAAACGATTTTTGATTTTGTAGAACGGATAAACTTTACGGCCTGCAACAAAAAGAATATTGAATCCATGGCGCTGGCCGGCGCTTTTGATAATTTAGGCATACAGCGCGAACAGTTTTTTGTAGATAACGGAAAAGGGGAGGTATTCCTTGAAACATTGATGCGGTATGGAAATAAATTCCAGACAGACAAGATGACAGCCGCCAATTCCTTGTTTGACGACGATAATTTTGCGGTCATTACAAAACCGGAAATCCCCCAATGCGAGCGTTGGAGTGACCTAGAGCGGTTGAATAGAGAAAAAGAACTGGTTGGGATTTACCTTTCCGCCCATCCGCTGGACGAATACCGCATTATCTTATCGTATGTATGCAATACGGAAGTTGCCGAGCTGAATGATATGGCTGCGCTTCAGGGGCGTGAGATTTTAACAGGGGGCATCGTTACCGAATCCCGCGAAGGTACCACACGCAAAGGGAGCCCCTATGGAGTGATCAAGATTGAAGACTTTACCGGAAACACGGAAATAGCGCTCTTCGGCAATGAGTATGTAGAATACGGCAAATACTTCAAGCCGGGGATGTATTTATTAATTCGCGCCAGGGTAGAGCCTCATCGCTGGAAGAAAGATGAAATGGAGCTTCGCATAGGCTCCATTAAGTTATTGCAGGAAGAAAAAGACAAACTGATAGAGAAAATAAGCATTACGGTTCCGATACACAGCCTGGACGAACAGATGATTAATGAACTTTCGGTATTGATCAAAACCAATCCGGGGAACAGTTTGTTATATTTTAGAGTGATTGACGGCGAGCATAACGTGGCGCTGAATCTCATTTCTCAAAATGCCCGTTTAAACGTGACGAGCAAATTAACAGACTTCCTTACCGGGAATGATACAATTGATTTTAAGATAAACTAAACAAAATAAAAAAGTTAAAAAGGAAAAAGTTATGGCATTAGAAGTAACAGACAGTAATTTCGAGCAAGTAGTAAATTCGGGCAAACCCGTAGTGTTAGACTTTTGGGCGGAGTGGTGTGGCCCCTGCCGTATGGTAAGCCCTGTCATTGACCAGTTGGCCGATGAATATGCCGGGAAGATTACTATCGGGAAGATAGATGTAGACAGTAATAACGAACTAGTTTCCAGGTTCGGGATCCGGAATATCCCTACCGTTCTTTTCTTTAAAGACGGCGAAGTGATGGACAAGCTGGTGGGCGCTGCCCAAAAGCCGGCCTTTGTCGAAAAAATAAAGGCGTTGTTAGCGTAAACGGTTTACTGTTTAGTGGCGCGGAGCATTTCGCGCTTTCCGGGGGGGCCGGCTATTCTTTCCACAGAATAGCCGGCTTCCTGCATCATACGGCGTACGCTTCCCTTGGCGCAGTAGGTAGTGAGGATGCCGCCTTCCGCCATGGCCTCATACAGGCGGCGGAAGATGGCAGGGTTCCACATCCCCGGTTGTTTGTCGGGGGCAAAGGCGTCGAAATAAACCAGGCCGGCGTTTCCGGGCAAGGTGCAGGTATTGCCGTCTCCCCGTATTTTATATAAGGTAAACAGGCTGCTGATCTTTACGGGCGTATCCCACGCTGCCGTATGCAGGGCGAGGAACAGTTCTTCTTTCCCGGGGCAGAGAATCTCCGCATAATTAAGCAGGCGGATCGTATCCAGGGGCAACGGTTCCGGTTCTACCGTATAATATTCTACCGGGACGTCCGCGCAGAGCAGGGTAAGGAGGGCGTTCAATCCCGTGCCGAAGCCTATTTCCACAATCCGCACGTTCCCTTTGGGCGCCTGCTGCCATCCCGCTTTGATAAACACATGATACGACTCCTGTATGGCCCCGTTCACCGAGTGGTAATGCTCGTCTATTTCGGGAACGAACAGCGTATGGCTGCCGTCGGCCGTCAACTGTATGCTTAACTTCTTCACGCGGCAAAGATACGAAACAATTAGGGAATCCGGCTCGCAATTCATTAATAACAGGATAAATACAACACATTAATTCGTCAAAAAAACAAGTATTTTTTAATGAATTAGTGTTGAAATAACATTTCAGGATTGTATTCGGTATATAGATTAGGCATTATATTCAATAAAATTATATATGATTCACAATCAGTGAATTTGTAATTCTAAAATTATGCAGTCCGCAAGCAATAAGCATGACTAAATTGTCAAAACCAAACTTACGGCATCTGAAACTGGATATCTCTTGCTTCTCTTTCTTTTGAGCATCTGATAGTTGTTTAGCTTTTGGTTTCTTCTTGGGCATTTTTATCAATACATTTTCGGGTTTATGCCCAATAAAACCTGTCCTGCCACAAAGTGATACCCGATGGCAACATCAAAGGCTGCTCATCTGTGATTTTCTTGTCATGAACACGACCGTCATAGGTCTTTGAAAGCCAGAGAATGAATACGTTTATCGGATGTGCAGAGCAAATTATTTTTTACGTTATGAGTTTTTTTACCGCTATAACACGATTTTTGCCTGTCTGTATCCTGTGGGCGCTCTATCGGCCTTTCTGTTCCATCTAGAAGAACATCATCACATTTGTCCAGAAGATACTGTACCCGTAAATGATTCCTATCGGATAATTCACCTAAGATTTGAGGGTCTTCAACAGAATACCGGATAAGCGATGTATCCACTCATTACATTGAGGTTGAGTCATTCCATAAGTTGCTCCGTGATATTCCTGTAAGGGATTGTTCTTCAGATAAGATAGAATGAACAATCACTTATCACCACCTATCAGTGGTAATTGGCTGCTTTTACGGTTGTAGGAAATTCTTAACCGGGGTTTTCCTTTCAACGTAAAATGTGAATAATATTCATCCCAATGGTATCTGAAAGTTGGTACAAA
>JAISXD010000089.1 GCA_031270665.1 Tannerellaceae bacterium | reverse complement strand
CGCCCCCCGCTCCCCCCGAACCGCCCGCGCCCGTGCTACAGACAGCCTCGCAGGAAATAAATACCAACGGCATACAGATGTCTATCGTAATGTCAGACGCTGCCGCCTTTGCCCAGGCCCTCTACCCCGCCGCCCAGGGAGGCGTGTTGCGGCTCCGGTCTGCCGATGCGGACGTAGAGCCGCAGGAAGCCGGCCTCTCCATCACGAACTTCCTTACCACAGGCACGGCGCCCGCCGGCGGAGAAACGCCCACTGCCGGAGAAACGCCCACCGGCCTCCTGGTAAGCACGTCCGAAGACCACATCATCCTCTCCCTCAACGGGGCGCCCGCCGCAGAAGCCTGGGTAGAGAAAGACGGCCAAACGCTGGCCCGCCTCTCCGGCCTGGTATACAACGGCATGTTAACCCTCGAGTCCCTTTAAAAAAACAACCTATATGCCACGCTATCTTGATCCTAAAAACGACCTGACGTTCAAACGCATATTCGGCGAACATCCCGACCTGCTGAAAAGTTTCCTCAACGCCCTGATGCCCCTCGAAGAGCATCAGCGCATCGAAAGCCTGGAATACCTCCCCGCCGAGCAGGTGCCCGACAATCCCGCCAAAAAAAACTCCATCGTAGACGTGCGCTGCCGCGACAACACCGGCCGGCAGTTCATCGTAGAGATGCAGATGCTGTGGAACAGCGCCTTCTCCAACCGCATGGTGTTCAACACCTCGAAAGCCTACGTGCGCCAGCTCGACAAAAACGAGCATTTCCACCTGCTCCAGCCCGTGTACGCCCTGGCCATCCTTGACGACATATTCGACCACAAAACCGAAGCCTTCTACCACCACTACCGGATTGTGAACTTCCACAATTCGGACGAGGTGATCGAAGGACTGGAGTTTGTGCTGGTGGAACTCCCCAAATTCCGCGCCGAAACCTGGACAGACCGCCGCATGGCCGCGCTCTGGCTCCGCTTCCTCAAAGAAGTAGACGAAGGCTGGAACGTAGTGCCCGACGACCTGAAAAGCAACGCCGAAATCAGCCGTGCGCTCGACCTGTGCGAACCGGGCGCCTACACAGACGCCGAGCTATACGCCTACGACAAATACTGGGACGCCATCCGCGTAGAAAACACCCTCATCGCCGAAGGTGAAATCCAGGGCCGCACCAAAGGCCGGGCCGAGGGACGGGCCGAGGGACGGGCCGAAGGGATGGCCGAGGGACGGGCTGAAGGACGGGCCGAGGGTGAAGCCAAAAGCCTGGTCAATATCGTTACCAACTGCCGGCGCAACGGCTTCTCCATAGAGCAAATACAAGCAATCACCGGTTTGGCGGAAGAAGATATCCGGGAAATCTTCCGCTCACACCCCGGAAAGGACGAACAGAGCGGATATACAAACTAAAAACAACAACACGCATGAAACGTTTCCTCTATTTATTACTCTTTACCTTACTGCTTTGGGCAGCTGCCCCCCTATCGGCAAGCGAACTGAAAGATAAGTTATTACGCCTTAAAGACGTGAACCGCGTAGAGGCGCTGGAGTCCGACCATTTTGCCGAAAAATACGTTGTCAGGATCACCCAGCCGTTAGATCACCGGCATCCTGAGGCCGGTTCGTTTACGCAACGGGTAGTGGTGGCGCATGCAGGATTCGACAGGCCGACGGTTATCGTTACGGAAGGCTATGGCGGGTCGTATGCCCTGACGCCGCGTTACCAGGAAGAACTGTCTAAACTCATCAATGCCAACATCGTTTTCGCAGAGCACCGGTATTTCCTCGAATCAACGCCCCAGCCGCTCAACTGGGAGTATCTCACCGCCGAGAACTCGGCATACGACCTGCATCATATCACAACTGCCTTTAAGCAAATCTACCCCGGCAAATGGGTGAGTACCGGCATCAGCAAGGGCGGGCAAACGACGATGATCTACCGGGCTTACTTCCCGGACGACGTAGACTTCTCCGTACCCTATGTAGCCCCGCTGAACAGGGCCATAGAAGACGACAGGCAGGAGGCCTTCCTCCGGAAAGTAGGGACCAGGAAAGAAAGGAAACAGCTTGAAAACTTCCAACTGGAAATACTCAAACGAAGAGAGGCCATGCTGCCGCTACTGGAAAGCTTCTGCGCGGAAAAGGGCCTGACGTTCAAAATCCCGCCGGCCGAAGTATTAGACTATTGCGTGCTTGAATATTCGTTCGCCTTCTGGCAATGGGGGACGTCCTTCGGCGATATCCCTCCGCTTGATTCGGACGACAAGATGTTGTTCTACCACCTGATAGACATCAGCGGGCCCGACTATTTTTCCGAAACCCAGCCCAACGCTCCCTTCTTCGTGCAGGCTGCCAAAGAACTGGGCTATTATGGCTACGATACCCAACCATTCAGGAAATACCTGACGCTCCGGCATACGCATGGGTATGTAGCTAAAATCATGCTGCCGCCAACGGCTCCCGAAATTACATTCAATGCGGCTTTATACCACAAGATTTACAATTTTCTGAAAGACAACGATCCGAAGGTGATTTGGATATATGGCGAGACAGACCCCTGGAGCGCTACCCGTGTACCCGCCTTTAAAGGGAAGGTAAACGAACAAATCTATATCCAGCCCCGCGGAAGCCATCGCTCACGCATTGGCAATATGCCGGAAGAAATAAAGGAAAAGATACTTCGCCAGCTTGAAGCATGGCTTCAATAGCCTCCCCGCGGAAACCGGGCTTTGCGCTTCTGCATTAAGCAAGCGCAAAGTCTAACTGTTTCCGTTCCAGGTTCGCCTGGGCTACCCGGATGGTTATCGGGTCGCCTAAACGGAATTGATATTTATGGCGCCTGCCTGTCAGGCTGTAGTTTTTATCATCAAATTCATAATAATCGTCCTGTAAGTCGCGGATAGGCACTAATCCTTCGCATTTATTTTCGTTCAGCTCCACATACAATCCCCATTCCGTTACGCCCGAGATAACGCCATCGTACACCCTGCCCAGTTTATCGCTCATAAACTCTACCTGCTTGTATTTGATGGAAGCGCGTTCGGCATTGGCGGCAAGTTGTTCCATGCTCGAACTGTGGGTGCACAACTCTTCATATTTGACTTTTGCCACGCTGCGCCCGCCTGCCAGGTAACGCTCCAGCAAGCGGTGCACCATCATATCGGGATACCGGCGGATGGGAGACGTAAAGTGTGTGTAATACGCAAAGGCCAGCCCGTAATGCCCCACGTTTTCGGTTGAGTAACGGGCTTTCTGCATGGCACGGATGACCAATGTTTCTATCAGGTTTTCTTCCGGTTTCCCCTGGATGGTATCCAGCAGTTTATTAATACCCTTCGATACGTCGCTCTTTAGCCCTTCCGTCTTTACTTTATAACCGAAACGGCGGACAAATTCCGCAAAATTTTCCATCTTATCCGGGTCGGGCAAGTCGTGTATGCGATAGACGAACGTTTTGGGCGTTTTCCCTTTCGGCACATGGCCTACAAACCCGGCCACCGTTTTATTGGCCAGGAGCATGAACTCTTCCACCAGTTTGTTGGAATCTTTCGCTTCCTTAAAATAGACGTTGAGCGGCTTTCCGTTTTCATCAATTTCAAATTTCACTTCGTAGCGGTCGAAATTGATAGCTCCCTCCCTGAAGCGTCTGGCGCGCAGTTTCGTGGCCAGGTGGTTCATGGCCAGTATCTCTTCTTTAAGGTCGCCTTCGCCTGTTTCGATGATTTGTTGCGCCTCTTCGTAGGTAAACCGCCGGCCGCTTTTGATAACGGTCCGTTTGATCCGGTATTTTTTTACCTCTGCATTCCCGTCCATCTCAAAAATAACCGAGAAACACAGCTTCTCTTCATCCGGGCGAAGCGAGCAGATTAAATTACTAAGCCTTTCGGGAAGCATGGGAATCGTGCGGTCTACCAGATAGACAGACGTAGCCCGGCTCGCGGCTTCACGCTCAATGATACCCTCCGGCTTTACATAATAGGTAACGTCGGCAATGTGTACCCCTACTTCCCAATTACCGTCCGGTAGTTTTCTTACAGACAGGGCGTCGTCAAAGTCTTTTGCATCCTTGGGGTCTATGGTAAAGGTGGTTACCTTACGGAAGTCTTCCCGCCTGGCGATTTCTTCCTCCGGTATTTTTTCCGGTATCTTATCGGCTGCTTTCTCTACCGCGGCAGGGTATTTATACGGAAGGCCAAATTCGGCAAGGATCGCATGCATCTCGGCCGTATTTTGCCCGGCTTTTCCTAAGATGTCGATCACTTCGCCCAACGGATTCTTCGCACCTTCCGGCCATTCCATGATACGGACAATGGCCTTATCGCCATCTTTCCCCCCCTTCAGTTTATCTCTGGGGATAAAGATATCGTTGGCCAGTGTTTTATCTTCGGTGATAAGAAAGGCAAAACCTTTGGCCACTTGTAGTTTGCCTACAAACGTCTGCTCCGTGCGTTCGAGGATTTCCATCACTTCCGCCTCCGGTTCGGCGCCTTTCCGCTTAGCCAGCAGTTGCACTTTTACCTTATCCCCGTGCATGGCATGGCCCGAATTACGCTCGGCAACAAATACCGGCGCGCCGCCATCTTCGGGAATAAAAGAGTTCTTTCCATTGCTTCTTCGCTGAAAAATGCCCGTAGCAATCGTCCCCAGGCTATTGAGGCGATACCGTCCGCGATCCATTTCTACCACGAACCCATCGGCTGCCAGGTCGTAGAGTACATCTACTATCATCAGTTTTTGCGCCTGGCTTTCAATACCAATCTTGTTACTGATTTGCTTGTAATTAAAAAGTTCTTTGGGCGATGACTGGAACGTAGCGATAACAGCCTGTATCATGGCTTGCTTCTTCATTCGTTTACCATCCCTTTTGGCTGGTTTCTTTTCCTTGCCCTTCCTTGATTTATTTTTTGTCATACAATAAGTTCAATTATCTAGTTTATCCATGAAATAACGGTTGAAACCCTACGTCTGTATGTTTCTTCCGCATTAATTTTATACAATTTCGATTTTTTCATTATTAGGTTATTCTCACGGGTACGCTCTATTAATCCTAAATACGTCGCAGCATTAGCATAATAGTCTGTCTGGCGATGATCAAACTCATAGTTTTGAGTAATCCCTTCTTTGCTTAGGAAACCTTTTTGCTTCAATAGTTCGCAAAGGTTAATTACACGCTCAAAACTATCCGCCTGCGGAAATGGCAATTCCGACTCTTTTACTGTTCCTCTAAGATAAAAAATACCATTCGAATATATCAGGAATACAGGACGCACTTGTTTGGTTATCCTGTCGTTCCACAAACGACAGGGATAATACAATTGACGAATCAGGAAATCATCGGAGATATAATTCTTAGCTTCAATCAGATTTATAGACAATTTATTCTCCCTAAATAACAACTGTTCAAAAATCTGCTCCCATGCTATGTCGTTCTTCGATTTACTCATAAATTACTGATTAAAAGTTCATCAACCTTACCCCGTTTTTCTCCATCAGAATTAATTGAACGGGTGGCTTTGACAATATTAATATCATATACCCGGTACAAATCCATTATAAAACCTGACGCAGAATTAGACAGTAAAAACTTTATACCCCGTCTCGTCAAATCATCACAAGCCTCCCGCAACCGACGCTGATCGGACATGTTCCATCCACCCTGCACATAACCTGTAAAATTAGACCTTTCAGACAGGGGATGATACGGCGGGTCCAAATACACGAATGAATGTTTATCCACATTTTTTAGTATATCATCGTAATCCGTATGACAGATTTGCACATTATTGGAATTTAGATAGGACGAAACCGCTCTTAATACAGGCTCATTAACGATGTTCGGATTTTTATACCTCCCAAAGGGAGAGTTAAATTCCCCGGCATTATTGACCCTATATAATCCGTTATAGCAAGTCTTGTTCAAATATATCAACCTCGACGCCCGTTTTACCCTGTCGGTCTTTTCAAAACCTTCCTCCCTGTCTAATTGCCGGATAGCATAGAAGTAGTCCGGTTCGTTTTTGTGCTTTTTCAAATCGGCAATAAGTTCCTCCGGCTCCTCTTTTATGACATGATATACATTCATCAGTTCCGGGTTAAAATCATTGATAATAGCATTCCTGGGTTGAATGTGGAAAAGGACGGCGCCTCCGCCGACAAATGGCTCTATATAAGTATCGTTTCTTATATTTTTAGGCATGACTTTCATAATAGAATCAAGGAGTTGCCTTTTTCCGCCAACCCATTTTACAAATGGAGATACTAATTTGTTTTTTGCCATTATGTTATGATTCTTCAGGTCTGTTGTCCATCTACAAAATTACGTATTTCCTTTGAATCAACCATAAAAACAGCCGGTTCGTTTGAATCTGTCCGGTTTATCACGTTTTTTTGTAAATTATAGTCAGGTAGTTGAAAGATTTAAAAGCCCCGCCCCCTGTACGTTGTAAATTACACTGTTTTACCGGTTAATTTCCCACTCGATTCTTAAAAAATGTAATTTCTTTCTTAATCTCTCAAAACACCTTAATCAAAACGCATATCAAATTGGTTTTATAAACGAAAGCCTTCCAATAAAAATATATATAAAACAAATAGAAGGATATATAAAACAAAAAGACGAATCAATTTACGTTAGGGTGAAATTTTCATTAAACCAAACCGAAAGATTAAATTTACGTTTTTCATATTTACGTTTTTTTCAAAACCCCAACTTGATACTGCCTTCACTAACATAGCTAGTGAAGGCAGTATTTTACATTATCCTCATGTTGCGATTGTGGATTTTACAGGAATTGTTGCTGATTGTATGACTTGCGGGTAATCCGATTCTTCTCCTTTCTCTATTTAAAACCTGTTATCCATTGAAGCCGAACATCTCTTAAGGTAATATGATAATCCAATTGGGATGTAAAAATACAATATATTTATATTCTTTTGATTAGATGTTGTTTTAATCTTTTCGTGAATGGCTTTTAGTCAAATAGTGTAAAAAAATATGATTCTTATAGTAAATCCGTTATTTTTGTATGCTATGGGTAAAGTGAAATGGTTTTTATTAGTTGTATTTATATTGGGTTGCCCGAAAGGTTATGCGCAACAAATTAATATGAATACGATTCCTGCCGATGTACAAAAAGCCTGTATAGATACGAATGGCGATACAATAGCAGTTGTACATCTGAGGGATGTGTATGTGTATCCGGAAATTCGTTTTAGAAACAAAAAGGAACAGGAAAAATACACTAAACTCATAAGAGATGTGAAACGTACACTCCCTTATGCCCAATTGATTTACGATACGTTGATTGAAACGTATGAATATATGGAAACGCTTCCCGACCAGAAAGCAAAGGAAAGGCATCTCAAACAAATGGAGAAGGATTTGTTTAAACAATACAAGCCCGAACTGAGAAAGCTT
This sequence comes from Tannerellaceae bacterium, assembly GCA_031270665.1. Classification (GTDB taxonomy): domain Bacteria; phylum Bacteroidota; class Bacteroidia; order Bacteroidales; family Tannerellaceae; genus DFXE01. Next base: position 13,042 of record JAISXD010000089.1, on the reverse strand, counting down.
ACTTTTTCGCAAGGAAAATTATTAATCAAACTGATAGACAGGGAATGCAACCAATCCAGTTATCATATATTGAAAGCTTATCTAGGGAGTTTCCGCGCAGGATTCTGGAATCTTTTTGCCGGTATGTTCGGCGTCAGCCTAAAAAGCGGATACGACCCGAAAGGAGCAGACGCCATGACCGAACGTATCGTAGTGCTTGTAGAAAACGGGTTAATCTGACAGTTGTTTAAATAAATCCCAGATAACAATGCCGGCCGATACCGATACATTCAGGGAATGTTTCGTACCATATTGCGGGATTTCAAGACATATATCGCAGTTATCAACCACTTCCTGTTGGACGCCTTTTACTTCATTGCCAAAGATAACGGCATATTTCCTGCCTTTTTCGAGGATGAGCTTATCTAACAGGACGCTTCCTTCGGCTTGCTCTACAACACATAAGGTATATTCCGCTTTCTTCAACTTGTCAACCGCTTCCAATGTATCTTTATAATATACCCAATCTACGGTATCTTCCGCTCCAAGAGCTGTTTTATGAATTTCCGGATGAGGCGGGCAAGCGGTTATTCCGCAAAGATAAACGGCTTCTACCCGGAATGCATCTGATGTACGGAATACCGAACCTACATTGTTTAAACTTCTTACATGGTCTAATACAACTACTAAAGGAATCTTTTTACTGTCTTTAAATGCTTCGGCAGTAAGCCTGTTTAGTTCTGTAATCTTTAACTTACGCATTACTCTCAACGTTTGGATGCAAAAGTAATAAATTCATGCTGAAATCCCGTTCAAAAGATTTTCATAAATAGTGAATATAAAAAAGAATATTACTATTGCAAAACTCAACTATTTATATAATACTATCATATATAAATATACAAAAATTTTTATCCTTTACTTATCATCCTGTTTTGATACAAACAATTCACCGGAAAACGAGTTACAAACAATCAAATTTTATTCACACCCAAGTTTATAAGTATATTGTTAATAAACATACGTAAATCATAGATAATCAAATAATAAAGGAATAGATTAATTACTAATAATATGTTAATAACTATTCGCCCCATACTAATAATGGAATAAACAAATATATCCGGATAAAATAATAAACCGTTTCAACAGCCTATCATCATCATAAATAATTTATTTTTAAATTTATATTAAAAAGAAATATAATAATAAATTGTGGAAAACTAAAAATCAGGCGATTCCGTAATATTAAGAAGAATATTGTAACTTTGCCTATTATGAAGGAAGAAATAAACAGGTTGCGAAAAGAAAAGAATGCGGTTATCCTGGCCCATTATTATCAGACAGGCGATATACAGGATATAGCCGACTTTGTGGGGGACAGTTTGGCTTTGGCACAATGGGCGGCAGAGACTACTGCGGATATAATTGTGCTTTGCGGCGTTCATTTCATGGGGGAAACGGCCAAGATACTATGTCCGGATAAAAAAGTGTTGGTTCCCGATTTGAATGCCGGTTGCTCGCTTGCCGATAGTTGCCCGGCAGATAAGTTTACTGAGTTTGTAAACCAGCATCCCGGTTATACGGTTATTTCCTATGTCAATACAACTGCTGCCGTGAAAGCTGTAACAGATATAGTAGTAACCTCTACGAATGCGAAACAAATAGTGGATAGTTTTCCAAAAGATACTAACATCGTATTCGGGCCCGACAGGAATTTAGGTAATTATATCAATAGCATAACCGGCAGGAATATGTTACTTTGGGACGGCGCCTGCCATGTGCATGAACAGTTTTCGCTTGAAAAAATACTAACGCTGAAAGAACGGTATCCCAAAGCGGAAATCGTTACACATCCCGAATGTAAACAACCCATCATACAGGTTTCCGATTTTGTAGGATCTACAGCCGCTTTACTAAGGTATACAATTCAATCGGATAAAAAGCAATTTATTGTAGCAACGGAAAGTGGCGTAATTCATGAAATGAAAAAGAAAAGCCGGGATAAAGAATTTATCCCGGCTCCTCCGAATGACAGTACTTGCGCCTGTAATGAATGTAGTTTTATGCGTTTGAATACAATAGAAAAGCTGTATAATTGCCTGAAACATGAAACGCCTGAAATATCTATTGATAAAGAAATTCAGGTAAAAGCCGTAAAACCTATCCTCAGAATGTTGGAAATATCCAAACAATTGGGATTATGATTTATTGTACGACAGCAATTTTTGTTACTACGCTTTCTTTAGCTTCCGGTGTGGCGGCTATGACCAGATAAATGCCGGAGGCTACGTACTTACTACTTTTATTCCGGCAATCCCAGGTTACTTGTCCGCCAACCGATTTAGTCTGGTAAATAAGATTGCCTTTTACGTCTGTTATTTTTACATTCGAATTTTCCATTAAACCGGTTATAATGACCTTTTGATTAAACTCAGGCCTTACGGGATTCGGATAAGCATATACATCGGAGTAACTTTTACTTCCTTCGGTTGCATCTCCCAAATATGAAATCAATCCTTTGTCCGTACCTATAAATATTTCGCCTGTTTTATTATTAATAGCAAGGCTTTCAATTTTATTGGATAGTAAAGGAGAATTTTCAGCTCTGAAATGTTCGATTACTTCACTGCCGTCTTCGCTTACGAGGTAAAGGCCGTCACTTTCTGTTCCCAACCATTTACGGTTTCCTCCGTCTACGGCTATAGCTTTTACTCTTTCATCCTTTAAGAAAAACTGATTTTCTCCGTTTTCGTCCGTATATATGATTCTGTTGAAGTTGGTTTGTTCTTTATTATTTAAAGCATTGGATGCATTATAGAGAATAATAGGCCCTCTGTTCGTTCCTATCCACAGCGTACTACTTTTGTCTTCTGTTATACAGAAAAATTCGGAAGCTCCTATATTTCCATTCCGGTCATTTAAGGTGCTGAAATAGTAAAAGTCGTGATCGGAATTGTTATCCAAACTATTTCTTTCATTAAATACTAAAATACCACTTCTGTCGGCACGTACAAGGTTTATCCATTTATCGCCGTTGGCGGTGATAAGTATTTTATCTGCTAAAGCGGCATTCGCTACTCCCGGTATAGGAATAGATACCCAACTTCCATCCGGTTTTAATACTTTTATAACATCCGAAACGCTGCTGTTTGTCATCCACAAATTGTTATTATTATCAAAGCAAAGGCCTTCCACGCGCGTATATCCGTTTGTAGGAAGCGCTGATTGCAGGGCGCTGTTTTTTTCATTATATATTTTTACCAGTTCATTTTCTTTTATTTCGTATACACCTTCTCCCCATGAGGAAACAAATAAATGGCTTTCGTCGTTTTTATCAACAGCTATACCGGTGGCATCTTTAAAGTTATTTATATGGGGTATGTTGTTCCATATTTGTTCTTGCGTATCATAAATCATGACAGTTCCTGTCCATTGTTTTCTGTCTGTCCATCTGCCTCCCCCGGCAACGTATAGTTTGTTATTGTATATCGTAAGGAAATCGGCATAATTTCTTACAGGGCTGTTATTATTTATATCGCTGAGGATGATTTGATATTGGTTAGCGTTTGTTCTTTCTATTCCTGTAATACCCTTTTCGCCGGTGGCTAACCAATATTTCTTGTTATTTTTTGTAGAAGATACATCTTTTATATCGCTGAAGCTTCCTTTTTCCCTTTCAGTTAAAGAAGAATAGATAAATAATTCATTGGCGGAATGGGTTAATAACAAGTCGTTTTCTACTTTCATGCCTGTAAGAGAATGATTAGTCAGTAATGTTTTTGTATTATTTTCTGACTGATAATAAATTCCTTTCCCTTTAATAAGAAAACATAACGTATTTTTAAATACGGCTAATTGACGGATCGTATCTTCCGCCTGTATTGTATAATCAGGTTTCCAATTATTCGGGTCAATCAGGTTTGCGTTGAGTAAAGCTTTCAATACTTTCTTTCCGGCGGCGGCATATATATAATCGTCTTTAATAACAACAGAAGAAACAGATGTATTCAGGCGATACGTTTCTTTTATTTCTTTTTGTTGAAGGTTAATAACTACAATACCAAACTTAGCTGCCAGGTAGGCTGTATTTTTATTTGTATAAATAGAGTTTACCTCTTTGTTTTGAATACTGTTGTTTTCCATTAAGAACGGGAGGTTGGTTATCCCATCGTCTCCCAGCAAATCTATGTTACCGTTCAGATAGGTGATAATCAATACATTTTCATCGGAGCTAAACCGGATATTCAGTATATTATTATCACTCAGGGCAGGATTTGTTTCTTTTGCATAATAGGCAATGCTTTTATCCTCTTTATTATAACTATATAATGAACCGTTGGCTACAGCGAATACGTGATTATTTCCTTCTGCTACCAATGTAGTATTATGATAAGACAAATACGACCTCCAGGCGCCGGCGCTTTTCAGATAACCCGCTTGTGTTAAACTATGCAGGCAAATAAAAATAATTAACAGCCGTTTCATTATTTATGCGGATTGGTGGATAAAAATGTTGCTAATTCTTTTACAGCCAAAGCGCGATGGCTTATTTGGTTTTTCAGTTCACTACCCATTTGGGCAAACGTTTGTATATAACCGTCCGGTATAAATACAGGGTCGTAACCAAAGCCGGCTTCTCCCCTCTTTTCTGTTATAACAGAGCCGTTAATAATTCCTTCAAACAGATATTCTTTATCGTCTATGATAAGCGCTATAGCCGTACGGAAACGCGCTTTTCTGTTTTCCTTCCCTTGCATTTGGCGAAGAAGCTTATTCATATTAGCCAATGCATCGTTTCCTTCTCCTGCATAACGGGCAGAATATACGCCCGGCGCTTGGTTCAACGCTTCTACTTCGAGGCCTGTATCATCGGCAAAGCAATTATATCCATACCGCTGTTTGATATATCGCGCTTTTAATAAAGCATTTCCCTCCAACGTATCAGCCGTCTCAGGTATGTTATCGTAACAATTAATATCAGCTAAAGAAAGCAGTATTACTTTATCGGATATAATATGCTGTACCTCTTTGAGTTTATGTTTATTATTAGTAGCAAATACCAGTTCGGTAACCATTTGATCAATTCGTATTATATATTAATGTTTAGATAAATATAACGATAAATGATTGATTTTATTTTAAGTAAAGAAGTGTATGTTTTTTCTTTATAAAGATGGCGCTATATTATACATTACGTTACGTATCCTTCTTTTATTTTTGTCCAAACCTAAACTGTATTTTGAATAAAAACATTTCATGAGCATCAAATCTAAACTGTGTTTTATAGTAAATCATCTCATGAACATCAAATCTAAACTGTGTTTTATAATCAATCATTTTATGAACATCAAATCTAAACTGTGTTTTATAATCAATCATCTCATGAAGTATTGATCTAAACTGTGATTGGAAGGAAATCATTTAAGGAAATCCTAATCTAAACTGTGATTGGAAGAATTGCAGATAACATTGTATATATTTGCGATTTTAAACCTAAACAGTGTAATGTGTAAATTATGAACCTATTGATTACAGGCTTTTACAAAGATAAACTAATGAAAATATTCTCTTGGGGGATTTATCTGTTTGTAAACCTTATCTTTTGCATTAAATACAATCCCGCCTCCGAGGTGAAGGTTCTCTATCTGTTGATTGCTTATCCGTTGCTGGTATGGAGTATTTTTAAGCTTACCCAATATAAAGATATACGGAAGAGCAGTTACTTTTTCATTTTTGTTGCTGCGTTTATTTTGTTATTGGCTTTTTTGTTGATGCACTATATAGATAAATATACCGTAGATGTAGACCGTTGGTCGGCTTTGGCTTTTTGGAGTGAGAATTTGAAGAATGGCGTTTTCCCTTATGGCACGCCTACGCATAAGGGAGGGTATGCTTCTCCTTATCCGGTTTGGCAATTGTTTCACTTTCCTTTTCATTTATTGGGCGATACGGGGTATGGGCAGTTATTTTGTTTGTTTATATTTTTCGTATTTCTTTATTTCAACAGAAAGCGGCTTGCCGGCGGGGCGTTTATACTTTTGCTGGCTCTTTCGCCCGGTTTTTGGTGGGAAATGTCTGTCAGAAGTGATTTATTGTGTAATATGCTTTTGGTATATATGTTTTTATCTTCTATGTTTTATTATCAACTATGGTCGAAACATCTGTATTGGACGGCAATCGTTACAGGTTTATTTCTATGTACTAAGATGTTGGTAGCTATGCCGCTTTTCCTTTTTGTCTTCCCTCATTTTTTACGGTTGGCTACAAAGAAGAAGATATGTTTTGCTTTATTGGTCGTTGCAGGAGTGGTAGTTCCCTTTATACCTTTTCTGTTTGGCGGGCATGGCATACTGAATCATCCGGAATACAATCCTATGTTTCAGCAGACGCGCCAGGGGAATATGTGGATAGTGATGGCTCTGTTTGTACTGATTGTATTCGCTTCCCTCAGATGGAAAACGATGCGGAATTATTTTTTCCTTTCGGGACTGTTTCTTTTTTTATTAATAGCATCGGTAGGGATAGAGATTACGTTATCCAATGATATTTATTATACACTATTCGGAGATGAGTTTGATATATCTTATTTCAATGTATCTATTCCTTTCTTCTTGTTTTGCATAACTAAAAAATGATATAATGCCGGCGTTGGAAGTTAAGTTTTGATCTGGTCGAATCCTTCTCCATATACACCTCTGACGATACTTTGAGAAATAAAGGCCTGGCTGTCTATTTCTTTTATTAATCTGAAAATGGTGACGGATTCGGATTTCTTGGCTAATAAAACGATTACTTTAGTAGGTTTATTGGAGTACCCCCCTACCCCGTTAAGCAATGTACAACCTCTTCCTAAGTCTTTGATAATACGTTCGGTTATCTCGTCGTACTTTTGGGAGAAGATAAGAAATTGAACAGATTGCCGGTTGGCGTTGATGATACGGTCGAGCATATAATTACTTACACCCATTTCAACAAAAGCAAAAATAATTTTATTTACGTCTTCAAAAAGTAAATAAGAAGAACTGATGATAATGAAATCAAAAAAGAGTAATCCTGTCCCTATGGAAATATTCTTGTATTTATTGATGATAGCGGCAATGATATCCGTTCCGCCGGTGCTGCCGTTTGCCGAGAATATAATTCCCAATCCCGTGCCGCATATTCCGCCGCCAAGGATGATAGACATGAAGGGTTGGTCTTTAATTATGGGAACACCACCTAATAACCATTCGAAAAGAGATAAGGAAGCCGATAAGGAAATAACCCCGAATATTGTTTTTATAAGAAATTTAAAGCCTAATATTTTAAAGGCAATGGCTAATAAGATAATATTAATTACTAAATAAGAAACGGAAACCGGAATGGAAGTTGCAAAGAAGATAAGCGCACTGATACCGCTTACTCCACCGGTTATAATTTCATTTGAAAGTATAAATCCATTGAAACCGAATCCATAAAGTATGGTTCCAATAAAGATTATCAGATAGTCTTGGACGGAATAAAAAACGTTTCGGATATGTTGCTGCATTAAATTACGATATTTACAATTTTATTTGGTACAACAATTATCTTTTTAGGAACCTTGCCTTCCAGCCACTTAGCAGCGCTCTCGTGTGTTAAGGCTGCTTTTTCAACAGCTTCACGGGGCGTTTCTGCCGGTACTTCCATATTGAAACGGGCTTTCCCATTGAACGAAACGGCATAGGTAACGACATCTTCTTTCAGATATTCTTCCTTATAGGAAGGCCATTGCGCTTCTACAATCGTTGTCTTATTACCTAACCTGTGCCATAATTCTTCCGCTATATGTGGGGCAAACGGTGAGAGTACGATTAGTAATGTTTCTACTATTTCCCGTTTATTACACTTTAATGCGGTCAATTCATTGACACAAATCATAAAGGCGCTTACTGAAGTATTGAAAGAAAAATGTTCAATATCAAAAGATACTTTTTTAATCAATTTATGGATAGACTTTAATTCGCCGGCTGTTGGTTTATCATCTGATATATTGAATGAATCCGTATTGCCGAAGAAGAGAGCAACTAACTTTTTAAGAAAACGGTGAACGCCGTCTATACCATTCGTGTCCCAGGGTTTGGATTGTTCCAAAGGGCCTAAAAACATTTCATAAAGGCGTAAGGTATCCGCTCCGTATTTTTCAACAATCATATCCGGATTTACTACATTAAACATGGATTTGGACATTTTTTCCACGGCCCATCCACAAATATATTTACCGTCTTCCGTTATAAATTCGGCGGTTTTGTATTCCGGGTTCCAGTTACGGAAGGCTTCCCTGTCCAGTATATCATTACTTACTATGTTCACATCCACATGTAAGGGGGTAACTTCATACTTACTTTTCAGGTTCAGGGATACAAATGTATTCGTACCGTTGATACGATATACAAAGTTGGATCGTCCCTGGATCATTCCCTGATTAATCAGTTTCCGAAAAGGTTCTTCATCCTTAATGATGCCTGAGTCGTAAAGGAATTTATTCCAGAAGCGGCTATATATTAAATGTCCGGTAGCATGTTCGGTGCCGCCTAAATATAAATCTACATTTCCCCAATAGGCATTGGCTTTTTTATCTGCCAATGCTTTATCATTATGCGGGTCTTCGTAGCGGATATAATAAGCCGACGAACCGGCAAATCCGGGCATGGTGTTTAGTTCGAGCGGGAAGATGGTTGTATTGTCTATCCGCAATGTTTCCACTACTTTTCCGTTTACGCTGTCCCACGCCCATTTGTCGGCGCGTCCCAAAGGCGGTTCGCCTGTTTCCGTGGGAAGGAACTTATTAACATCGGGCAATTCCAACGGCAATTTATCCGCCGGAATAGGTTGAGGCATTCCGTTTACATCGTAATAAATAGGGAATGGTTCGCCCCAATACCGTTGACGGCTGAAAGTAGCGTCGCGCAGGCGGTAATTGGTCTTTACCTTGCCCAATTTGTTTTCTTCAATGTATTGTTTGGTTTTTGCAATGGCTTGGGGCACTTCCAAACCGTTTAATACCAAACCGCCCTCCGTTTCCTTTCCTTTTTGCGGAGAGTTTATCATTTTACCTTCTTTGGCGTCGAAACTTTCTTCGGATATATCACACCCTTCAATCAGGGGGATAATGGGTAGCTTGAAGTGCTTGGCAAAAGCATAGTCGCGGCTGTCATGTCCCGGTACGGCCATAATAGCGCCGGTGCCATAGCCCGCCAATACGTAATCGCTAATCCATACGGGGATTGCTTCGCCCGTTACGGGATTAATCGCATACGAACCTGTAAACACACCCGTTACTTTTTTATCGGCAATGCGTTCGCGTTCTGTTTTCTTTTTAGTAGCCTCGATGTATTTGTCTACCTCGGGGCGTTGTTCTTTGGTAGTAAGTGTATCCACCAATTCGCTTTCCGGAGCTAATACCATAAAGGTGACGCCAAAGATCGTATCTGCGCGGGTAGTAAAAATGGTAAATTTTACAGAAGAATATTTTACTTCAAATTGCATTTCGGTCCCTTCGCTGCGGCCGATCCAATTGCGTTGCGTTTCTTTTAATGACTCTGTCCAGTCAATCGTATCCAAGCCATTCAATAAACGTTGTGCATAAGCCGAAACACGCAAGCACCATTGGCGCATCATTCTTTGTTCTACGGGATATCCTCCCCGTTCGGAAAGTCCGTTGATTACTTCATCATTGGCCAGCACCGTTCCTAAAGCCGGACACCAGTTTACCATCGTATCGCCTAAATAAGCGATGCGATAGTTCATTACTATTTCCTGCTTTTCACGTTCGCTTTTATCTTTCCATTCGCCGGCTGTAAATGTATATTCTTCGCCACAGGCTACATGTAATGGCGCTGCGCCTACCTGTTCAAAGGCTGCTATTAATTCTTCAATCGGGCGTGCTTGTTGTATGTCATAACAGTAATAACTGTTGAACATTTTAATAAACGCCCATTGTGTCCAACGATAATAGCCCGGGTCGCAGGTTTGTACTTCGCGGCTCCAGTCGAACGAAAAACCTATCTTATCTAATTGCTCCCGGTATCGTTCAATATTCTTTTTGGTAGTAATATACGGATGCTGCCCGGTTTGGATGGCATATTGTTCTGCCGGAAGCCCGTAAGCATCATATCCCATCGGATGCAATACATTGAAACCGCATAACCTTTTATAGCGTGAATAAATATCAGATGCAATATAGCCGAGCGGATGTCCTACATGCAGCCCTGCCCCGGATGGATAGGGGAACATATCCAATACATAGTATTTAGGTTTATTTTCATCTTCTTTTACCTGATAAACCTTATGGGCATTCCAGTATTCCTGCCACTTCTTTTCTATTTCCCTGAAATTGTATTCCATTTTTTAATTAAAATATGTAACGTTATTCGTTAGAATTGACAAAGGTAATGATTTATTTGATGCCTTATTATTTAACATACCCAACTTTTTGAGATCGTAAGCCCGTAGAACGCATTTATGTGCTAAAGTAAAATTATATTAGTTATTATTTTTTGCTTAATTGTATTTATTTTGTTATTTTGCACCCTTACCTTAGTAATGAAAACGAATATATAACTTTTCTGATAATATGTTTGATAGTGAAATTTCTTCAAAGGCTGATTTGTTTACTAAAGATAATGGATTTGGTTTATATGATCCGGAAGAAGAATTTGTTCTCCCAATGTTAGAACCGGATAAGGATTTTGATTTAAAAAAGGCCTTTCCTTTGTTTAATGACTTATTATTATTTCAGCGGATTTTATCGGGACGGTATTCAAGGGCGTTTATCCTGTTTGAAAAATTAAATGACCTTATAACGAAGCGTGCCGACTACGAATATGTGAACAAATATGGAAAAACTTGTTTACTTGGCGATATATTTATCGAAGTAAAAGACGCTGTTTGTATAGAAGGGAGTATAAATTGCTATCCATTGCCTGAAGTATGGAAGGAGTTTTACCAGCATGAAATAAAAGACTCCAAAAGTATGCTTCAACTTCTTTTTATCCTTTCTTCTGCCAAACATGCCAGCTATGACTATGGGGTATATCAGTTCATGAACAAAGAGTTTATGCCTGAAATCATAAAGTTCTATGGTTTTAATCCGAATGAATTAATAAACAGGCTGTTAAAATTATCTCATTATGATTCGGTAAGCAAAATAATTCATTTATTGGCGGATATATATCTGGACGCTTCTTATAGCCGTAAAGTGTCCCAAAATATACTGGCTTCTTTTTTCCCTTTTATGAATAAACGGGGTGCAAAGAAGATGTTTACTTATGAAACGTATAATGGGAAAGAAGGGCAAGCGGTTTTTATTTGTCAGCATACGGGTATAAGCTATTGGATGTATGATGTATGTAATAAACGGCTATCCGACAAAGAATTTTCGGATTATTTTACGGTTCGGTATAATTATTATAGCAAATTAAACTTTCCGAATACCAATCCGCTTTTCTCTTTTCCTAAAAGTTACCTTACTATTTTTGACTTCGGGAAAGCGTATGATATGGGAATGATACCTGAATCGGAAGTTATAAAAGAATTGGTGATTCGCCCGAATGCGGAAGAATCTTTACGTTTAGCGTCATTGTACCTGTTTGACAGATCTCCTCAGCAGAAAGAAATAGTTGCGATGTATGGGGATACTGATTTTAGTAAATTGAAAAAAACGCTGGAAAAAGTAACCAACCGTATAGTAGCGCTTGAATTAAAACGAGAGGAAGCGGCTACGGAAGTATCTTCATTGGTAATGAAACTTGAAAGAGTAGACGGCGCTTCGGTTTTTGTTGCTATCCTGAAGGCGTTAGGAGAAAATTCGTTAGGAAAAGCGGATTATTATTATAATTTAAGCTATACTAAAAGAGAGGTGTTCAGTAAGCTGCTTCGTTGTTGTTATCCCTCCGAAACCGATACGGCGGAAACCTTGAAAGAACTCCTGAAAGGAACGAATATTACCGATAAACGTTTGGTAGAAGCCGGTATGTATGCCCCTCAATGGATTGGCATAATAGAAGACTGCGTGAATTGGAAAGGACTGCTTGATGCAGTATATTATTTCCATGCACATTGCAATGAATGGTGCGACAATAAGAAGAAAACAGTCATATCCTGCTATACTCCTATCAAAGTGAAAGATTTTCAATACGGAGCTTTTGACATTGAATGGTTTCATGAAGTTTGCAAAGAAACAGGAAAAAAGCGTTTTGAAATGATATACAATGCCGCTGTGTCTATTGCTTCAGGTACGGTTCATGCAAGGCTTCGCAGGTATATGGATGCTGTAGGCGGAAAAATGAAAACAAAGGAAGTAAAAGCAGAAATAGAGGAAAGCAGAAACAGAGATTTATTGATAAGTTATTGCCTTATCCCACTCAACAAACGTTCAAAAAAAGATTTGATAGAACGCTATTTATATCTTCAACAATTTCTTAAAGAAAGCAAAACGTTTAGTTCGCAACGGCAGGAAAGCGAAAAGAAAGCGGTAGAAATAGCCTTGCAAAACCTGGCGCGAAATGCCGGATATACAAACGTCACCCGCCTGAAATGGAGTATTGAAATGGAATTAATGAAAGAATTTGACTATTATTTCACTCCGCAAGAACACCGGGGAGTAGATATTTATATCGAAATAGATGAAGAAGGCAAGCCTGCCCGTAAATATATGAAGGCGGGTAAGCCATTGACCGTAATTCCGAACCGCCTCAGGAAATACCCGTATATGCAGGAATTGAGGAATGTGGAAAAAGAATTGTCTGAACATTATATATGTTCACAAATAACGCTTGAACAAATGATGGAAGACAAAACGGTTGTATGTATAAAAGAACTTGATGAGTTGGCCCGGAATCCCATTGTATGGCCATTGATTAAACAGTTGGTGTTTGTTACAAATGATGGATTAACCGGTTTCTATACAAATTATACATTGATAACTTCCGAAGGAGAAAGCCTTTCGCAGGAACCATCGACGGAAATACGTATCGCCCACCCCGTTGACTTGCATAAACTAAATGTATGGAAGCTGTATCAAGACTTCTTACTTGAAAAA
>JAISXD010000057.1 GCA_031270665.1 Tannerellaceae bacterium | reverse complement strand
TGTATAGCCTGTCATCGCCACAAATCGATTGGCCTTTTTCTGCCATTCCTCATATTTCATCCTGCAAAAATCGCGCTTGCATGCGTAATATGCAAATTCAATTTGACTTAATCTCTATTTATGGAAGTCAAATTTCCGGTATTAGAAAAAGTCCTGTCTTCAATCTCCGTTACCTGATGCGCTTTATTTTCCCTCGAAACTGTTGCCGGAATAATAATAGTACTTTCATATGGAGTCGAATAACCGGGATTGGCAATCTCTACATTGTCCGTTCCGGTGATAATGTTATAACACACTCCGTCTACCATAAAATCGTATGCGCTTGTATATAGCGTGCATAACAGGAAAAGGGTTGTTGTAATAATAAATCTGTTCGTTTTCATTTCTTTTTTATGCTCCTTTGGGTGTTTTACGTTAGTTGTTTTAATGGATAATCGTTAACTTTATGGAGTCATTGATTTCCACTATAAAATTACTATGAGTTCATACGGCAGGCAACCCTCAAAATAGGGTTTTAATACGACAATAAAAAAAGAAATATTCAAATAATATTTAGGGGGTGATTTCCGTTATGATAGATGCGAATGACAGAATAGAAAGAAATGATAGAATATATAAAGGGAGATATCGTTGAATTTGCGCCTGCACGGATGGTTATGGAATGTAGTGGGATAGGATACGAACTCCATATCTCGCTCAATACCTATAGCGCTTTGAGCGGTAAGGCGAACGGCAGGGTTTATGTGTATGAAGTAATACGTGAAGACGCCCGTCTGCTGTATGGCTTTGCCGGGAAATTAGAGCGCGAATTGTTCCTGATGCTTATTACCGTTTCCGGCGTAGGGCCTAACACGGCACGTATGATTCTGTCGTCGCTTCCGCCTGCCACGCTGGTAGAGGTAATCTCTACAAAAAACGAAGCGGCGCTTACCGCCGTAAAAGGTATCGGATTGAAAACCGCCCAACGTATCCTGATTGACCTGAAGAATAAGGTGAAACCTGCCGAAGCTATAGCCATGACCGGAGCCACAGCCATGGGAATCGCCCCCGTAGCGGAAGAAGCCATAGCGGCGTTGGTGATGCTGGGATTCCAGAAGGCCGCATCGCAGAAAGCAGTCGTTTCTATCCTGAAGAGTTCGCCCGCTTTGGCTGTTGAACAGGTTATTAAGAGTGCACTGAGGATGCTTTGATGAAGAAACGGTTTATATATATCGCTTTGTTGACGGTAGCACTGTCGGGAACCGGTTTCTTTTCTCTCAATGCCGATCGCCTGGCTTATACGAAAGCGCAGCCCGGAATAGACGCTCTGTTGCAGGAAGAAGATACGGTGCCCCCCCGTTATCCCGTAGCCAAAACAAAACCGGAAGGATATCCTGATTTGCTGAAAGTCCCGCCCGCCGATTTACGCGACCCGGAGAACCTGAAGACAGAGATAGAATACGACCTGAAGTCGGCTACCTATATTATACGTACCAAAGTGGGCGATATGGAATTAGGCACTCCCCTCACGCTTACCCCCGAAGAATATCAGGATTACAGCCTCCGGCAATCCATACGCTCTTATTTCCGTAAGAAGAATGAAGAGGAGTTTCAAAAGGAAGCCGATAAGGTATTCAACTTGATGGATATGCAATTCGATATCGGCCCGGCGGAAAAGATTTTTGGCCCCGGAGGCGTGCGTGTCCGCACGCAAGGCTCGGCGGAAATTACGATGGGGCTGAAACAAAACAAGACAAACAATCCCACCCTTCCGGAAAGAGCGCGTAAACGTACCTACTTTGATTTCGACATAAATACCCAAATGAACATACAGGCTACTGTAGGGACAAAGGTGAATTTCGGGATGAATTATAATACCGAAACAACGTTTGATTTCGACTCAAAGAAACTGAGACTGGCCTACGCCGGCGATGAAGACGAGATAGTAAAGAGCCTCGAAGCCGGCAACGTAAGCATGACGACCAACAACTCCCTGATCAATGGCGGAGCGGCCCTCTTTGGAGTAAAAACCGACTTGCAATTCGGCAAACTGCGGGTCAATGCATTGTTCGCCCAGCAAGAGTCTGAATCCAAAACGGTGAGTTCAAAAGGAGGCGTCCAGACCCGTCCCTTTGAGATAACGATAGATAATTACGACGAAAACCGCCACTTCTTTTTAGCTCATTATTTCCGTGATAATTACAACTATGCCCTGGGGCAACTGCCTTATATCCGCTCGGCGGTAACAATTAACCGCGTGGAAGTGTGGATCACCAACAAGCGGAGCAATTACGATCAGGCGCGTAATATCATAGCCTTTGCCGACCTGGCTGAGTATAAACACATCAGCAATCCGGCATTCGCCCCCACCGGTTCGATGGCTATCCCCTATAATGACGCCAACAGCCTGTATGCCACCATCAATACCGACGCTTATTCCGGGGCAAGAAAAATAAGTTCGGCTACGCAGGCATTGAGCAGTCTGCTTGAAAGCGGGAAAGAGTACGAGAAGATAGAAAGCGCCCGCCGCCTTGACGAATCGGAATATAGCGTAAACAAACAATTAGGTTATATCTCCTTAAAGATACAGTTACAACCCGACGAGGTGCTGGCCGTAGCTTACGACTTCCAATACAACGGCAAAGCTTACCAGGTAGGCGAATTTTCTACAGACAATTCCGCCAATACAACGAACAGCCTGTACATAAAGCTGCTGAAAGGTACATCCATGTCGCCCGATATGTCGTTTTGGAATCTGATGATGAAAAATGTCTACTCCCTCGACGCCTACTCGGTAACGAAAGAACGTTTCCGTCTGAATATCTTATATCAGAGCGATACTACCGGTACCTACCTCAACTACATTCCCGAGGGAAACATCAAAGACACGATATTGCTCCGGGTGATGAACGTAGACCGCCTCGACTCGAAGAACGAACCCTATCCCGACGGTTTTTTCGACTTTGTGGAAGGCATAACCGTTTTGCCCGAAAACGGGCGGGTGATATTCCCCGTCGTAGAGCCTTTCGGTTCGTATCTGAAAGAAAGAATAGGAAACCCCGCCATAGCCGAAAAATATGTGTATCAGGAACTATACGATTCAACGCTCACGGTAGCCCGCCAGATAGCCGAAAAGAATAAATTCATCCTGCGCGGCGAATACAAGGCGTCGTCGGGAGCCGAGATACAACTGGGCGCCAGCAATGTGGGGAGAGGTTCGGTGAGGGTAACTGCTAACGGCATGACGCTTTCCGAAAATACAGACTATATCGTAGATTATACGTCGGGGACGGTAACGATATTGAATGAAAGTATCATAGCTGCCGGAACCCCGGTAAGCGTCAGCCTCGAAAACCAATCGACTTACAGCATGCAACGAAAGACAATGATGGGGCTCGACCTGAATTATACCTTTAACCCGGATTTTAACATCGGCGCTACCATTATGCACCTGTCGGAAATGCCATTGACAGTGAAAACATCCTTTGGCGATGAATCCGTAAGTAACACCCTGTGGGGGTGGAATACTTCGTACAAAAAAGAAAGCCAGTGGCTGACCAATATGCTCGACAAGCTGCCGCTGCTTACTTTAACCAAGCCGAGTCAGATTTCATTCAACGCAGAGTTTGCCCACCTGATTGCCGGGCATTATGAAAACGAATATACCGGGAAATATTCTTACTTAGACGATTTTGAATCCACCCAAAGTGGTTTCGACCTGCTGAACCCTTATCCCTGGGTATTAGCCAGCGTACCTTATGAAAGCGGCGCTGCCGCCAGGTTCCCCGAAGCGAGCCTGGTAAATAACATAGACTATGGAAAGAACCGTTCCTTGTTTGCCTGGTATTATATCGACGGGATTTTCTCCCGCACCACCTCTACGCTGATGCCTGCGCATATCAAACGGGATAAAAGGCAGTTGTCCGACCACGATGTAAGGGTTGTCATGGTGAAAGAGTTGTTCCCCAAAAAACAGCAGTCTTCCAATGAAACTTCCTTCCTCCCTGTGTTGAACATAGCCTATTATCCGAAAGAACGCGGGCCTTACAACTTAGACGCCGACGGAATGAACCCCGACGCTACCTTGATGAATCCCGAAAAACGATGGGGAGGAATGATGCGCAGGATAGACCAGAGCGACTTTGAAACCGCCAATATCGAGTATATCGAATTTTGGATGATGGACCCCTTCATCAAGCGGACTCAATCAACAGGCGGCGATCTGTATTTTAACCTCGGTGAAATATCCGAAGATATTCTGAAGGATGAAAAGAAATTCTTTGAGAACGGCCTGCCCGTCGACGGGGATATCTCGAAGGTAGACACCACCGTATGGGGAAAAGTTCCCAAGCAACAGAGCACCGTATATGCTTTCGATAATACGGCCGGAGCCCGCACCATACAGGATGTAGGCTTTAACGGTCTTTCTACGGAAGGAGAGCGTACCTATGGGGCATATAGCGCATACCTGCAAAAGCTGCAAACGAAACTGGAGCCGGGCGCCCTGGCTCAGATTTACAACGATCCGGCCGGCGATAATTTCCGCCATTACCGCGGAGCGGAACAAGACGAAGCCGAAATGAGCATCCTCGACAGGTATAAGTATTATAACGGGACGGAAGGGAACTCCCGCTCGTCTGAAGATTCCAACGAACGCTTCAATGCTTCGGCAAGAACCACGCCGGATGTGGAGGACCTGAACCAGGATAATACAATGAACGAAACGGAAAAGTATTACGAGTACAAAATATCGCTTCGCCGGCAGGATATGGAAGTGGGTAGCAATTATATCGTAAATAAATATCTCGCCCGGCAGATAGCATTGGAAGAAGGAAAGGCGGATGTTACCTGGTATCAGTTTAAGATTCCCGTAAAGCAATATACCCGGAGCGTAGGTTCTATCCGCGATTTTAAGACGATCCGTTTCATGCGTATGTACATGACCGGTTTTAGCGATACCACCATTCTTCGTTTCGGTAAGTTTGAGTTGGTACGTGGCGAATGGCGGAATTATACGCAGGATTTATTCCACCCGTCAATACCTCCTACCGCTGGAAGTATAGCATCCTTAGACGTTGCCGCCGTGAATATCGAAGAGAACGGGCAAAAGACGCCGGTAAACTATGTGTTACCTCCGGGCGTTTCGCGTATGTTAGCTCCCGGACAAGCCCAGATGATACTGCAAAACGAGCAGGCTCTTTCCATGAGAATAACCAACCTGTCGCCGCTGGACGCCCGGGCGATCTATAAAAATACCAATTTAGACTTCCGGCAGTATAAGCGATTGCAGCTTTTTACGCATGCGGAAGCGCTTGCGGATTCGGCAATGGGAGTAACCCTTCTTGCCAATAATGATTTGTCTGTGTTTGTCCGCTTAGGTTCAGACTACAAGAATAATTACTACGAATACGAAATACCTCTGGCCTTGACGCCCCATGACTCTTATCTGGATAACCCCGAACACCGGGAAAAGGTATGGCCAACCGCAAATAAGTTCGATTTCAGGTTTGAAATATTGACGGACCTGAAACTGAATCGTAATCGTTTCAAACGACAGGGACAGGACGGCGTGTCGTTTCAATCCGTTTATTCGGAAGCCGACCCTGATAATACCAAGAATACAATCAGCATTGTAGGAAACCCAAGCTTGTCCGAAGTAAAGGTTATTATGATTGGCGTCCGTAATAAATCGAAAGATATCAAAAGCGCCGAAATCTGGGTGAACGAACTGCGCCTGACCGACTTTAACGAAGAAGGCGGCTGGGCGGCCAATGCCAATCTGAATGTAGCCTTATCAGACCTGGGCGCAGTAAACTTAGCAGGACGAATTGAAACGACCGGCTTCGGAGGGTTAGACCAGTCGGTTAACGAACGCCGTTTGGACGACTATAAACAGTATAGCGTATCGGCTAACCTGGAACTGGGCAAGTTCTTCCCTGAGAAAGCTAACGTGAGCCTGCCTTTGTATTATGCTTACTCGAAAGAAATGATTGACCCCAAATATAATCCGCTCGATCAGGATGTGAAACTGAAAGATGCTCTGGAATCGGTGGAAACGAAAGCGGAAAAAGATTCGATCATAAGTTTTGCCCGCGAACGGAATGTAATAAAAAGTATTGCGCTGACCAACGCCCGGGTCGACATAAAAAGCAAGAATCCGATGCCTTACGACCCCACCAACTTTTCCGTAGGATATTCCTATAGCGAGAATCAACGGAATACGCCCGAAACGGAGTATGAAACAACCAAAGACTACAAATCCAATTTTGCATATACCTATTCTCCCTATGTACGGCCTTTCCGCCCGTTTGATAAGATAAAGAAAGATAATGGTTATACCCGTTATATCAAACAATTAGGTATAAACTATGTGCCGGCGAATATCAGCTTCCAGACAGCGATGATGCGTAATTACTATGAAATACAATTACGTGACCTGAATAATCCGGGAGAAAATAACCTTCCGGTTTCTTTCAGCCAGAATTTTTATTGGGACAGGGCATTCAGCCTCACTTGGAACTTTACGAACAGCTTAAGGGCTTCCTTTAACTCGGGAACAAATGCACGTATTGAAGAACCTCATGTGCAGGTAAACAAAAAACTGAATGGAGACCAATATCAAATGTGGAAGGATTCCGTAAAACGGAGTATCGCCGACTTAGGGCGTCCCATGCGGTATGACCAGTCCTTAAATGTCACCTATAATTTGCCTTTCCAGCAAATCCCTGTCTTCGACTGGGTGAATGCTTCCGTGATGTATAGCGCCACTTACAACTGGGATAGGGGCGCGAGAGTGGATGACGCCGTGGAGATTGGCAATTCGATAAGGAACCAGCGGCAGATAAACATCCAGAGTGGTTTCAACTTCCTCAGCTTTTATAATAAGAATAAGTTTTTACGTTCGGTTAACCAGAAGTATGGTTCTATCCGGAGTAATTCGTCAAACAGGCAAAAGGTGGAGGAAGAAAAAAAGAAAGAACCCAAAAAGTTAGAAACAAGCGTAACGTTGAGTAAGGATAGCTCCACGGTTGTGAATCATGGTATGCTGACAAAGAAATTACGGATCACGGCGCGCGGCGAAGACGGCAAAATATACCGGATCAAGTTTAAGCCGGTAGACTTTAGCCGTGTGGAGATACAAAACCGCGACAGCGTTAAACTGAAATTAACCTTAACGCCGGGTACATCGGAGAATCAGGAGTTTGTCGTTAAAGCGGCGGAATATAGCAGCCGGTTCTTAATGATGATACGCCGTTTGAATATTCAGTATTCGACAACGGATGGTATGATGGCGCCCGGTTTCCGCCCGGAAATCGGCGATATGTTCGGACAGGGGCGATTGAATAACGTATTTACTCCAGGGATTGGATTTGCTTTCGGTTCGGTAAGAAGGGGGTATATAGATGAATTAGTCGAACAGGATTGGTTAGTAATGACGCAGGCAAATATCAATCCGGCTATCATTAATAGTACAAAAACACTGACCATCAGCATGAATCTCGAACCATTGCCCGGTTTGAAAATTGATTTGAATGCGCTTCGGTCGGATACCCGCAACACCGAAATACAGTATATGTACAGCGGTATGCCTGAAATATACGGCGGCTCTTTCAGTATGACGACAATAGCCATCGGCTCGGCTTTTGAAGGGATGGGTAATTTGGAAAACGGCTACCGGTCGAAGGTGTTTGCTGATTTTCTGAGTAACCGTACGATCATTGCCGGCCGGCTTGAAAATAAATACGCCGGGACAGCCTATCCCGATGGCGGTTTTCTGGAAGGGCATACGGCGGCAGGGCAAGGATACAACCCCGAAAGATATGGAGGAATAAACCAAAATTCGACAGACGTATTGATCCCTGCATTCCTGGCTGCTTATACAGGTAAAAATGCGAACAATATATCGTTGTCGGCTTTCCCTTCTTTAGCCGCCTTGCTTCCCAACTGGCATGTTACATACGATGGATTGATACAAATTCCGTTGATACAGAAAACATTTAAATCGATACAGTTAAGCCATCAATACCGGGCTAATTATACGGTAGGCGCATTCAGTTCGTTCCTCAACTGGGCAGACGCCGGGCAAGACGGGCTTGGGTTTATAAGGGATATCTTGAGTAATAACCCGTCTCCTTCTTCTCCGTATGACATCTCTTCGGTAAGTATCACCGATGGTTTTAATCCGCTGATAGGCGTAGACGGGACGCTTTTGAATAATATAACCACCCGTGCCGAATACCGTACAACGCGGAATTTAAACCTGAACGTGTCGTCTTATCAATTGATAGAATCCCATACAAAAGAATATGTCGTAGGCTTAGGATACAAACTGACGGAGTTTAATAAGGTATTAAAGAGGAAGGCGAGCCAAAACTTTAGTAATGATTTAACGTTGCGTATGGACTTCTCGTATCGTATGATGCAATCGTTGATACGTAAGCTGGAGGATGCTACTTCGCAGGCGACCAGTGGGAATGTGGCGAAAACAGTCCAGTTCTCTGCCGATTATGGATTGAGTCGCGCTCTTACCTTACGCGCATTCTATGATTTGCAGATTAACGAACCCTTGGTATCCAGCGCTTCTTATCCGACAACCAACTCCAGCTATGGCATAAGCGTTCGCTTCTCGTTAACGCAGTAGGCGGAAGGGATTCATTTCTTCGATACATTTTCCAGAAACAGCTCCATCATGCGTTTAGCGGCAATAAATGAACTTGCCTCATTGTTTAATACCTGGAGTTCGGCTTCTTTTAGCTTACTGATAACGGCAGGGTCGTGATAGAAGGTATCCCGGAGGGTTTCGTTGATGCTTTCATACATCCAGTATTTGGACTGGTTATTTCGTTTGAGGTCAAAATAGCCGTTGTTTTTTGTAAAGGCGATATATTCATCTATCATTCTCCAGATTTCTTTGATACCCAGTTTATAATAGCCCGAATAAGTCAGCACTTGTGGCGCCCACCCCGAATCCGGAGCAGGGAAAAGGTGTAATGCGTTGCGGAATTGACTGGCGGCTAATTTGGCTTTGTCGATATTATCGCCATCTGCTTTGTTGATAACGATACCATCCGCCATTTCCATGATCCCCCGTTTGATGCCTTGCAGTTCATCGCCTGTCCCGGCCAGTTGGATCAACAGGAAAAAGTCTACCATTGAATGAACCGCTGTTTCACTTTGCCCTACGCCTACCGTCTCTACGAAGATGGTATTAAATCCGGCAGCTTCGCATAAGACAATCGTTTCCCTTGTTTTGCGGGCTACCCCGCCCAACGAGCCGGCAGCCGGGGAAGGGCGGATAAAAGCGTCTTTTTTGCGCGATAATTCTTCCATACGTGTCTTATCGCCTAAGATACTCCCTTTAGAACGTTCGCTGCTCGGGTCAATAGCCAATACGGCCAGTTTATTTCCTCGCTCTATCATATAGGTTCCAAAGGCGTCTATCGAGGTGCTTTTACCGGCGCCGGGGACGCCTGTTATTCCCACACGGACGGATTTTCCCGAATAGGGAAGGCATTTTTCAATAACTTCCTGGGCTATCTGTTGGTGTTCGTATCTGGAACTTTCTACTAACGTAACAGCCTGGCTGAGTACCGTAATATTCCCTTGCCGTATGCCTGCTACAAATTCGGCGGGTGTATATTCTTTGCGTTGAAGCCTTTTCTTCAGGTAGGGATTTACTGTAGGAACGCCGGCAACGCCTTTCGTTACTTTCAAACCTTTGTACAGGTCGTCGTTTTCAGGATGTTTCATGAGGAAAGATTCTTTGATTTATTTTTCTGCCGTAACTTTTATCAGACGGACGGGCCCGTTAGGATCGTTACATACAACATGAATAAATGTTTCTATTTTTGTTTTGATTTCTCTGGGGTGGATACTTACTTTGTATTCAGTTGTAACTCCGGGCTTGAGTTCTTTTTTCCCGCTGGATATAGCTACCAATTCATTGTCGCAGGCTACGCTGTAAATAGAAAGAACCGATTTTCCCGTATTTGTAATGGTAAATATCTCCGATTCTTTTCCACTACCACCGATGAAAGGTATGATAGCGCCGCTTTTTTCGGGTAATTTTCCGAAATCTATTAATGTAGACGAGAATTGGATAGCAGGAGCTTTGGCTTTGTCGGCGGCGGATAGCTTGGTGAAGTTATCAATAACATTTGCTGCAACCTCGATTTTTCCGTTTGTATTTTTCTTGTTTCCGCCGCTTTCTACCTCAACCGGCAATGCCGTATAGATGCGCCCCATCCGTTTGGCTTTATCCGAACTGAACGACAGGAGTATTTCGCCGGTTTCATCGGGTTGTAAAGTTACCGGATTGGTTTTTACAGTAAGGTAGTTAGGTAATTTGCCTATATGGATCGTTAACGGATGTTCGCTTTCGTTTCTGACAGGTATCTTTTCTTCCCCTGTTTCACCCGGGCGGATACTACTGTACTGAATTGTTTTTGTTTGCAGTTTTAAAGGGCCAACGCTGTATGGATAGGTTATTGCCGGTTGAGCGGCAATGACCGGTTTAGGCGTAACGTTTCCCTTCACATAGAGAAGCGTACGTTTGTTCTTCGCATTGCTGAGGACGGCAACGCTTTTATGAAAAGGTCCCGGACGGCCTTTGGGATTGTAGCTGATCGTTACTTCGCCGCTACTTCCCGGTTCAATGGGCGATTTGGTCCAGTAGGGGCGTGTACAACCGCAAGAAGCCGTAACACGGGTAATAACCAACGGATCGGCGCCGGTATTTTTAATAATAAATGTATGGCTTGCCAAACCATCGACTTCGGCAACGGCGCCAAAGTCGTGAGTTGGTTCGCTAATATAAAGTTCTGCTTTATTCTGAGCGATTATTATTCCCTGAAAAGACAGAAAGAACAGGAGTAAAATTCCAGGTAGCCGATCTTTGAACATTCCGCAGGAAAACTGTATTATTGAACGTTCCCACGAATGGTTATAGCGTAGCTTCCCCTTTTACCGTTGCTGTATATAGAAACTGTTTTGGCGAATGGGCCCGGACGGCTTTTAGGATCGAAAGTTACCGTAACCTCACCTGTTTTTCCGGGTGCAATAGGTTCTTTGGTCCAGTTGGGGGACGTACATCCGCAGGAGGCGATCACACGTGTAATAACCAATGGCATATTACCATCGTTTTTTACAGTAAATGCGTGAGAAACTTTTCCATCAGCTTCTTTGATATCACCGAAATCAAACGAATTTTCAGTTACAACAATAGAAGCTTCTTCTTGTGCCAATGCTGTTCCTGCTGTTAACAGGATAGCTATAAAAACAAAAATAATCTGTTTCATCTTTTTTTTATTAAGCATTCATTTCGGCAAAGTTAATAATAATAATCTTTAATTAAGAAGTTCCTGTTTGAAATTGTAAAGATAAAAAACGATTATGCCATCCAAAGCGCCCAGTGCAACGAATCTGCACGAATTTTACACCCCTGTCCTCCTGTCAGGCACAGCCCAGAATAGACAGGAGAGATTGCTTCAAAACTTTATTTTCAACCCTGTCGACATGAGCGTTCCTCCAATCATTAAGAGGTATTTATTTCTTAAAAAAACCATTATATAGTCTTCAGTAAACCATTATAATGTCTTTACCAAATTATTATAGTGATTTACCGAAGACTATATAATGGTTTACTGAAGATATCGCAATGATTTTTTTTCTTCTTTCGTCAACCACTATTTTTGACTGAAAGGAGGCAGAAGTCCCTTGTCATTAAAAAGTTTAGCTCACTCTTTTGAATTGATAATGCAACTATCTGTTGTTTTTTTAAAAATCTCCTGTGTTTTTTGAGAATATTAGCTGTTTTTGCAACGAGGTTTTATTTTGTAACCCTTTATCTGTTTTTTGTATGAAAACACTTGAGCGCTTGAAATATTTGTTTATTTGTTTATCTGTTTATTCTTATCCCCCTGTTTTTAGTTTTCCTGTTTAGAACAGAATAAAACGGAATTGTTACTGGATAAAGCCGGGAGTATCATTGAACAACAGCCAGACAGTGCGTTGTCTATATGTACTACCATTCTTTATTAGCAGCCAAATTGGGCAAGATCGCATGGAGTATGGGAGAGTGGATTGAAGCGGAAAAATTGCTGAAAGGAGCGGCAGATCAATTACCCGGCATGAACAGACTTCCGCTATACTATAAAGAACATCTGTTAAACGAAGAAAACAATTATTCGAATACCCCGGACACTATGGGATTCTATTTAAAGCAACGTGTGAAATATTTATATTTCTCTGGCACGTTGTTATTGCACCAATATATCTCATTAAAGGATTATAACGAATACATAAAAATAGACTTTTGCAAAAAGAATATACAAAAGGAGGAATCCGAAAAATCTATAAAGTAGGAAAATTTAAAACAAATTTATCATGAGAACTTTGAATTTAGAACAAATGGAGAATGTGAATGGCGGACAGTCTGCCGCTTACTGGGGTGTATTTCAAACTTGGGTATGTGCTCAGGTTGGAGGTAGAAGTGGAAGTAGAGAATTTGTGTAGAAGCAATTATATTTTTATTAGAGAGTGTAATTTAAACTGTGTCAGCAAAAATAAGTTTTAAATATTTATATTTGCTAACACAGTTTTTATATGGAAGAATTTAATTTTGAAGAGATTAAGAACAAAGCATTGGATC
>JAISXD010000027.1 GCA_031270665.1 Tannerellaceae bacterium | reverse complement strand
CGCGCCGGTCTGATGGATAAGCGTATGCTGCCTGAAATAGAAAAGCTCTATACACAGCATAAACTTAAAAACATGAGCGTTATCCTCAATGCCGTTGATTATAAGCGGTCGGGCTATGGATATGGCCATTACGGTTATGGCGCTTACGGATACGGCTATGGGGATAAAGCGTAGGTATGTATTATATATTCGATAAATTAAAAAGAATCGCGAACAATCAACACCGTAGCATAGGCGGCGATTCCTTCTTCGCGGCCTGTGAAGCCTAACTTTTCGGAGGTAGTAGCTTTGATGGAGATGTCTTCTTCATTGACGTGCATCACTTCTGCCAGTTTTTGTTTCATTGCCGGGATATAGGGGTTTAGTTTAGGGCGTTCGGCGGCTACCGTAGCGTCTATATTTCCTACTTCATATCCTGCTTTACGGAGCAACGCCAGCGTATCGCGAAGCAGTATCTTACTGTCGATATCTTTATATGCTCCTGCCGTGTCCGGAAAATGGTAACCGATATCACGCATATTGGCGGCTCCCAATAAGGCGTCGCAAATGGCATGGATAAGCACATCGGCGTCGCTATGTCCCAGAAGCCCTAATGTATGTTCAATCTTTATCCCTCCTATCCATAATTCGCGCCCAAAGACAAGTGCATGGACGTCATAGCCGAAGCCAACCCGTATCTTCATCGTTTTTAATTAGCGGAAAAGGTTTTTAATGCCATCCATATCAAAAGAGAGTGAGAAACGCAAAGTCTGATCCAGGGGATTATTGGGTATGGTACTGATCAGGTAAGCCGCATCTAATTGGAATACGCTCATGCGAAAACCGGCTCCCACCGAAAAGTACTGGCGGTTTCCTTTATTGGGGTTTTCATAATAATACCCGCCTCTTACAAAGAATTGGTCGTTATAACTATATTCGGCTCCGAGAGAGAGGTTAATTTCGCTCAATTCTTCTTTAAACCCTCCCGGCGCATCGTAAAAAGACCGGAAGATACCGGTCATAAAAGGCATGTCGTTATATTCGGTTTCTTTTTTACTATATTCTTCTTCCTCTTCCGGCGTTGTTGCATTGTTCAAAGGAATGGTAGGGACAAGATATTTACTGACGTCCGCAAAAACGCCCAGCCGGTTATAGTCGTCCAGGGGATAAAGTAATCCTGTTCCGATTCGTAAGGTGGTGGGGATAAACTGGTTTTTGATTCCTCCATCGTAAGATATTTTTGTACCGATGTTTGAGACATTAAAGCCAAAGGTCCACAAACTTTCGGTATTCCCTAAGATGACATATTTTTCTAAATAACCGGCTACGTCGGCGGCATATGAATTTCCGGGAATCATTTCATCCTGGTTGTCGCTCATATCCGAACGGATATAGCGCAAAGCTACCGCCATGGAGTATGATTCCGATAATTTACGGCTATAACTTATATCGAACGCCATTTCGTAGGGGTTCAAATAATTGGATGGCGGTTCGCCCTGATTAATGCTCACGGGAATTTCTCCTAACGTAAAATAGCGAAGAGAAGCTCCGACAGCCTGATTGTCATTTTGCCCGATCTTATAGAAGCCCGACAGATAAGCCAGCGCCACATCGCTTACTAATTTACGCAGCCAGGGCGTATAAGACAAGCCGATGCCGGCATTACTGTAATTGAACGCATATTTTGCCGGATTCCAATATTGGGAAGCAATATCAGAGCCGGTGGCTACTCCATTATCGCCCAAAGCGCCACCCCTGGCGTCGGGCGCAATAGACAGCGACGCCACAGCCGTATTAATCGGATGAAAATCTTTTTCTTTATCCAGTCCTTGCGCCCATATGGAAACCCGGCTCGTTAAGAGGAGGATACAGCCAATGAGCATATTTATTTTAACTATCTTCGTCATCTTTACCATATTATGTTCGTATCACTTATAAACTGATTTCGTCTTGTATTATTGTGCGAGAATTATTAATTTCTTCGACCTGGTAACTTCTCTGGAACGCTCCGTACCGATAGCCGCCCGGTAAATATATACGCCCGGACGCAAGCGTGCCCCGGCAGTAGTTGATAAATCCCAGTTTATAATATAAGGTGCGCCCCAAGCCGAAGCGCCCTGTTCTTCACGCTTCCACACAAGCCGGCCGGCCAGGTCGTACACCATTACATTTACGCGGATATCCGATTCCGGGCGATTATGGTAGATATAAAACTGTGTATTGATACGCGCCGGGGAAGGCGCTGCGAGAATATCCGACATGACCGGCTTTATTCCTTCATCCACCTCAAAGGTAAACGTATAGACGGTAGAATTACTAAACAGGTCCCAAACCCTTAATTCAGCCGTATGCAAGCCCGGAGTTAATGCAGGTATCGAAAACGCAATTATACCCTCTCCATCGGCGTCTGCCAGGAGTTTGTAGTACGAATTAAGGGTATGGATAACCGTTGGGTTGTCAATCGTCAGCGCAATATCGTGCCCGATGGCGCTGCTGCTGATATTGACTCCCGTAGCATCCCAGAGCCTGACAACCAGGAAGGGCGTGGCGTTTACTTTACCGCCGCTTACAAATGTTGTGTCATTAAGATATAACTGCCTGATTTCAGGTCCCTCATTATCCTGAACGGGATTAGCCGCCGTTCCGCCTACAACGAAATGCTGATAACTGCCTTGCGCTTCAATCCCCGAATTTTCATCAACAGCATACAAATTCATTCTGCCAAAATCGTTGGAATAAGAGATATGATCGGTCACAGCGAATGAAAATTCAAATACGCCATCCTTCACCAAATAATTCCCTGTATAAAGGGCGGCGGGATAATCTGTAAATGCAAGGGTATCGCCCCGGTTATTATTGTCTAATGTTTTGATTGTTTGTTTACTGTCGAAAACCGTTACATCCAATGAACCGGAAAAGCCGGTAGCCGGATTATCCCGGCTGTCTGTCACCTCTCCTTTGACCGTTACCATGCTCATGGCTTTTAAAGAGTCGGGCGCCTCGCTTACCGGTTTGCCGTTAATGGATGTAACCTTCATGCGGTATTCCGGATAAGCCGGCTTCATGGCAGGATCGCCCATCAGGATAAAATTCAACTTATTGTCGTTGGTATACTCTTTTGTTTTCCGCATTACATCGCCTAATGCCGGGCGGCTGCCATTTTCGTCTCTTCCAAACAAAGCGGCGAGCAGCCTTCTGTTCAAAACAAAGTTATCGCCGGAAAACACAACGCGGGTTGTTGTGAAAAGAGCGATTCCCCCGCTTTTTCTAAGGAAAACATCTTCTCCCGCCGAAGTAGACACATCGTCAAAGCGGGAAAAATCGCAGGTTGCCGTAATCCAAAGGGGTAAACGGGGATACGTAAATCCTGCAATATCCTGCTGGTTTAATACATCTTCATCACTCCATGAACGGGTATTTCCGTGTCCGGTATAGTTAATCAGAAACAAACCGTCTTTCAGTTGCTTTTGTATACTGCTTCTCACGGCCGGATAGTTGCCGTTTTTCTTATACGCATCGAAAAAGAGTTTATTTACAAGAAATTCCGGGTAGTTTTTCGTGATGATGGAATCTCCCAGTTCATTTGCCTGTTTCATATGGTCGAGTGTGAACCCGTCGGCCACGTTGCCATCGTCGGCTACGAAACAAATCCTGTTTTTCCAGGCGCCGGTTTCTTTATTATCCATATAAGCCACTACTTTGTCTACAGCGGCGGTGGCTTCGGCTACCGTACGGACAGGGAAACGGCCGATACCTAACTGGATAGGCCCGGAGGTGAATTTCCCGTCTTTCAGCGCTCCAAAGTAATCATCCGTAACGTATGAATAGTGGCTGAGTGAATTTTCGGACTGGTAGGTTAACAGCATATTTGCCGTAACAACCTCTTTCCAGCTATTGGTAAGTTTGCGGTTATCACAGGAGCCATCGCCAAAGAGAAGAAGATACCTGGGTTTACCTGCCTCAGCGTCATTCCTGTCGTAAAACATTTTCATAAACCGGCGGTAGGCGGTTGCATCGGGCGTACCGCTTGAGAACTCATTATAGATTTGCCGGGGGCTTACTACCAAAACGGATAAACTATCCGTTCCGTCGGAGCGGTGGCGTTCGGCAAGGCGTTCGGCTTGTGCATGGAAGGCGTCGGTTGCAATAATAACCATGTCTGTTTGCAGGCAGGCATGCAGGTTTTGATTGTCGATGCCTTTTTCTTCTCCTGTCCAACCGGAAAGGCTTTGATTAACCTGCACGGCTACAAATTCACGCAAATCGCCGGCCGGGATAGTGAAGGATAATTCCGTTCCGTTGAGCTGAGTTTCCATCAGCCTGGGATGCTGGCCATCGGTGATATCGAAGACAACCGTATTGTTGTCTGCATTCCCTACAACAAACCGGCTTACATTGCCAATGGATTGGATGCTGCGGAAAAAGGTGTATGCGCCATATTGCCTCAGCGTACGCTTTACATGCAGACGGATATAGTCGAGCCTTACGTTCTCGTCGCCCGACTTATTATAGGATACAACCACCCTGGGCGTTTCGCTCTTTTCGCCTTTCCATGTTGCCGTATCGATGCGGTCGATGGCTTTTATATATGAATTATTGCCGGAGTTATCTATCGCCGGAAAGTTGGATCGTATCAGTTCCTGCCCGTCGATACTCAGCGT
This sequence comes from Tannerellaceae bacterium, assembly GCA_031270665.1. Classification (GTDB taxonomy): domain Bacteria; phylum Bacteroidota; class Bacteroidia; order Bacteroidales; family Tannerellaceae; genus DFXE01. The sequence continues at coordinate 3,746 of JAISXD010000027.1, read as the reverse complement.
TGCCTGCCCGGCGGTAGATTTGGGGCGGGCGATAAAGCGCATCGTTACCTTAGCGTCGGCGCCGGTAATGCCTTCTATCCCGGAGATGGGAGAAGTAGCGGGAATCGTTTGGGAGCCGGCGGTTTCGAAGGATTCGCCGAAAAGCTCCCGCCCCGAGTTATTGACCGAATACAGTTCTGCTTCATGCACCCGGTAGTCGTCAAAAACCGTAATGTTCAAGGCAGCCTGGCCGGATAATAAAGATACTTTCTCCATCTCCTCCGCCTCCGTCCCGTCCGTCAGGAAATAACAGCCATAGGTAGCGTAAGGGTTATTGGTATGAACGAAGGTGTTGGAAGAGCTGCCGCTGTATTCCCATTTGACAGGCCCTTTTCCATAGAAAAGAAGATAGTCTGCACCCCGGTATACGGCTACGGCAGGAAGGTCGTCTATGTAAGGGACGCCGGGACTGAAATCTTCGTCCAGCGGCCAGCCTCCGTAGCCATGTACGGAAACACGGGAGGGATTGGCAAATCCCATCTTCTGCAAGTCGTCGTAGGTTATTTTACAGATAGCTGTCTGTTCTACCTTTATTTTTACCCACTTTCCCGACGACAAAACAGACCGGGGCGCATAACGGCTATCATCCGCCCGGACGGAAACAAGGCAACAAACGCTTAGCAGCAACAATAAAAATACACGCATGTTTGTTCTTTACAATCATTTCACATAAAAGTCCAACAGCTTCGTTTCGCCGATATATCCCTCCAGGTGGTCGTCTATTTGTACGGGGCCTACTCCGGAGGGCGTTCCCGTATAGATAAGGTCGCCCATCTTCAGGGTGAAAAAGCGGCTCGCATACGCTATTATTTTATCCACGGGAAACAGCATATCGGCCGTATTCCCTTTTTGTACCTTCTGGCCGTTTATATGCAGGCAGAAAGGCACCTTATTGATATCGCCGGCCTGGCGAAGCGGGATGAAAGCCCCGATGGCGGCAGAAGAATCAAAGGCTTTGCTTATTTCCCACGGTAATCCCTGCCTGCGTAGCCGGCTTTGCAGATCGCGCGCCGTAAAGTCGATGCCTACCGTTATTTCGTTGTAATAGCGGGAGGCAAAACGTTCGGCAATGTTCTTGCCCAGCTTGTCTATTTTTACTACGATTTCCGTTTCATAGTGAACGTCGGACGAGAAACCGGGGATAAAGAAGGGCTTCCCGTCTTTTAGCAAGGATGAATCGGGTTTCATAAAAATAACTGGTTCCGACAATTCTAACGCATTATGCATCTCTTTATTGTGGCCGGCATAATTCATTCCCACAGCTATAATTTTCATTCCTGCGATTGAGTTGGTTTAAACGGTTGAACATAACAGCCAGGTGGGCATACATAGATGTATTTTGTACAACCACATGGCGGGGTACGCGGATACGGAACGGCGTAAAGTTCCAAAGCGCCCGGATACCTTCGGCAATGATATGGTCGGTTACGGCCTGCGCCTGGTCTACCGGGACTGTGATAACGCCAATCGTAGCGTTCAGCTCTCGCTGGCGGGCGGGAAATTCGCTTATATGAAAAACAGGGATGCCCTTGATGGAAGTCCCTGCCAATTCGCTGCGGGTATCAAAGCCGGCAATAATATCCAATCCATACTGGCTAAGCCCCGAATCCTGCAACAGGGCGGCGCCCAGGCTTCCTACGCCGAACAGGAAGGCTTTGTGCTGAACGGTAAAGCCCAGGAAATCGTCCAGCACGGCAACCAGCGTATTGATGTCATACCCTACCCTGGTCTTCCCCGTGATGTTGACGAAGGAAATGTCTTTGGCTACCTGGCTGGCGTCTACATTAATTTCCTTCGCTATCTGTGTAGACGAAACATACGCCTCGCCTTTCCCTTTCAATAGCTTTACGTAGGCAAGATACCAGGGTAGCCTCCTGAGGGTGGGTTCGGGTATTTTCCATATCTGTTTTATTTCTTCACTGGCCATTATCCTTTGTATTGATATAATATACTATGTATGCAGGCCAAAGATATGACTTTTTTGCGGGAAAAAAAACCCGGCCTGTGAAAGCCGGGGCTTTTGCTAAGAGATAAAGGCGGGGGCGGCTATTTGACTACCACAATCAGGCCCTCAGCCAGGGGACGCACGTGTTCGCCGATTTGCTTGCCCTCGTCGTCCAGCACAGGTTCCAGTACGGGATAAAACGCAGGGTTGTAATAGTCCGGGTCGGATTTTCCATCCTTCGTTCGCATTTCGTAAACCAACTCGTCGTTGAACCAGATTTTGTCGTTGAGCTGTATATTCCCTCTTTCATTCCGGTAAACCTTAATCTTCACCTCGTCTTCGCTACCATCGGGATGCTGTATATAAACACGTGCAAACCCGTCTTCGGAGAACTCTGTAAAGAAAAGTGAGATCGACAGGTAGTAGTAGTCAAACGGATTCTGCCTGACAGCTCCGTCGGCGGTCTCGCGGAAAGGAGGCTGAATGGTCGTATAGTTCTCAAGCGTCACCCAGTCTGCCGTATAGCGCAGTAAATCGGGATACCTGATTTTCCTGCCCTTATATGGATACAGTACTTCTATCCCCCCGGCGTATTCGTCGCCGAAATAAGCCGGCGATTCGGGGTTCAGGCGGTCTTGCAAGTCCCGGTCAACGAGCGCCACAGTACATCCCACATTTATGATGGCTCCTGCTATTTCTATATCTTCGTCCGGCGTCTCGTCCATATCCGCGCTGCACGAAGCAAAGAGCAAAGTCAATAAGCTAAGCGCGAAAATTGCTGTCCTTTTCATTATCATAAAGATTAAATTAATGGGTATAATTTGAAAAATTATATATTTCACAAAAATACTATTATTTTTTGTTTAAAATTTAAGCAAACCGGGATAGATTATACTTTTTTAACCTTATATTCTGTTAAAAAACAGAAGGAATTTTTATCGGGGCAGACTGAATGACTGCCCGGCGGAGGTTTCCCCCTTGTGTGCAAGCTTCAGAGAGCGCCCGGCGGAGGTTTCCGCACAATTTTTATGATATAATTTGTCTGTTTTTAATTAAAAGTGTCGTATATTTATAGCTCATTTTTTTTTGAATAAAAAAGTAAGCAGTATGAGTTCTCTTAGAAAATTTTTAAAGCTTGTCCACGGTTTGCGCAATGCCGAGCATTTTGGTTTTTATGGGTATGTAGTCAGGTTGTATACGCCTTACCGGGCGTTGTTGGCAGAATTGACTGTTGTGTGGGATGCCTTCCATGTGTTGTTTGAGAAGGAAGACGAGATTTTCAAGCGCAATCCCAAACAGGAGGAGACCGGTTCGATCCGCTCTGCCTGCGAGGAAATGCATAGCGCGTTTATGCTGATCAAACGGACGGTGGAGGCTGCCTCTTATGATGCAAGCCCAACCGTGAAAGCTGCCTCGGAAAAGCTGGCCTTCGTGCTTGGCAATTACGTCAAACTCCCCTCGGTAGCCATGAACGAGGCCAGCGCCCTGGCCATTAACCTGGTGCAAGACCTGAGGCTGCCCGCCAACGCTCCCGCCGTGGCAACCCTCGGCCTGGGCACGCATATAGACAGGCTGGAAGAGACGAACGAAGCCTTCCAGGAGCTTTACCTGGAACGCGCCAAAGAGCAGGAAAGCCTGGCCGAGCAGGGCAATATGAGAGAGATACGCCCGCTGGTAGACAAGGCTTTCGACGCTTTTGCCCAAACGCTCGAAAGCGACCACACCATGGCCCAGGCTACCGGGCAAACCACTAAAGCCGCCA
>JAISXD010000062.1 GCA_031270665.1 Tannerellaceae bacterium | reverse complement strand
AAAATAAGAAACAGCCCACGCCTATACAGAGGCGGAGAGCTATCGACTTATTCCCGGTCAAAATTTACCAGATTTTAATCAGAGAGAACTAAGTCAAACACTTTCCATGTTTGTTTTTCCACCATGTCTGCCGGAATATGACTATTCCGACAGTCCAAAAGTAGGTATTTTTTTCAACATGTCAAATGGATTGCTCCTATGGGCTGTTTTTTTCATCTGTGTTTATTTTACCGCAAAGGAATGGATTTATAGTGACAGCCGGTGTCACTTATGAAATGTTTTTTACTTTTGTGAAGAAAAAAGTTGCCTTATGTCTCAGATTCATCGTTTTCTACGAAATATCTTAATCGTGAATAAGATAAAGAACGATCCGTATATCAGTCTGCCGGCGTTGACCGGCTATATCCGGCAAGCAATAGCCTTGCGCGGAATAAAAAATGTAGGTATATCCCGGAGGACAATTCTGCGTGATATACAAAATATTCAGACTGATTTCGGAATAGATGTTCAATACAGTCGCGAGCCACGGGGTTATTTTATCGAACCGCTCGCGGTACGTTCGGATATTGAACAGTTCCTGGATTCGTTTGATGTATTTACTGCCTTGAATATGGATGCGTGTGTCCCCGATTTTGTCTTTGCCGAGAAACATCGTCCGCGGGGGACACAGCATTTGTTTGCCTTGATGGAGACGATCAAAAATGATTGGAGGATTCGGTTTTCTTATGAGAAATTTCAGGGTGAAGCGTTTTCTCAACGTTATCTGGAGCCCTATGCCTTGAAAGAGTGTCGTGGCCGTTGGTACGTACTGGGGCGAACCGTCGGACAGCAGGATATGAAAAGCTATGGCCTCGACCGGATAAGCAATCTTGTCATTACGGAAGAACGCTTTAAGAAGGAGATGTCCATCGATATGGCGGAAAAGTTCCGCTACAGTTGGGGTATCTATTCGTCGGAGGAATATCCGGTGGAAGACGTCGTCTTATCGTTCGATGCGGAAGATGGGCGCTATCTGAAATCCTTGCCTTTACACCATACGCAGGAAGTCATACGGGATACGGAGGATGAATTTGTCGTCAGATTACGACTGAAAATAACGCTCGATTTCGTCATGGAGATACTGTCGCGCAGTTGGTCGTTGAAAGTCATCGAGCCGGCAACGCTTCGGAAGAAGGTATGCGAAATCTATCAGGAAGCCTTGAAACGAAATGTGCAGGGGGAGCCGGGTTAAATAAATAGATACCGGATGAATCGGTTCGTTCCGTAAATAACATTTTGTTATAAATGGAGTATTTTCATTTGTACTCTAATCTATTGCATTATTCCACATGTTTTCATTGTACTGTAGTTTTTTAGGTTAATAAACCGCAAGACAGGAAAAATGGACTTGACGCTTATCAACATAAAATAACTTTCACATTTTTATCCATCTGTGTGATAATTCGTTTTTATCATATATATTTGCACAGTCGAAATTGTTGTAGTTTGAATAAATATCTTACGAAATATAATGTGTATTGCTTCTGCTTTTACTCTCTTGTAGAGAGAAGAGGGTATATAAATCAAATAATTACTGAATGGAAAAAGTAGGAAATTGCTTTTTCGGAAAATATAATGTTTATCCGTTGCTTAACCGGTCAACGGATAGCGATTGGACTATGAGTTATTAACAGATGTAGACTCCATTGGTTGCACCTTATGCAAATTGAAACTAACAAAGTGAAAAGATAGATGAATTTAGCGGGAAATCTGATAAAATTAAGGAATAAAATAAACGAATTGGGTTTAAATGCTAATGATGAGGAAATACAGGCATTTTTTACTGCAATTGTTGCTGTTGCTGCTGCAGTAGTTGTGGTATATGCTGCTGTTTACGATGAAGTTGCTGTAGAAACTGAATATTATGGAACAGTTAAAAAGGGGAATATTGATTTAATAACTGAAAATAACCCAATTTTAAATATTTGGACGTTAAGGGATAAGAAAGATAAAACATATTTTGTAGTTGATGCTTTCATGGAAAATCAAATCACTGAAGTAACAGATATTATTAAGCAAAGAAGTCCTTTTTGTTTCGATAGGAATTCCGAAGAATATTTACGTAATCTACTCAGGATAAACTTACTTAAATAATGTTTTCATGAATACAAAAATTAATATTCGTTGGAGTAAGCAAACTATATTTATTACAGTTATTGTTGCGGTAATCTTGATTTTTGCCGAAGTGGCATTAATAAATATATATATTGGAGGAGGTAACAGCTCTGCTTTATTTGCTATAATCTTAATAGCATCACTTTTTTTAGCATTCATGCTAAGTGCCCCACTATCAATTGCCCTTAATGATTCTCAATTGGTCTTAAGAAAAGTACTTGGGAAAATTGTGATAAACTATAGCCAAATCAGCTCTGTCAAGTTATATACTCCAGAATCAGGTGATATTAGGATTTTTGGCAGTGGCGGTTTTTGCGGTTATATAGGAATATTTTCAAGCAGGAAAATTGGCAAGTATCTTTCCTATGTTGGCGACCCAAAACAGGCTTTTTTAATTCGGACTAAAAGCGGTAAAAATTATGTTTTTAGTTGTGAAAATGTAGCGTTTGTTATTGAAATAATTAATAAATATTTGTCATGACAGAATTTATATGTAATTGGGAAAAAACTCCCATAATAATCACCATAGTAGTAGTTTTATTGATTTTGTTTGTCTCAATAAGATCAATAACCTCTCTGGTTAAACGTTATCGAAGTAAAGGTAAAAATCAATTACTGGTATTGTTTTCTATTTTACTTTCGTTTCTGCCCTTATTTGTTTTATTTTTTACTTTGCTATACTTGCCTGTAAAAGTTATTGTTAAGGATGATGGTATTTATTTAAGTCAGGTTAAAGGAGGCATTTCAATTCCTGCAACAAGTGTCACAGAAATACGCAGATATACAGGAGTAGACAGTAAAAATACAATAAGAACTTTTGCTTCAGGAGGACTATTTGGTTATTTAGGTAAATTTGAAAACCCGCAGATTGGTAAATTTCAAATGTATGCAACGAATACAGAAAACAGGATTCTAATCCGTACCAGTAATGAAGCTTATGTGATAAGCTGTATTAATCCTGACGCTTTAATTGAAGCAGTTAAAAGCAAGGTAAATTCAAATTAACCCTACATGTTTCAAAAGACACTAATCATTCTTTCAGTTATTCCAATACTTTTTGCAGCTTTTGCAACAGAAACAAATGGAGCAAATATGTATTTGACAAATACAGTCTTGGCTGTTAGCGCTGTAATAATATGTGTTTTATTGTTTCGCAAAGAGTTGACAATTGAAGTTAATATTTTCGATTTTATTATTCCGGCCTTGTTGGTTTATGTCTTTGTCGTGAAATCGTCAAATATCAGATTTATGTCATGCGTGCCTTGGGTGTACCCGTTTCTTGGGATTTTACGCCTCAATGGGCTAATAGCTATTTGGGGCACGACTGGTGTAGTATTAGGGATCACAATGGAAGATATATTTCGGTGGAAAATTTCAGGCGGCCAATCAGCCGGATTTTGCTGATGCTGTTGTTTTGTATACTATTCAGAGGATGTAGAGGATTTGTATTTTCAGGAGATAGCAATAAATAATCTGGAATCTTTTCGTTATTATCGTTACGTATGTCAATTCTATTTTCATGATACAAATCTCTGACATTTATTCCTCTTTTGCAAATCTTCAGATTTTTCGCACTCCATTTCCTTTTGAGTTTAACTTTCTCTTTATGCATCCTGTCTTTCGCTAAAAAAAGATACCAAAAGTGAAGGCGTTTTATCAAAAGTAATTATCTTTAAGCTCATTTTTAAGATATGATTATGAAATTAAAAGGAATATATGCCGGTCGCCCGGCCCTTTTTCAGCTGGCATTACTGTTAGGTTTTGTTTTGGCCGGCTCTTTACTTTCCGGCGTCATCACGCTTATTTTTGATCCGACAGGCACTAATATGCAAGAGCCAGGGATGCTGCGGTTTGCTCAGGCCGTATCGGCTATCTGTGTGTTTCTGGCGCCTGCCGTAATCGTTGCCCTGCTGTGCAGCAGGGAACCGGCAGAGTACCTTTCCGTCAAACCGTTTCCTGATATAAAGGCAGCGTTGCTTACGTTTGCCGGCGTGCTTTTGTTATCGCCAGCCATTACATTAACCGGTGTTTTAAATAAAGGCATAGAACTTCCCCCGTTTATGGAGCAGTTTGAAGAAGAAATCGAACGGCTCATGGCCCTGTTTTTATCCGATACGGGCGTAATGGCTATTCTCCTTAATCTGCTTGTTATCGCCGTTATAGCAGCCATAACGGAAGAGTTCTTTTTCCGGGGCGTTTTACAGAGAATAGTAGAAAAATCGATTAAAAACCACCATGTCGTTATCTGGAGCGTAGCTCTTATATTCAGCATTATCCATATGCAGTTTTCCGGGTTGATACCCCGCCTGTTATTAGGCGCCTATTTAGGGTATCTGTTATATTGGAGTAAAAACATATGGGTTCCGGTATTGGCGCATTTTTGCAATAATGCGCTGTCTGTTATAGGAATGGCGAATAGCGACCTGAAGGAAAACAGCTATATATCGGGAGAAGTCCCGGAATCGGAAATGTTGAGCTTCGTCATTGTAACAATCATCACTTTTATCCTTTTTTGTTACAGTACAAACCGTTTGCGAGAACGTTTCCGGCACGTTTAGAAATTTTTCTTCCTCAGTTGGAAGTCTTTGCCTAAATATTTCTCGCGTACGATTTCATTAGCGGCCAGTTCTTCCGCCGTTCCCTGGAACAATACTTTTCCTTCGAACAGCAGGTAAGCGCGGTCTGTAATACTCAATGTTTCGTATACATTGTGGTCTGTAATTAATATGCCGATGTTTTTAAGCTTCAGCTTTGCTACGATAGCCTGAATATCCTGTACGGCAATGGGGTCTACGCCGGCAAAAGGTTCGTCGAGCATGATGAACTTCGGGTCGATAGCCAGGCAACGGGCTATTTCCGCACGGCGCCGTTCGCCGCCCGACAATTGGTCGCCTAAGTTCTTCCGTACTTTAGACAAGCCAAACTCGGCAATCAGGCTTTCCAGTTTTTCTTTTTGGTAATTGTCCGGTTGGCTAGTCATTTCAAGTACCGAACGGATATTATCCTCCACTGTCATTTTCCGGAAGACAGACGCTTCCTGTGCAAGATAGCCAATCCCATTACGCGCCCGCTTGTATACGGGGAATTTGGTTATTTCCTCCTCATTGAGGAATATCTTTCCTTCATTCGGAGTCACCAATCCTACTGTCATATAAAAGGTAGTTGTTTTTCCCGCGCCATTCGGACCCAGCAAACCAACTATCTCACCTTGTTCTACATAGATAGAAACATGGTTCACAACCGTACGTGTTCTGTATTTCTTTACTAAATCCTCCGTACGGAGCACCATCTGTTGTTTGTCGGCCATAACCCATCTTAAATTTGGTGCAAAGAAACAGAATTATTTCTTTATACCCGTAAATCGCAGGGGAAGAATGTTTGGCATTTTAATAATAAAATCAAAAATCACTCAAATAATAAAGATTTATCTTCTGATATTTATATCTTTGCAACCGTAGTTTTACCAATAACTTAGATATGGGATTTTTTAAATTCGGGAAACATCATTCGCAAACGTCGTCAGACACAAAGAAAGAGCTTGAAACGGAAAGGCCTTTGAACATCGAAACGCCTGTTACGCCTCCCGTACAAAAGGAAATATCTAATCCTTTACCCCCCTTGCCTCCTGAAAAGGAAAAAGAGGAAGAAGATATAGCAGACTTCTTTATCGTTGATATATACGACATTTTTAAATATAACCCGAAATCCGTAAGAAAAGGTAAAGGCGCTAACGGCCGTCCGGTGGAAATATTTGAATTGGAACTTCCCGAATTAGAACTGTCTACTTTCTTCAAAGTTGAAATTCTCCATTATGAAAATAAACGGTATGATTTGGTTTTCGCCAGTAATACAAATAAAGCCGGCGATTGTTTGAAGAAATTTATCGACTTTTCTTGCAAAACATTCGGCCCCGATTTTATGCAGAAAGGAAGCTTTAACGCCAATGACTTACGGGATGCCGCCCTTGGCGTATTTTCCCGTATATGGTACAACAAAGCGCGCATAGAAAACACATCCTTTACCCTAACCCTGACCCTGTACGGTATAACTCCGGAGAAGTAGCTTATGCCGTATTGATCTTGTTTATCGCTTCCTGGAATTCGGAGATAATGTCATCTATGTTTTCGAGGCCAACGGATATTCTTACAAGGCCTTTCGATATAGCTGCTTTTTTCAGTTCTTCGTCTGTAAATGAACGGTGAGAAGTCTTTGCCGGATATGACGTTGTGGTAGACACCCCGCCCAGGCTGGGCGCAAACTTGATTGATTTCAAATGCCGGAACAATGAATAAACGGCTTTCTCCCCTCCTGCAAGCTCAATACTTAACATTCCTCCAAACCAATTGTTTTGAAAATTCCGTAGAGCAATGACTTTCGTAGCAGATGATTCAAGCCCGGGATAATATACGTTAGACACAGAAGGAAGGCTTTCAAGGTAGCGGGCTAATTTCATTGCGTTTTGCGAGTGTTGTCTTACCCTCAACTCCAACGTTCTCAAACTTCGTACAAGCAGCCATGCGTCGAAAGGGCTTAATGTTGGTCCATACAGCAAGCCAATGGAATATATTTTGTCTATCGTTTCTTTGTTTGAAACGATAATGCCTGCCGTAATATCACTATGCCCGCACAGATATTTCGTAGCGCTGTACACCACAATATCTGCGCCTAACAATAAAGGTTGGCATATCACAGGGGTAGCAAAGGTATTATCTACAATCAGCTTTGCATGGTGGGAATGGGCTATTTGTGCGATCTTCTGTAAATCCACAGCTTCCATTGTAGGATTCGAGATTGTTTCTACATAAACAACTTTTGTATTTTCTTTGAAATAAGGCGTAATATCATCGTTTACAACATCTACGAAGCTGATGTCTACGCCAAACCTCACTAACTCTGTTTTAATAAATTGACAACTTCCACCGTAAAGTACATGGGCTGCGATAACGTGATCTCCGGCTTTTATCTGGGAAATCAGGCTAAGAGCGATAGCGCTCATCCCGGAAGAATAGGCCAGCGCACGTTCCCCCTCTTCTATATTTGCCATTATCTCGGATAAGGCGTCGTGTACAGGGTTGCCATTCCTTGTGTAGATATAGCCGTTCGCTTCGCCTTCATAGACGGCATCGAGGGATTCTACGTCGTCGAACGAAAATACAGAAGTCATTACAATCGGTATGCTCTTACTCTTTGATACGGATTCGGCATACTTTTCTCCCCGGTGAACGAGTTTAGAGGCAAAATGTTTCTTTTTCATTTTTTTGTTCCATGATTACGAATATGTATCCAATCGGCATATTCTTCCGAATTTACTACGTTATTTTTTTCTTTCAGATATTTTTCTTTATCCATTCCATATAGTTTGCGGTCTTCTCCGACAGGGCAAACCTTAATACATACTCCGCATGGATAGCAGTATGTTGATTTTAATTCCGCATGGTATTTCGCACACTTCCGTTTGTCCATATCTGCAATCAGATTCCTGGTAGAAGTGAACGCCGATGTGGGGCAACATCTTTTGCATAGCAGGCATTTCATGCATAATTCTTTCTCATGTACAGCGTCCGGCTCTATTTCGGCGTCGGTAAAGACCGACACGAGCCGTACTCGTGGCCCATACGCCTCTGTAAGCAGGGTATGATTATAGCCTATTGTCCCAAGCCCGGCATATTTTCCGGCAAAGACATGAGAGAATGCCGCTTTGGGCTTATCTATCAAAACAGAGATATCTCCATATCCGTCTCGCGGGAAAAATACTCCCCGGAAACCTTTATTGTTGAGATATAACGATAACTTATAAGCTATTTCATCTAATAGCCTGTTACTGGTAGTATATAATTCGGAATAAACAATGGAAGGCGTTGTGTCCAGCATAGGAATGAAAATCGGCAGGGCCAAAACGATAACAGTCCTGGTATGAGGAAATACATTCTGAGGAAAGTAAGATGCAGGCATTTCATTATGCTCACTCCATCGGTCTACCGATGCAAAACCAATAAGACGGGCTCCATACGATCCGGCTTTGGTGATAAGCTGTTTTTTCAGACCTGTACCGGCACGTTTATCTGTCATATAGTTACCATCCTTTTATAGCCCCTCCTTTAAATACTTCAGCGGCTACTTTAGCTACTTCGTCCGACTGATATGCCTGAACAAACTTCTTCACCTTTTCTTCCTCATTACTCTCTTCCCGCGTAACAATCAGATTGACATAAGGAGAGTCTTCGTCTTCGGCAAACACGCCGTCTTGAAGCAGTAATCCGGCTTGTCCTGCAAAATTATTGTTGATAATGGAAAGCGTAACCTTTGCATCATCCAATACTCTTGGAAGCTGAGGCGCTTCGAGTTCCAGTATTTCCAGCTTTTTCGGATTTTCGATAATATCCGTCAACCGGGGAGCGGTTACTCCGTCTTTCAGTTTTATCAGCCCTGCTTTCCGTAGCAACAACAACGCTCTGCTGCTATTGGCAAAATCGTTAGGTATCACAACTGTGCTTCCATCTTTCAATTCATCTATTGTTTTTATTTTTCTTGAATAGGCCGCCATCGGATAAATAAACGTATTGCCTACAATGGCAAACCGATACCCACGGCGTAATACCTGTTCGTCGAGAAAAGGCTTGGTTTGAAAGACATTTGCATCTATATCGCCTTGTTCCAGCGATGTGTTAGGCATTATGTAATCATTAAACTGAACCAGTTCTACTTCAAGCCCGTATTTTTCTTTTGCTACTTTCCGGGCTGTTTCCGCTATTACATATTCCGGGCCGGCAGCTACTCCTATTGTAAGATGGTTGGAGTCGTTACTTTTCCAGTTTCCGCATGATGCCAATGATAGAATAAGAATTGATATAACAGTGATGCGAGTTATTGTTTTCATGTTTTTAATCGGATTTAAGGCCTGTATCGCCCGGATAAAGATATATTTTTCCCGAAAAATATAGCATTCGATAATATCCTTCCTGTACTTAACCAATACCCTCTGAATGTTGGAGATTCGCTAAATAGTACAATGGAGCCCCTGCCTTTGTCTTCGAAAACGACTAAAGGGGCATTTTTCAGTAATTGCTGGTTGTCTTTGGTTAGATAACCGCTTATCTGAGGTTTATCTGTCAGTTGCAATACCGTAGCATACTTACTCTTTGGCCTTGGTAATTTATAATTTCCTGCTTTTATGGAATAAGTTTCTCTGGATAGGATTCCGAAAGCAAGAGGGTTTGTTATATCTAAATCGGCTTCGAAAATAACCCCGCCGATACGTTGAGGTCCTTCATTTTCTCGTTGCGAAACATAATCGAGTCGTTTGTATTCATCTTTATCCTTATCGCGGGAAACGCTATCCGGTACAAATCCTGTGGCAATCTTATTATCGATTGCCCATTTTGATGCATTCTTGGTTGTAATAAGCGTTCCTCCATCTGCCACCCATTGTTGTAACCTTCCAATAAAACCGGAAGACAAAGAATTGTAGTTGCCATCCGTAAGGATTATGGAAGTATAGCGATTTAAGTTTGTCCGATCGGCAGAAGATATATTGATTTTGGTTAATGGTATATTCAATCTGTTTCCTAATAAAAACCAGCTCTCTCCCACATCTGTCCAGTTTATACCATCTCCTACCAATGTTGCTACCACAGGCTTGTCTACTTTGCGAATATTATTACTGCCCAAATCTATACCCGTGGCGCTGGTGCCGGACGTAACGCCTAATATGCTGATATCAGTAAGTTCTGCGGCTTCTTTCACTATATTATATAGTTCTCCGGATGAAATGTCTTGATATTCAACAGGGATAACAATTGCTCCCTTATTAAATTTGTACGTGTTGCCTTCTGCCGTTACAGAGAAATCCTTGTAGGCAGCTTTTGCAATAACGCCTTTATCAAGTAGATAATATAAAGATTTAGGAGCTAAATAGTCGGTATAATCGAATATATATGCGTAGTCTGACTTCCGGCTGACGCCACCTGTTTTGACCAAAGGAAGACTTGTTACTTTAGCTCCCACGCTTACCGATCCTTTCACTTTTACAAAGGGAATACCATACCCATGAGCCGTACTCCAGGCTGTAATGTCCATGAAAATACTGTCTACGAAATTTGTATTTTCTTCAAATATGGCATTCACGATCCTATACTGTGGTTGAGAAAGAGGAATTACATAAGCGCTGCCCGGTTCAAACTCTTTTTCGTTTTGAGAAATCCTACCTGGCAACTCATATACATCTACTTTATGAGTAAGTAAATGATCGAGAAAAAGTTTGGTAAGACTATTATCCTTCTTGTCTCCGAATACAACATACCTCTCGGCTCTTTTATTTGCTAAAGACAGTGCGCTTGTGAAAAAATCTTTCTGATGTTTAAACAAGATATCCTTTTCTGCAACAGCAGCTTTAATGGCTACGAGGCTTGTTGTTACATTGTCTTTTATATTGCGTGAGAACTTTCTGATTCCTACTTCGGTTTCGATTTCTATCCCGGACGAACTGCCGACTTCAAGGGTTGTACCTACTCCTCCCTGAAAATCCGGGTATGTAGAGCCATATATAGGCGAAATGTTGTCAAAATCTTCTTTCGTATAATAAAGCGATCCTGTTTGATCTAAGGCCTGGGAATAATAGTTAGCCAACAGCGGGTTCAATACATTATACGTTTCTTCCGGAATTGTAGGGTTCCATGTGCTGCGGGGAGGAGACGGTTCGAAATAATAAGTACTGTTACTTCCCATCTCGTGATAGTCGGCATATACATTAGGATACCATTTATGATAGAAGTCTACACGAGCCTTACTTTCCACATGTACCAATGGAAACCAGTCGCGATTCAGGTCTGTCCAGAAATGGTTTCCTCTGTGAGGAGTAAAACCTCCTGCATGTTCAATATCGTCGGGGTCTGATACCGCAGGCGTTGATTTGAATGTATTGAAATAGGACGCAGCCCTGTCGCGTCCGTCAGGATTCAGGGCCGGTTCAACGAAGACAACGGTTTGCTCTAAATTCTTCAGTGTTTCAGGACTCGTAGATGCAACAAAATAATAGGCCGTTAATATGGCAGCTTCGGTTCCGGCAATTTCTCCGCCATGAACGTTATATCCAAGGTGTACAATCACTTTCTGGTCATTATAGTTTGCAGCAGGCGTATTCGGGTCGGTAAGTTTGAGGTGATTCCGGCGTATACTCTCTATATTTGTCAGGTTGTCCGGACTTGTGATGATGAGTACAATGTGTTCTCTGTTTTCATAAGTCCTTCCTATAACTTCGAGTTGCGCTCTGTCGGATAGTTCATCTAACAGTTTGTAATACGCTACAACTTTGTCGTATCTGGCTAATGAACTGCCGATAGGGAATCCGAAAAATTGTTCGGGAGTCGGGATAGACGAATTAAACTGATTATCTTTTCCGAAATAATAATCATTTTGAGCGAAAGAATTTAATACTGCGATCAATAGCAGCCAAATAACAGTTAACTTTTTCATATTCTATTTTATTTATTAATATCCTGGATTTTGTTCAACATCGGGATCCGATAAAATGTCGGAAGCTGGTAGTGGGAATAGCCAATAGTCTGTCTTCGTCAGGCCAAGGATGGAACCTGTTCTTTTTGTTCTGTTCAGATCAAACCAGCGATGAGGTTCAAAAGCAAACTCGATACTGTTTTCATCTTCAATCGCTTGAATAATTGCATCCTTAGCAGAACTATCAAAGTTGGGAATATCTGCTCTGTTTCGGATTTTATTTAAGTCGGACAGCGCTCCGGATATATCAGGAGTTGTTTTTTTTATTCTGGCTTCAGCACGTATTAAGTATAGCTCGGCAATGCGAATAACATAAGCAGGGTCGGTACTGGTTGATACGGTGTTGTACAAAACTCCATATACGGAATTATCGCTTCCTTGTATAATCTCATTTCTTGTACCACCGATGTTGGGGTCATTCAGTTTGGCAACCAGTGCATCTGATGGTTTTAACGTATATTGTCCTCCTACGGTACTGGGATACCATAGGTTCCAGTAACTGTTTTTATCATTTGATGTGAAAGTTAACTCAAATACAGATTCCGCAGATAAGAACGGCGATGTGAAAAAGGTATTGAATGGTTTTACCAACGTATACTTGGGGCTGTTAATTACAAGGCTTGCATACGTTTCGGCCTCAGTCCATTGTTCCCTATAAAGGTAAAGCCTGGCCTTCAAGGCTCTTGCGGCATTTTTTTGAGCTCTGTTGCGGGTTGTTGCATCGTCTTCAGGGAGTAACTCTTCGGCTTTTGTCAGATCAGTGAGTACCTGATCGTAAGTCTGGTCGAGCGTACTTCTTTTTATGCCCGATAGCCCTCCTAAGTCTGTTGTCGGATTTAATTGAAGTTGTACTCCGCCCCATCCGCGAGCGAGATCGAAATAACCGAGAGCTCTTATAAAGTATGCTTCGCCAAGAATCTTATTTTTTTCGGCTTCAGAAAACAGGGGGTCATTTACGCTTCCGATAGCTGCAATTATAGCGTTTGCCGAGTTAATTCCGGCATAAATAGTTTGATAAACATACACAGTGCCTGCGTTATCGGGTGAAACCGAATTTTGGTCGAGCTGTAAATATTGGCTCAAAGTTCCATTGTAAGAAACATTGTCTGCTGTTATTGTTCCCAGTGTTATGTAATAATTAGAATAATAATTCTGAACCGAATTATAAGCTCCGATAATGGATGCATTTGCCGTTTCTTTATTTGTAATTGCAACTGTGGAAGGGATTGAATTTGTAGGTGACAAATCTAAAAAATCTTCGCAAGCGGTGAACAATAGGGACGATGAAATAACGGTTATAATCATTACGTTTTTATATAACTTTTTCATTGTTTTTGTTTTTATGGAATTTAAATATTAATTCTTTACTTAGAACGCAGCGTTCAGCGTAAACTGAATCGTACGGGGTTGAGGCACTGTTGCCCAATCATATCCATACGTATTCTGGCTACTGCTTTGTGCATTTACTTCCGGGTCTAACCCTTTATATTTTGTAAGGGTAAACAGGTTGGTTACAGAAGCAGTAGCTCTGAGTCTGCTTAGTTGCAAGCTCTTTATAACGGATTTGGGAAAATTGTAACTTATCGCCAGGTTTTTGAGCCTGATAAACGATCCGTCACTCAAATACCGGCTACTCATATTGGCAACATTTCCACCGTAGTTATTTGCCGAACCGTTATTGATTGTAGGGTCTCCGCTATAAGTAGTCATACGAGGAATATCTGTTACATCGCCGGCCTTTTGCCATCTTTCTAATTGTCGTGGTATAAATCCTATATTGTTCTGTGTTCCACCATGTACCAGGAAGAAATCGTGCATGCTAAGAATTTTGTTCCCTTGCTGGAAGTATACAAACAGGTTTAATGAGAAATCTTTATATGTAATTTCATTAGTAAGACCTCCCGTATAATTGGGCAATGCATTCCCTACGATCTGCCTGTCTGCAGAAGTAATAAATTCGTCTTTATTTACATCCTCATAAACAGCATTCCCCGTTTTGGGATCAACGTACAATTGTTTATACAGGTAAAAAGAATTGATAGAATAACCTTCACGTAATATGGAAGCATTACGTCCTGAGGCTCCCAATGTAATGTCGGAGGCCAACTTTTCTATTTTATTCTTATTCCATGAGATATTGAATTCAGTAGTCCATTTGAGATCTTTCTTATTGATATTAGCTGATTGTATACCTAATTCTACACCACTGTTTCTTACCGCGCCATAATTTTGAAGAAAAGAAGTGAAACCGGAACGATAGGGGACAGGAACATTTAATAATAGATCGTATGTATATTTGTTATAATAGTCGAAACTAAAACTAATTGCGTTTTTTAATATTGCAAAATCAAAACCGAGGTCGAACTGACGTGTAGTTTCCCATGTCAGGTCTGGATTTGCCAACTGAGAAGGAGCCGTACCGGCAGTCTCTAAATAATTAGATCCGGCTGACCATAACCCTAAAGCAGCGTATGAGCCTATTCCATTTTGATTTCCCGAATATCCAAAACTGCCTCTGAATTTGAGCGCATCGAAGACGTTTATGTTTTGTATAAAACGTTCCTGACTTGCATCCCAGGTAAGCCCCACAGAAGGGAAGTAACCCCAACGCTTATTTTTCCCAAACTTAGACGAAGCATCCGCTCTCAGGTTCCCGTCTATTGTATATCTATTATTAAATGTATAGCTGATTTTTCCAAAAAATGACAGCAGCCTGCTTTCTGCTTTAGAAGCCGAGCCTGCTTTAGTAGCTGCAACAGAAATATCTTTCAGATCATTTGTCGCAAAGCCTTGTCCTGATGCACGGGTGTATTCTTCTTGTACGGCATTGATTGTATTTCCAAGTAAAACACTGAGTGCATGCTTTTCTTTCAATATTTTATTATAAGTGAGTAATTGCTCTGCTGTATAAACGCTATTTTTAGCCTTGTATGAAGTTGCAGCGCCATTGGTTGATACACCTGCACTGATAAACGTGTCTTCATAATTGTTTTCAGTCAGGTCGATATTATCCAAACTCCAGCTTGAACGAAACTTTAATTCTTCGAGAAGATTATATTCTAAGAATAAGTTCCCGATAGTTCTCCATGTAACGGCATTATTGTCAAGATGATCTATCAATGCAAGATGATTGTCAAAACTTCCATACCTGGCAAAACTTCCATCTTCATTATAAACAGGCAGATATGAGCGAACGAATATCGCCGAATTAATAACTCCTTTCGGATTATTATCATTACTACTTACATTACGGTATACCTGGCTCAAATTGATACTTGTTCCTATTTTCAGCTTACTTGTAAGGTTATTGTCATAATTGAATCGCCCCGAATAGCGTTCAAAGTCGGATGGTTTAACAATAGATTCCTGCTTGGTGTATCCTAAGCCGACATAATAGGTGCTATTGGAATTTCCTCCTTGTGCCGAGATTTCATAAGTAGATAAGGCTGCGGTTCTAAACAAATCACTGTTGCGATCGTAAGTTGGGCTGCTCAATGGGTTGGCGATAGGTACTGTTATAGTAGACAGATCTTGTCCCCTGTCAATAGCTGTATTGTAGGCTGCTTCATTGGCTAATATAGCTGTTTCAGGTCCTGTTGTAGATTGGAATTTCTTAATCGCGCTTGCCCAACCATGAGAAAGGGATAGCGATATCTTCGCTTTTGTATTTTGCTTACCTCTCTTTGTGGTGATGATAACTACGCCATTGGCGCCCAGGGAGCCATATATTGCAGTTGCATTTGCATCTTTAAGCACAGTAATATTCTCAATATCCGATGGGTTTATGTCTGATAGCGGATTTGATTGCGTTTGCCCTCCCATATTTGTAGATATGGGGTTGCTGTTACTAATAAATATGCCATCAACAATATACAACGGGTCTACACCTGCATTGATAGAGTTACTGCCTCTTACACGGAAGACAGTGCCACCTCCCGGAACGCCGGTATTTGATAAAATTTGTACTCCCGGAACTTTCCCTTGTAGTAGTTGGTCAAATCCGGAAACGGCAGTTTCCCTGATGCCTTCAGAGAGATTTAAGGATGTAATAGATCCACTGACGGATCTGCGCTGTTGTGAAGTATAACCTGTTATAACAACTTCGTCAAGAAGGTTTAAATCTTCACTTAGATATATGATAGCAGGTTCTTGCGCATCATAAACATCTATTTCCTGAGATTTATATCCTATCAGTCTTATAGATAATGTAACCGGCAGGGCTTTTGTCACCTGCAAGGTAAAAGCTCCGTTTACATCTGTTGACGTCCCGTTCGTTGTAGATTTCAAGATTACGGAGGCGCCTGTTACGGGTTCTTCCGTGGTTGCATCTACCACCAAACCTTTTATGGTAGTCTGGGAATGTAACTCCAGGGTAGAAAATATCAATAATCCTAAAAATACATAAAAAAGTTTTTTACTGTATAGGAATTGATGGCTGCATTTAAATAAATCAGATATATTCATCATTTTCTATTTTTATATTGAACACTTCCAATACCAATTACCCGTCGGAGGAGGAAGTGTTTATTATTTACAAAAAAATAAACTTCTCTTTTAATGTGTATACAAAATCAGGGGTATCCTGTTCATACAGGATTATCAATCATCAACCGGTTTATTTTTATTTACCGGCTTCGTGTATGTAACCAGGAATGGAAAGGGAAAATTATCAGCAGCAACAATGCATTCGTGCCGGAGAGGAAAGTGTTGTGTGAAATAGGCTTGATAAGGGAAAACAATAAAAACAATACAAACGGGGCGAGCCATACTGTCCCCCATACTCTCGTTGCAAATAAGGACAATCTCTGTAGAAAGAAGATGCCTGTAATAGATTTCTCATGATCTGTTTGATATTTTTAGTTTAACTTATAGAATAATCGCAAAAGTAGAAGACTTTCATTTAACCGCAAATACCATATTTATGGTATTTATTGTTAAATCTTTATAGATAATTTTGCGCTATATATGAATGAAAGAAATAATATAAAGCCGGGTTGGATGATTGAATTGAGAAATATAACGAAGGGCTTCTCCGAAAAAGGCGTATCTTCCATTGTATTGTCCGATGTATCTCTTACCGTTCCTAAAGGTAAAATATTCGGCATAATAGGTGAATCGGGTGCAGGGAAAAGTACATTGATCCGTTGTATAAACCTGCTGGAACGGCCTACATCCGGGGAGGTGTATGTCAAGGGGCAAAATATGATGGCTTTATCTGCACCGGCGCTGGCAATTGCACGCAGGAACATAGGAATGATATTTCAGTCTTTTAACTTATTGTCTTCGGCAACTGTTTTTGAAAATGTGGCGTTTCCTTTGAGATTGAGTAAACTGCCAAAAGACGCTATCAGAAAGAGAGTGTTGGAATTATTGAATCTTGTAGGACTCGAAAACAAAACGGATAATTATCCGGCAAAGCTTTCGGGAGGACAGCAACAAAGGGTAGCCATTGCCAGGGCTTTGGCCAATAATCCTGAAATACTTCTTTGCGACGAAGCGACAAGCGCTTTAGACCCCGCTACTACGGATTCAATCCTTTCTCTATTGAAAAGCATCAATAAAAGAATGAATATTACAATATTATTGATTACGCATGAGATGGAAGTAGTGAAAACAATCTGTGATGAAGTGGCCGTCCTGAATAAAGGAAAACTGATAGAGCAGGGCGCCATCTCCGAAATATTTTCGCATCCCGGGCATGAATTGACCAGGCGCTTTATAAATAAAACATACAAATAAACAGGGTAGGATATGTCTGAGGGGATTATTAATTTATTTTTAACGGGTACATGGCAGACAATCGTTATGACTTTTGTCTCGGGTTTTTTTAGTTTTCTTATCGGATTGCCTCTTGGTGTCTTGCTTTATATAACACGTAAAGGGCAGATAAAGGAAAATATACTTTTCCACAATCTATTATCAGGGCTGGTAAATATTTTCAGGGCCATCCCTTTTATTATCCTTATTGTCTGGATGATTCCTTTCACACGGGCAGTAGCCGGGACTTCAATCGGCGTTTCGGCGGCAATTGTCCCCTTGAGTGTAGGCGCAGCGCCATTTGTTGCCAGAATGATAGAAAATAGCCTGCTTGAAGTACCTTCCGGTTTGGTAGAAGCCTCCAGGTCTATGGGTGCTACTCCTTTTCAGATAGTAAGACGCGTATTGCTTCCGGAGGCATTGCCTTCAATCGTTAATTGTGTTTCTATTACGCTGATCATGCTTGTAGGATATTCTGCCATGGGGGGAGCTGTGGGCGCTGGCGGATTAGGACAGATAGGCTATCAATATGGTTATGTAGGGTATGATTTAAAAATTATGAACATTGTTCTGGCTTTATTAGTCGTGCTGGTCTTTATTATTCAATATGCAGGGAATTATATTTCAAAGAAATCGGATCATAAGTAACCAAACGATACACCCGGGATTATATGCGCTTGTCGTAATTCTCAGCGGACATGATGGCGGAATGTAAAGTGTTTTTGGGAAAGGTAACTGATTGCCGTACAGATGACGGTAACTAATATTTTGGAGGGGGTGGGATAAAAATGGACATATTCTACAAATATTTTCAGCCCGGTGTAATTGACTGCCAGGTTAAAGCAGACAACAAGAAAGTAGCGTATCATCTTAGTCCTGCTGCGAAGCGGCGAGCCATGAAAGGCTACATTATTCATCAGCCAGTAGCCGGTAAACAGGGTAATGGGAAAAACAATCAAAAAGGCGGCGATGTAAGGCGGTATAACGATACAGCCCAAAGCGAAATCGTTCTTCTTAAAGACGAAATTGTATAAAACGGCATAGAGAAAGATGTCAAAAGCCGTGTTTACTCCTCCACAAACGGCATATCGAAAGGTATGATAAGGAATTATCTTTTTAAGAAACGGGAAATAAAACCAACTGATTATTTTCTTTATCACTTTTTTTACTCTTTAAAAACAACACTAATTTTACGGTGCAAATATATAAAAATGAAAAGGTAGGGCAGGCTATCTTGATTTTTATTTTTCCATCTTGAAAATATGAGGATTTTTATGTAGGTTTGTCCGACATTTTAATCAAATATAAATTAGATATGGAATCAGTGAAAGGAAAATTGGTTAAGCCGCTTTTTGTTGCTTTATCTGTGATGCTACCGGGCTTATTCTTTTCTTGCGGAGAGAGTAAACAAAATACATTAACTCCCGAAGAAATCGCAGAGGGCTGGCAGTTATTGTTTGACGGGCAAACATTAAATGGTTGGAGAGACTACAATGGGGCAACGTTGGCTACGCCCTGGCATGTGGTAGATGATTGTATCCAAGCCAAAGGAGAAGGTAGCGACGCAAGTGGTTATATTGTAACGGACAGGCAATATGAAAACTTTGTCCTCTCATGGGATTTTAAACTTTCCAAAGGCGGGAATAGCGGTATGTTGTATCATGTGGTGGAACGCCCGCAGTTTGCAGTGCCTTATGTTACCGGCCCGGAATATCAGTTGATCGACGACGAAAATTTCGAGGGATTGGAGCCTTGGCAGAAAATGGGAGTGGATTATGCCATGTATACGCCGGATGCAGGCCGGATGAAAGTGAACCCTTCCGGGCAGTGGAATACAGCCAAAATTGTTTTTGACAATGGGCATGTTGAACATTGGATGAATGATGTGAAAATCCTGGAGTTTGAAGCATGGACAGATGACTGGTTCGCCAGAAAAAACAGCGGAAAATGGGCGGACGCCCCCGAATACGGTTTAGCGCGTAAAGGTGTGATTTGCCTGCAAGACCATGGCTATCCGGCTTCTTTCCGTAATATAAAAATAAAGGAACTTCCCCGTAAAACGACGGAAGTAGATTTATTTAACGGCCTCAATCTGGATGGCTGGGAAGCTTACGGGACGGAATTATGGTATGTAAAAGACGGATTACTCTTCTGCGAAAGCGGCCCTGATAAAAAATACGGTTATCTGGCTACGCGCGCGTATTATGACGACTTTGACTTAACGGTAGAGTTTAAACAGGACGCCAATGGTAATTCCGGCGTATTTATCCGTTCTTTTATAGAAGAAGGAGTGAAAGTAAACGGGTGGCAGGTAGAAGTGGCGCCTTCAGGACATGATACCGGCGGTATTTATGAATCATACGGCCGGGGCTGGCTTATTCAGATCCCCGATGAAAAAGAATCGGTTTTGCAAATGGGCGAATGGAATACGATGCGTATCAGGATGCAGGGCGATAATGTGAAAACATGGTTGAATGGCAAAGAAATGGTAGATTTCACCGATGATAAGATTGGCGCCGGACAAGGGCGTATAGCACTTCAGATACATGATGGGGGAGGCATAAAAGTTGCCTGGAAGAACCTGAAACTGACAACACTTTAAAAGGTATAGACACACAAAACCCTGGTAGCCATAAGTTATCAGGGTTTTGCTTTACTAAAAGAGCGGATCAGGGTAAAAAAATCTAAAACGATTTCATTAAATACGGCCGGATTATCCATATTGGCCGTATGCCCGGCGTTTGGGATTAACCGGTAGGTGCTTTGGGGTGTGTTCTGATGCCATTGCAGGGCGGCATTTTTGGCTAAATCCGTGTCGAACTCTCCACAAAGAACAAGGAGAGGATAGTTGCAGGGAATACCTTTCCGTTCACAGACAACTTTATTCAATCCTGCCATACCTATGAATGATTTGCGGATAAACCCTTGAGCCATCCGGTAATAAAGCTCTTTATTTTCGGGGCGATGCACTGCCTGCCCGGCCACAAAATGACGGAACTTATTCATAGACGTCAGCGCCAGCCAGAGGCATTTTTTTATGGATTCTTTTTGTGCTTTGTTTACTTCTTCATTCTTGTCATTGATATTGTATCCTCCCGTTGCCACGATAGAACTTACCTGATGGGGATATTTCAACGCAAAATACTGAGCCAGTAACGAGCCGAGGGAAACCCCGATAAAATGCGCTTTTTCAAACTTTTCCACCTCCATGATTCGTTTCAGCTGTTCGGGAGTAGAATCAATCCGGTCTTTCATTGTAAACACATTAGACAAGCCATGCCCCAGCAGGTCGATGAATATTACATTATAGTGCGGCATGAAAGCTTCTTCCTGCCCTTTAAACGATGTATGGTCGGCATAGGCTCCATGCAGAAAGACAACCAGTTCGCCGGACGATTCGTTTTTATGAAAAAGATAATGGATGTTCGCTGTTTTATCCTGTATAATTCTGTGTACCATGAATTGAATAATCGTGTCCCTTTCGTTAATAAATCAATTAGCCGCTGCAAATATAGGTGAATTTGGAAACATATTTGAAACATACCTGTAAAATACGTTCTAAAACTTATTTTTCTTGTAACAATATAGTTGGTTTCCTGTAATTTCACGAAATTATTTTTGTATTAGACAATTAAGTAATATCTTAGTAGGGCAAAAATGGGCAAAGAAAAAAGGAAATTCCGCATAGGCGAAACGCTGGATATACAACCGGATGTTTTTTCGTTAATCTCTCAACTGAAGAAAGGGAATAAATTGGCATTCTCCCAATTATATCGTTATCATTATCCCAGAGTCTTCTCATTTTTATATACATTATTAAAGGATCGTTTTTTGGCGGAAGATTTTTCACAAGACTTATTTTTCAGGTTATGGGTCAATCGGGAGCGTTTGGATGATGAGATGCCTTTGGAGCCTTACCTTTTCACTATTGCCAAACATACGGTTTTGAATTTTTACAGGAAAAAAGAAGTTGAGATACGATATCTTGAAAACCTTACCGATGAGACTGAAAGCCTTATGGAGGAAAACGTATATTGCAAAGAACTTCAACGTTTAATTAATGAGGCCATTGATTCCATGCCTGCCCAGCAACAGAAGGTTTTCCGGTTAAGCAGGGGAGAGGGATTATCGAATGCTCAAATTGCCAATCAATTGTATATATCCAAAAGAACGGTAGAAAAACATATCTCTAATTCGCTGAAATTACTACGCCGAATCATTGAGAAAAATTATCTCTTATGTCTTTTCCTTTGAGGAAAATAAAAAAATAAGCCTGATTCACTACGTGCGTCATCTGTGTTAATTGTATTATTTATATACAATTATTCCACTGTATGGACGATAAATATTTGAAAGAGCTATGGGAACATCCGGAACATAAGCTATCGGAAAAGGAGATCAATGACTCGTTGAGGAGCCTGTTAAAGCGTGTGGAACGGTATGAGACAACCTTAAAAAAGGCGAAAAAGCCAATTGCCGGATGCTATCGGCTGCTAAAGGTGGCAGGGATGCTGTTATTGCCTGTTTTGGCTTCTTATCTGACTTATTACTATACGTTTCAATCTGCTCCCAGGCAAAAAGTGTATGTTCCCAATATAGAATACACGGTATTGCCCGGAGAGAAAAAAGAGCTTATACTGGCCGATGGTACTTGTGTTTGTCTTAATTCCGGTTCCGTATTGGTAGCCCCGGAAGAATTTATAGACAACAAACGTTTGGTATATCTGATGGGTGAAGCCTATTTTAAGGTGGCAAAAGACACAGCGAAAGCCTTTATTGTGAGAACGCCTCTGCTTGATATACAGGCATTGGGTACGGCGTTTTCGGTTACGGCCTATCAGCAGGCCAATCAAGTGAGGACAACGCTTACCGAAGGCAAAGTCCTTTTATCCGTACCGGGCTCAACTACTATACAACCGGCACTTTTATATCCTTCCGAGCAGTCGTATTATGATCCTTCTTTAAAAGAAATTAAAATAACAAAAGTCAATGCAGACATCTATACTTCCTGGAAAGACGGACAGTTTATTTTCGACGAAACCTCTTTCGCAGAAGTTGTCAACCGGCTGAAAATTCAATCCGGCTGTGATATTATCTGTGATAAGCGCCTGCATGATGTTCGTATTACAGCTAAGTTTATACATGGAGAATCTGTCATTGATATACTGGACACATTGAAAGAAGTGGTTGAATTCACCTATAAAAAAGAGAATAAAACTATATATATCAAATAATCAATCGTTAAAAAAAACCGCTTATGCACGAAAAGAGATTTGGGAACGAATCTTGAAATCATCCTTTACGTATCGCTTAATTCGTTATTAATACATTGTTAAATTAAATAAGACACAGATGAAATCTATTAAACAACCTTTATGTAAATATGTGTTATTATGTTCCTGCCTGTTTTTATTGAATACATTCATAAAAGCCTCTGAAGGGGCAGAACTGTTTCAACAATCGGAAGTGACGGTTTCGTTGAAAAACACATCTCTCAAAAAACTTTTCAATCAAATTGAATTACAAACAGAACTTGTTTTCGTATACAACAATGCAGACGTCAACAATCAAAAAAAAGTTTCCATATCCGTAAACAGGGAATCCGTGCAGGAAGTGCTTGTTAAAGCGCTGGAAGGAACCAATCTCATTTATACGGTTAATGATAAATACATCATACTGAAGAAAAACCAGATATCACACCCCGTAACCCTGCAAAGCCGGAGCGTACGGGGCAAAGTACTGGACGCCCAGGGAGAACCGGTTATCGGAGCAAATGTTTCCGTCAAGGGGACTGCGACAGGCGCCATTACCGATTTGGATGGTAACTTTACCTTAGAAGTACCCGAAGGGGGGATAATAACCGTTTCCTATATCGGTTATATCCCCATAGAATTAGCAATGGGGCAAGAAGATACTATTATGGTTACATTGAAAGAAGATACCCAAAGGCTCGACGAGGTGATAATTGTTGGTTATAGCGTACAGAAAAAGAAGGATCTTACCGGTGCGGTCTCTATTCTGAAAATCGACGATTTAAAAAATACGCCCGTATCCAGCGTAGATCAGATGATGCAGGGAAAATTATCCGGGGTGAACGTAATGCCTGATAATATGCCCGGAGGCGGTGTAGCTGTGCGTATCCGTGGATTCAGTACGATTCGCAATAACGACCCGCTTTATATCATCGACGGCGTACCGGTGGAAGGCGGCATTAATTTTTTGAACCCCAATGATATTGAATCCATGCAGGTGTTGAAAGATGCTTCATCGGCCTCCATCTACGGAGCCCGCGCTGCAAACGGAGTCGTAATTATTACAACCAAGAGAGGAAAAGAGGGACAATTCAGGGTAAACATAGACGCCTATGCAGGTATACAGCAATCTGCCAGAACGCTTAAAATGCTGGACACCCGGCAATACGGCGATATGCTGTGGCAAGCTATGCGGAACGATGGGAAAACGCCATCCAATGATATTTACGGGTCGGGCCAGACGCCTGTTATCCCCCAATACTTGGATAAGGAAAAACGCATTCCTTCAGACAACAGGGATTGGGTAAATGAAGTGTTACGTCCTGCGGTTGTCCAGTCTTACAATGTTTCGTTTGTAAAAGCGGATAAAATAAGCAATCAACTTTTCTCCGTCGGATACTTCGATCAGCAGGGGTTGGTTAAATATACTGATTTTAAACGTTTGACAAGCCGCTTTAATTCCGAGTACAAACTGTTTGACAATCATCTTCGTCTGGGCGAAAATATGTCGCTCTCCCACGCCTGGGGAGCAACCACACAAAACAACTCCGCACTGGGAGGCACGTTGTATGACGCCTACAAATTTCCGTCGATTACCCCCGTTTACGATTTGGATGGAAACTTTGCCGGTAATCCCTTCTCCGATATAGAAAACCCGATGGGGAAATTGTACCGGAACAAAGACAATAAAGAGAAAACCAGCCGGTTGGTCGGCAATATTTATGCGGAAATCATATTCGTCGACGGATTAAATTTCAAAACGGCTTTTGGCGCCGACTACGTCAACAGGTATCGTCGGACGTTTAATGCTAAGTTTCAGGAAATAAACGTACTGAAAGCAATCAGTTCCATGAATAACAGAAATGCCTGGAACTTCAATTGGGTATTCACCAACACGCTGAATTATAACAGGACGATAGCCGGGCATTCATTCAATGCTTTAGCGGGTATTGAGTCTTTACGCAATCGGTATGAGTATTTCTCGGCTTCGCGCGACGGCTTCGCATCCGATGATTCCAATTTTCATTACCTGGATGCAGGCGATAGCGGTACGCAGAAAAATACAGGGTCGGCAACCGAATATAGCATGATCTCTTATTTCGGGAAATTGGATTATAATTTCGATAACCGTTATCTGGTTGCCTTTACTTTCCGCCGTGACGGTTCTTCCCGCCTAAGCAAGCATAAATGGGGGAATTTCCCGGCCGCTTCATTGGGTTGGCGTATCAGTGACGAATCCTTTTTCCGGAGCCAAACGGTTAGCAATCTGAAAGTTCGCATAGGGTGGGGGCAAAATGGTAATTCGGATATTCCTTCCTATTCTACCATCGACTCGTATGCCAGCAATCCGAATCATTCAAATTATCCGGTTGACGGTAGCCAATCCTCCGTACAGACCGGCTTTACCCAAACGAGAAATGGAAATGCCGATCTGAAATGGGAGACCACCACGCAAACGAATATCGGACTGGATGTAGGTTTCCTTTCGAATGAGCTGGAAGTGATCCTCGACTATTTTAACAAAGACACCAAAGACCTGTTATGGCAACGCCCGCTGGCCGGAATGATAGGCGGTACGAATCAAATCGTCTGGGACAACATCGGCAGGATGAATAATAAAGGGATTGAACTGGAGATCAATTACAGGAAACAGGTCAACAGGGACTGGGGATTCAATGCCTCTTACAACTTTTCGGCCATCAGCAATAAAATGACCGAACTCAATGAAGACGTTACGTATATCGGCGTACCCGGCAGCCAGTTGCACGCTGTGAACTTCGACCAGGAAGTTTCCCGTTCCGCCGAGGGCCAGCCCATCGGATCATTTTATGTATATACGGCAGATGGACTGTTCCGTAGCGAGGCGGAGGTGCAGAATCATACAAACGGCCGGGGGGAATTATTACAGCCCAATGCCCAGGCGGGGGATATTCGCTTCAAAGACGTAAATAAGGATGGCGTGATAGATGGGAACGACCGCGACTTTGTGGGCGACCCGCTACCCGGCTGTACGATGGGACTCACCGTGGGATTCAATTACAGGCGTTTTGACGTCAGCGCTTTTTTGCAGGGAACGTTCGGCAGTGAGGTATATGATTTAACCCGGTATCTCGGAGATTTCTACAATCAATCCCAGTATAATAAAAATTCCCGTATATTGGATGCCTGGACCCCCGCAAACGCCGGCAGCGATATTCCGCGTGTCAGTATGGACGACCCCAATAATAATATCCGTCCCTCTTCATACTATATCCGCGACGCCTCTTTCGTCCGTCTGAAGAATTTCAAAATCGGCTACTCCCTTCCCCCGTCTTTGTCTTCCGGGCTAAAACTGGAAAAGGCTTACATTTATTTACAGGCACAGAATCTTTTTACGGTTACAGGGTATGAAGGAATTGATCCGGAGGTAGGTCTGCAAAGTTATTCATCCGATTCGCGTAACCTGGATATAGGCGTCGACCGTGGCATCTATCCCTTGTCGCAAACTTTTACGTTAGGTATTAATGTTAGCTTTTAATTCAACAATTCACGCAATATGAAAAATATAATATATCTGGCAGTATCCTGGTTGATGCTTTCCTGTTCTGCCTCCTTTCTTTCGGAAGAACCGGTAGGCGAACTTTCTCCCGAACAGGCACAAAACAAAGAAAATATAGAAGGTATCATCATATCGGCCTATTCCGTGCTTGACGGACAATTTGATGACGCAAGCAGTGGGCTGAACTCCGGCTGTTCAAACTGGCAGTTTGCAGACGTTGTATCCGACGACGCTTATAAAGGCGGAGGCGGAACGGGCGATCAGAATCAAATCCACTTGATGGAGATATTTAACACCAATCCTACCATCCTGGATTTCGAGCGCAAATGGCTTGCCCTGTATGAAGGCGTGAAACGCTGCAATCAGGCAATCCGCGTATTGGAAGCCAGCGATTACGACAAGAAGGAACAGCGCCTGGGGGAAATGAAATTTTTGCGGGCCCATTTCTATTTCAATCTGAAAATCATCTACAATCAAATCCCGTATATAGACGAGAGGGTGGTAGACACCAAGGAGTATTCGAAAAAAACGAATACGGAGTTTGCATCCGAACAGCTCTGGGAGAAGATTCTGGCAGACTTTGAGGCGGCCTACGGCGTATTGCCCGGCGAACAGGCGGATTACGGACGCCCCACAAAAATGGCGGCGCGGGCTTACATGGCAAAAGTATATCTTTTCCAGGGTAAATGGGCGGAATGTTCGGCGGCCTGCGACGAGGTGATAGCTTCGGCCAAATACGCCCTGCTACCCAATTTCCGCGATGTATTCCTGCCCGAAAACGACAATAGCGCAGAGGTTGTGTTTGCCATACAGTGTTCTGTCAAAGACGGTTCGCCCAATAATTATAACGGCAATCCGGGCGACCGTTTGTTGCCTCCCGGAGGCCCCTATCCTCAGTATGGGTTTCTGCGGCCTACGCAAAACCTGGTAAATGCCTACAAGACGACGAAGGAAGGCATGCCCCTGGACGACGGGACGGATCTGTCGGAGGACGATTGGGTAGACAGCCGGCTCGACCATACCGTTGCCCGCCCCGGCATTATGTTTCTTGATATGCAGGTGTACGACTGGACCCCGCGCGAGGCCGGCGTCTATGGCCCCTATAGCCCCAAAAAGCGCCTCGTATCGCTCAATTCCACCCATTACCTGTCTATCTGGCCTTACGTAAACGCGTTGAACGTATACGTAATCCGTTATGCCGACGTTCTGTTGTGGAAAGCGGAAGCCGCCATCGAATGGGGCAACCTGGAGGCCGGGCGGGAGTATATCAATCAGGTAAGGAGCCGGGCAAAAGGCAGCGAAGGCGTAAAAACGCCCGACGG
>JAISXD010000076.1 GCA_031270665.1 Tannerellaceae bacterium | reverse complement strand
ATTATGATGTATGTGTTGCCTTAAACGGCGAAGAAGGCTGTAAAGCCTATAAAACATTCAAGCCCGATTTAATTGTTGCGGATGTGGAAATGCCGAAAATGTCGGGCCTTGAAATGGTAAAATGTATCCGGGAAGAAGACCCTGCCATACCGATTATAATAGCGACTGCGAAAACCGGCCCGAAAGATTTGGCTAAAGGGTTCCGGTTGAATATTGACAATTATATTAAAAAGCCCTATTTACCGGCAGAACTGCATCTTCATATAAAAGCCGTTTTAAGACGAACCGTCATGCAGGAAAATCCCATTCCCGGCAATATCCTGTTATACTCAATCGGCACGTATTTATTTAATACCCAAACGTATCAGTTGAAACGGGAAGAGGAAGAATTTGAATTAACGGATCGCGAAGCACAGGTTCTGGAGATGTTATGTAAACAGAAAGGAGAAGTAGTGAAACGGAAAGATATTCTTCAATCTCTTTGGTTTAAAGATGATTATTATACTTCCCGGAGCCTGGATGTTTTTATAAACAGGCTGCGTAAATATCTGGAAAAAGATGCTTCTGTCCGGATACAAACCGTCCGGGGAAAAGGGTTTCGCATGATTTTTTAAATCAGGGAAAATGGAAATTGCAGCATTAGTATCGGGAGGAGTGGATAGCTCGGTGATGGTTCATCTGCTGAAGGAAGCGGGGTATGAACCTGTTATTTTCTATATTAAAATAGGTATGGAAGATAAAGACGGGTATATTGATTGTCCTTCGGAAGAGGATATTGAGATTACTTCTTTTATTGCACGGAAATATGGTTGCCGCTTTGAAGTGGTTTCGCTGCATGATGAATATTGGGAGAAAGTTGTGAGCTACACGATAGACTCCGTGAAGCGGGGCCTTACGCCCAATCCGGATATGATGTGTAATAAGTATATCAAGTTTGGTTGCTTTGAAGAACGGTGGGGGAAGGATTTTGATAAGATTGCTACCGGGCATTATGCCACGACGACGGAAATAAACGGCAAAACCTGGCTTTCTACTGCGAGGGATGCAGTGAAAGACCAGACCGATTTCTTAGCCCAGATTACCAATCTGCAAATACAGAAACTGATGTTTCCTATCGGACATTTGCTGAAAAACGAGGTGCGCGATATGGCTTTGCAACAGAAACTGCCAAGCGCCATGCGCAGAGACAGTCAGGGTATCTGCTTCCTGGGCAGAATAAATTACAATGATTTTATTGAACGGTACCTGGGGAAGCGTACCGGCAAAATCGTTGAACTGGAAACCGGTAAGACGCTGGGAAAACATAACGGCTACTGGTTTCATACCATCGGGCAGCGGAAGGGGCTCGGATTAAGCGGCGGCCCCTGGTTTGTGATAAAGAAAGACGTGAAACGCAACATCGTTTATGTAACGAACGGTTACGACCCCGAATTACAATATGGCAAAGAGATTCATCTGCAAGGCTTTGATTTTATCACGGAGGATGTGTGGGGCGAGTTTTCCGGTGCAAAAGAAATAACCTTTAAAATCAGGCATACGCCTGATTTTACGCCGGGAATAATCCGCCGTACCGGCGACCTTTACCGGATTGAGTCAACAGAAAAGATACAGGGAATCGCTCCCGGACAATTCGGCGTTGTGTACGATAAAGAGCGCCGCCTTTGTTTCGGAAGCGGTATGATTATTTAATGAGGTACAGCGAGCTGATAGATTCGTCGTTGCATACACGGCGGATGGCTTCGGCAAACATATCGGCGATGGAGAGTATCCTTACTTTCCCGCACGTTCCCGGATAAGGGATTGAATCGGTAAAAAATATTTCTGCGAGGGTGGAATCGCAAACGCGTGCAGAGGCCGGGTCGGACATCACGGCATGGCTTGCAATCGCACGGACGGAGTTCGCGCCTCTGGCCACCATCAGGTCGGCCGCTTTTGTAATCGTTCCTGCCGTATCTACAATATCATCTATTAATAAAACGTCTCGTCCTTCCACATCGCCGATGATACGCATTTCGGCCACTTCGTTGGCGCGTAAACGGGATTTGTGGCATATCACCATCGGCAGGCCTAAATATTTGGAATAACTGCTGGCCCTTTTTGTCCCGCCCACGTCGGGGGTTGCAATCACTAAGTTATGTAGCGGAAGCGAGTTTTTTATGTACTCTAAGAAAACGGACGAAGCATATAGATGGTCTACCGGGACATTGAAAAAGCCTTGTATCTGGTCGGCATGCAGGTCCATTGTGATCAGGCGGTCAATCCCGGCTGTGCTTAGCATATCGGCAATGAGTTTGGCGCCGATAGAAACGCGCGGTTTATCTTTCCTGTCTTGCCGCGCCCATCCGTAATATGGGATAACCGCAATGATAGAGTGGGCAGAAGCTCTTTTCGCCGCGTCAATCATCAGCAGCAGCTCCATCAGGTTGTCGGAACTTGGGAAGGTTGATTGAACAAGGAATACATCTCTTCCGCGGATGGATTCTTCGTAAGACACGGAAAATTCCCCGTCGGCGTAATGCTCTACGTTCATTTGCCCGAGAGGACAGTTAAGACTATTACAAATTCTTTCTGCGAGGTAACGGGATCTTGTTCCGGAGAACACTAAAAAAGGAGTCTGTGCGCTCATTTTGCCGAATAAATTAGTCGTAAAGTAAATTAATTTTGAATTTTGTTGCAAAAGTACAAAACTTAGTTACAATAAGCCTTTTTTATCCGGCAAAAACTTTACAGCGAATCAGGATTTATAGGTAAACTTCACTATCCGCCCGCCATAAGCCGGTATTTCCGTATGGTAAGGATATACGCTGGTGAGTGCACAAACCGTTTTTTCTCCGGTAAACAGGTCGGTTTGCCTGGCGACTTCATTTTCTTTGACGCCTAATGCCGTTAAGGCTTCGGGCGGGATATAGATATCCGCATGCCGGTCTGCTTTGTCAAAATTTACTACAACAAGCGCTACCTCGTTCTTGTATTTCCGTAAATAGGCATAGAAGCGATGCGGATTGAACCCTGGGTTCGACAGGTTGGCATAGGTCAGGTCGTAGAACTGTCCGCGGACGAATACCGGTTCTTCTTTGGCAAGGTTGAGTAGTAGGGCATAGTTCGTACGCAGGGTGAGTTGCGCTTGTGTCAGTTTATCCTCTTTAAACGTCCAATTGTTTATCCAGTTACGGACAGCCGGCATACTCCAGTAATCGAAAATAGTGGTACGCCCGTCGGAGCCGCTGAATCCTTCATTGTCCATGCCCCGCTCGCCCAGTTCCTGGCCGTTGTATATCATTACCGGGTTGGTATTCATGGTGGCGGCTACGATCATACCGGGGAAACCGGCTTCGGGACTGCCGGCGAAAAAGTCGGAAGCTATTCGTTGTTCATCGTGGTTTTCAAGAAAATTCAGCATTTGATGTTGTATCCCCTCTACCGACTGCCAGCAATGGGCAATGTTGGAAGCCGGTGCTTCGAACCGGATCACCGAGCGCAGGGTATCGTATAATCCTACCTTGTCGTATAGATAATCGAAATGCCCGCGGCTGAGGAAGTCACGGTAGGCCGAAGGATTATATATCTCGGCGATAAAGATAATACCGTACGTTTTCTTTATTTCCTGTATAGCCCATTCCCAAAATTCAACCGGCACCATTTCGGCCATGTCGCAACGGAAACCGTCTATTCCCATCGACGTCCAGAATCGTAGTATATCCAGCATCTTTCCCCATGTGTTCGGAGTAGGGTAGAAATGAGGTTCTTCTCCGTGTTGGTAATCTATCCCATAGTTAAGTTTAACCGTTTCGTACCAGTCGTCTTTTCCGGGGTAAGGGTCAAAGCGGTTGTTTCCCGTAGCTTTGGCCGGAAATTCGGTATAAACAAAATCTTCATGCTGGTTGCCGAAATAAATATCCAGCGGTTGTCCGGGGATATAATAGAAGTTGTTATGTATATCGAAAGCATGGTTTGTACGGTCGTGCTCTCCCAGGTCTTCTATGTAAGGCGGTTTGGCGTCGGAAGCATATTGGCGGGCAACATGGTTGGGCACGAAGTCGATAATTACTTTCAATCCCGCTTCGTGGGTTCGCCCTACCAGGCGGCGGAATTCTTCCATACGTTCCGCCGCCCGGTCGGCCAAATCCGGATCGATATCGTAATAATCTTTGATGGCATACGGCGAACCGGCTTTTCCCTTTACAATGGCCGAATGGTCGGGACGTATTCCGAAGGCCGTATAATCCGTTTGCGTGGCGTGTTCTATTACGCCGGTATACCAAATATGCGTTATGCCCAATTCTTTTATTTTATGAAGCGTCCGGATGCTATAGTCCGAGAGTTTCCCCACGCCGTTTTCATCTTTATTTCCATTATGGGTTAATGAAGCATTTATATTGCCAAACAAGCGGGGGAACGTTTGGTAAATAATCATTTTGTTTTTATTATCCATTACAACTGTATTTATATGTATCATTCTTTTTTGAAACAATCTTTTTTTGCCGTCAATATCTTTACTATCATCTGTTGCTCTTCAATATATTGATCAAAGGCTTCAACAGCCGCATTGTATCCGATGCGGGCTATCTGGTTTACGTTCTCGAGATCGAAAGTCTTATAGCTGCTTACATTTTTTGTTTCAATTAATATGTCGCACAATAAACGGTCTTCCAGCGTATTGGCCCGGAACATATAATGATAAGAGCGTTCGGCGATTCCCCAGAGCGTCTGTTTATACTTTTGGGCGATTAGCGGGCTTACGTTTACGCCGATCATATACCTGCACTCTTCGCGTATGTTGGATACCGGAAAGTTGCGAAACAAACCTCCATCCACATAATGCGAACCATCTATCTCCACCGGGCTGAAAATAACCGGCATGCAACACGAAGCCAC
>JAISXD010000074.1 GCA_031270665.1 Tannerellaceae bacterium | reverse complement strand
TATATGCTGGGTAAAAATGCACAGGCTTCAGGGCATTACGAAGAAGCGGAAATGTATTTATTACATGGCGTCAACATCTTGCCTGAACGTATTTATCCCCATTACCTGCTTGCCAAACTGTACCTCGAAATGGGGCAGGAAGAAAAGGCTGAAGCAGAAATACACACAGTCCTTACGAAACCGCCGAAAGTTGAATCTAAGGCTGTGGATGAAATGAGAATCGAACTTGTTAAATTAAGAGTTGAGAAATAACATCTTTATAAATTACGATAAATAATATGGAAAGTAAATTACTAAGTATAGCGTTTGTTGCCGCCATAGCCGCCCGGAAACGAATGATTTCCGCGCAGAAAGAGGCAAATTCCGCCCGGAATCAAACGATTTCCGCGCAGAAAGAGGCGTTTTCCGCACAGAATCGAGCGATTTCCGCGCAGAAAGAGGCGTTTTCTGCACAGAATCGAGCGATTTCCGTGCGGAATCAGGCCGTTTCCGCGCAGCAACGAACGATTTCCGTGCGGAATCGGCCCCTTTCCGGGCGGAAAAAAGACAACGAAACAGGTTGGGCGATATTCCCTGTTCCAAAACAGCGGATTGATTTTAGCAGGAAATTATATTTCATTACATTTGCCGGTATTGTAACCCTAAATTGAATGATATGAATATTGACAAAATGATACATCCCGGAAATTTCCGCTTGTTTATATGGATACTGTTGGCCTGTACGGCAGCCTGTGCCGGCGATAAGAAAGAGGCCGGCGATGAACAGGGAGTAGAAACCCTTTTGCCGGATATGACGAACGAAGTGACGGTTATGGAGCTTCATCCGTCGGATTTCAACCATGAATTAATCAGCAACGGGAAATTATCCGCGCGGCGGTATGTTGATTTAACGTTTGAATCGGCAGAAACAATCGCCGGGATTTATGTAAGGAACGGCGACCGGGTGGCGGAAGGGCAGAAGCTGGCCGAGTTGGCTGCTTTCCGCTTACATAATAAAACGATGCAGGCAAAGGATGCGCTCGACAGGGCAAAGCTGGAATTGCAGGATGTATTGATAGGGCAGGGATATGCCATTGACGATTCGGCTAAAGTTCCGGACGCTACCATGCAATTGGTGCGTACGAAAAGCGGTTACAGCCAGGCATTGGTTCAATATGAACTGGCGCTATATGAAGAAGAACACGCCGTTCTCAAAGCTCCTTTCGATGGCGTTGTGGCTAATCTGTTTGCCAAACCGCTTAATACCTCTTCTGTTTCCGGCGTTTTCTGTACAATCATCGACCCGCGTAGCCTGGAAGCTTCCTTTACGATATTAGAGAGTGAGTTGGCGCTCGTCAAGGCGGGCGATAAGGTGGAAGTTACCCCTTTTTCCCAGCCGGATGAGAAAACGGAAGGGCGTATTTCGGAAATCAATCCATTGGTGGATGCCAGCGGGATGGTGCAGGTGAAAGCGACGATTGCCCATACCGGTAAGTTGTTTGAAGGGATGAATGTACGTATCAGTATCCAGCGTTTGGCAGGTAAACAATTGGTCGTACCTAAAGAAGCGGTTGTGCTTCGTTCCGGCCGGCAGGTCGTATTTACCCTGGCCGAAAAGAAAGCCTATTGGAACTACGTACAGACAGGATTGGAAAATGCCGGCCATTATACCATAACGGAAGGCCTCAAAGAAGGAGATATAGTAATTACCGGCGGCAACATCAACCTGGCGCATGAGACGGTAGTTGACGTAACAGACAAGTGAGAAGAATATGCTAAAGTTTCTATTACAACGGCCCATCGCAGTTCTGATGGCATTTACGGCTTGTTTTATTATAGGTTTGCTAACTTATTTCACATTGCCTGTATCCCTGCTGCCGGATATTGCGATTCCGGAAATCACGATACAGGTATCCGGGAAAAATACCTCGGCGCGGGAATTGGAAAATACAATTGTAAAACCGATCCGCCAGCAATTGATGCAGGTGAACCGGCTGCGAGATATCCGGAGCGATACGCGTGACGGTGCGGGGATCATTCGTTTAACCTTTGATTTTGGCACCAATACCGATTTGGCGTTTATAGAAGTCAATGAGAAAATAGACGCCGCCATGAACAACCTTCCGCGCGAGGTAAGCCGCCCTCGCGTAATAAAAGCCAGCGCTGTGGATATACCGGTGTTTTATCTTAACCTGACGATTGAAGACACGGGAGTCGACCGCTTTCTGGAACTTTGCGAGTTTGCCGAAATGGTGATCAAACGCCGGATTGAGCAATTGCCGGAAGTGGCGATGGTGGATATGACGGGCGTAATGAATAAGCAACTTCAAATTATTCCCGATATAAAACTGTTGGGAATAGCCGGTATCTCGCTGAATGACCTGGAGACGGCTCTTGCCTCCAATAATATTGAACCGGGCAGTATGATTGTGCGCGACGGGTATTATGAATACAATATTAAATTTTCCGCGCTGCTACGGACATTGGAAGATGTGGGGAATATTTATATACACAAGAGCGGCCGTATTTTTCAGTTGAAAGAGTTGGCAAAGGTAGCTATTGTCCCGGTTAAAGAAACCGGCCTCTCCCTTTCCAATGGTAAACGGGCCGTAACCCTGGCTATCATCAAACAAGCGGATGAAAATATGGACGCGATGAAGGAATCGCTTCAGGAAGTAACAGACCATTTCGCATCCGTTTATCCTGATATTGACTTCAGTATCTCGCGCAACCAGACGGAACTGCTGGATTATACCATTTCCAACCTGAAACAGAACCTCTCCTTAGGATTTATTTTTATATGTATTGTCGCTATCCTGTTTCTGGGGGATGTGAAAAGTCCGTTCGTTATCGGGCTGAGCATGATGGTAAGTATCATCATCAGTTTTTTGTTTTTCTACCTGTTTCATATGTCGCTGAATATTATCTCCCTTTCCGGGTTAATACTTGCTTTGGGGATGATGATAGACAGTTCCATTATCGTAACTGAAAATATCTCCCAATACCGGGCTATGGGCTATTCCTTAGAAGATTCGTGCGATAAAGGGACTACCGAAGTGATTACGCCGATGCTTAGTTCTACGTTCACCACCATTGCAGTGTTTGTGCCCTTGGTATTTATGAGCGGTATAGCCGGCGCAATATTTTACGACCAGGCCTTTGCCGTAACCGTGGGGTTGATTGTTTCTTATTTTACCGGTATTATGCTGCTTCCGGTACTCTATAAATTGGTATACGGCCTCCCGGAAATGAAAAAAGGGTTGTTCGGCAGGAAGTTTAATAATCCGGTCAAGTCACATACGCTGGATTCCTTTTATGATAAAGGAGTAGATTTCGTTTTCCGGCATAAGACAGCTACGTTGTTTTTTACTTTAGTTACCTTCCCGCTTTGCGTATTCTTTTTCTATCAAATACCTAAAAGCCGTATGCCGGAGATAGGACAACAGGAATTACTCGTCTCTGTAGAATGGAATGAAAACATTCATATAGACGAAAACCAGGCCCGTGTAGGCCAATTGTTCGGTTCTATCGATACCTTTGTTGTAGAATATGCGGCGTATGTAGGCCAACAGCAATTTCTTTTGAACCGGGGTCGGGAACTGTCGGTTTCCGAAACAGAATTATATGTGAAGACGGCTACTGCCTCCGAAATAGCGCCATTACAAAGGCGAATTGCGGAATGGTTGCAAAGCCATTATCCCGGCGCCGTATTTTCTTTTGCTCCTCCCGAAACGGTGTTTGAAAAGTTATTTGTTACAGGAGAACCGGATATTATTGCCGAGTTGTATGCGCGTAACAAAGCAGAATCCCCCACACCGGCCGTTATTAACGGCCTGGAATCCGTGATAAAAGAACAAACGGGCCGGATGCCGGTAGGCGTAACGTTCGACAATCAGTTAAACATCACCATAGACCGCCAGCGTTTGTTGCTCTATAATGTGGATTACGACGAGGTATACCGGGTATTGAAAACAGCCTTTAAAGACAATAAGGTAGCCACGCTCCGTTCGTACCAGCAATATCTTCCGATAACCATTGCAGGCGATAACCAGTCGATTGACGAGATTATGCGCAGTACGTTTATCCGGAGCATACCCGATGAAAAGGGGCAATCAAACGATATCCCGCTGCAATCACTTATAAAAGTGACACCCGGTGAAGACCTGAAAACGATTGTGGCCGGTAAAAACGGCGAATATATCCCCTTTCGGTTTTATGATGTAGAAGCCCCCGAACAGTTGATAGATGATATAACACAAAGCGTCAGGCAGAACTCTCTTACCCGATTCGGACGGGAAACCTGGGATATAGACTATTCCGGCAGTTTCTTTTCGAACAAAAAAATGTTGGGTGAGTTGGTCATTATCTTGTTTATTTCTATCCTGTTGATGTACTTTATTCTGGCGGCTCAATTTGAAAGTTTCCTCCAGCCCCTGATTGTATTGCTTGAATTACCGATAGATGTGGCGGCCGCTTTGCTTGTCCTTTGGATATGCGGCCATTCGTTAAACCTGATGAGTGCCATTGGTATTGTGGTTACTTGCGGTATCATTATTAACGACTCTATTTTAAAGCTCGATGCGATAAACGAATTGCGTAAATCGGGCGTTCCGTTGATGGACGCTATCCATGAGGCGGGCCGCAGGCGTTTACGCCCTATTGTTATGACGTCGCTGACTACTATCTTTGCCATGGTTCCCCTGTTATTCTCTTTTGATATGGGTAGCGAATTGCAAAAACCGCTTTCTATTGCTATGATATCGGCCATGCTTTTAGGGACGGCAGTCAGTTTGTTTGTTATACCGCTGGTGTACTGGCTTATTTACCGGCACGATGATAAAAAAGAACTTATATAATGTTAAATCCGAAATGACGACCTATAATAAAACATACCTGCGTTCTGCGTTCTGCATTCTGTGTGTTTCCATACTATTACTCACAGGCAACTGCCGGTCTGCCTATGCCCGGCAATCCTTGCTGTTGACGTTAGAGCGTACAATAAAGCTTGCCGCAGACAGTGCGCTCGAAGTCTTCCGAAGCAAGAACATGTATTTGGCCGGGTATTGGGAATACCGTACCTATCAGGCGCAGCGATTGCCCAGCCTCAGCCTGAACCTTACGCCTGCCCAGTATTACCGGGATATAACCAGGCGGTACGATTCGACAGACGATATCGATGTGTACCGGAAGCAGCAGTATTATTATGCCTATGGCGGACTATCGGTTATACAGAATTTTGACATGCTGGGAGGTAGTTTCTTTGTGGATACCGATTTGGGGTACATGCGTAATTTTGGCGATAATACCTATTCGCAATACACTTCCGTGCCTGTTCGTGTAGGCTATTCGCAAGAACTTTTAGGATACAACCCCTTTAAGTGGGAGCGTAAAATAGAACCGTTAAAGTTTGAAAAAGTAAAGAAAGAATTCCTCTATAATATGGAGAATGTAAGTGAAGAAACAACCCGTTATTTTTTTGAATTGGCGATGGCGCAGGCGGAATATGATTTGGCAAAAGACAATGTGGCATCGTCTGATACCTTATATAAAACGGGTTTGCAACGGCATAAGATTGCATCCATCACGCAGGCCGATTTACTTACCTTGAGATTAGACGCCGTAAATGCAAAAAATACGTTACAAAATAAAGAAAACGCCTTGAAACGGGCAATGTTCAGCCTGGCGTCTTACCTGAATTTCGACAAAAATACGGAAATACGCCTCCTCCTTCCCGGAAAGCCGCAACAGATGGAAATATCTGTTGACGACGCCCTGCTCTATGCACGTGAAAACAATCCGGCCTTTTTAGAATTTCGCCAGAAAGTATTGGAGGCGGAACGGGAAACAGACCGGACAAAGAAAGAAGCGCTGTTTAATGCTTCGGTACGTGCAAGTATCGGCTTTAACCAAGTGGCAAGCAATTTCAGGGACGCTTACCGCAACCCGTTGCAGCAAGACATTCTTTCCATATCCATATCCATCCCTCTTGTAGACTGGGGCATACGGAAGGGGAAATACAATGTGGCTAAGAACACGCTGAACGTAACGCAAATCTCAGCCCGTCAAAACGAGTTGACCATAGAGGAAGATGTTATCATGACGATAAGTGAATTTAATATCCAACAAAGCTTGATTATTAGCGCCGAAGAAGCCTTAGACCTGGCACAGATGGCATATGCGGAAACGAAACAACGTTTCATAATAGGTAAAGCAGACATCAACAGCCTCACCTTGTCGCTAAACCGGCAACAGGAAGCGCAACGCAACTATATCTCAGCCCTCAGCGATTACTGGGTAAAGTATTATAAAATACGCAAACTGACGCTGCACGATTTTGAAACAGGTATTTCCATTTCTAATTTGTTTGATTA
Source organism: Tannerellaceae bacterium (assembly GCA_031270665.1). GTDB lineage: Bacteria > Bacteroidota > Bacteroidia > Bacteroidales > Tannerellaceae > DFXE01. The sequence goes on along the minus strand of JAISXD010000074.1, from coordinate 4,876 downwards.
TAAGTATGGATTGTAATACTCCCCGGATTTCCTCTTTCACAATTATCATCGCTTTCCTGTGTGTGGCTTTGATAGGAGCGGCGTTTATCCCGTTGCTTCCGTTGAAACTGTCGCCTTCTTATACTTTGCCCCGGTTGAATATTAATTATAATATGCCGGGAAATTCCGCGCGGGTGATTGAAATGGAAGTAACGTCGCACCTTGAAGCTATGCTGGCGCGGGTGAAGGGGATTAAAGAAATCAGTTCAACCTCCGGGAACGGCTGGGGAAGCATTACGCTGGAACTGGATAAACATACCAATATTGACGCCGCTCGTTTTGAAGTGTCTGCTATTATACGGCAAACATGGCCCAGCCTGCCTGACGAATTAAGTTATCCCGTATTAGCCATGAGCCGTCCGGACGATACGGAATCCCGCCCTTTTATCAGCTATACGTTGAATGCGGCTTCTACCCCTATCTTTATTCAACGGTATGCAGAGAATCAAATCAAACCTCGCCTGGCAAGTATTCCGGGTATTTACCGGGTAGATATTACCGGAGCAACCCCGATGGAATGGCGATTGGAGTATGACAGCCGGCAACTTTCTATATTGGGTATCTCCCTGCCGGATATTCAGGAAGCAATCAGCCGGTATTATAATAAAGAATTTATCGGAATCGCCAATATCCGCGAAGGGGATGACAAGTGGATACGGTTGGCTCTTGTGCCGGATAGCCGGGAAGAGGCTTTTAATCCGGGATTAATTACGGTTGCAAACAGGGAAGGCGCTTTCGTGCGGTTGGATCAATTGCTGAAGGTTACCCGCCGGGAAGAAGCCCCCCGGAGCTATTACCGTATAAACGGCCTCAATTCTATTTATCTGTCCATACATGCCGATGAAACGGCCAATCAATTGCAATTAGCTAAACGGGTAAAGGAAGAAATGGATGTTATCCGCGCTAAACTTCCTGCCGGCTATGAGATACATACCAGCTATGACGCCACCGAATATATACAGACAGAACTCGATAAGATATATATACGCACTATACTGACCGTACTGATCCTCTTGCTTTTTGTTTTGCTGATTACCCGGAATGTAAAATATATGTTCCTGATCGTTGTTAGTTTAATGGCCAACCTTTTTATCGGGGCGATCCTGTATTCTCTGCTGGGGCTTGAAATGCAGTTGTATTCTCTTGCTGGCGTAACCATCTCGCTCAGCCTTATCATAGACAATACCATTGTGATGGCCGATCATATCAAGAACCGCCATAATAAAGACGCTTTCCTTCCCATCCTGACGGCAACCGTAACAACGATAGGGGCTTTGTCGGTCATTTTCTTTTTAGATGAGAAGATACGCCTTAACCTGCAAGACTTTGCCGCTGTGGTAATTGTCAATCTGGGCGTATCCTTATTTGTAGCGCTGTTCTTTGTGCCGGCTATGATTGATAAGATGAAGATGTTCGGGCCGCGTAGTGACAGGGGAAAAGAAAAGAGAAAGAAAAGCCTGTTTCGCACCGTTCGTTCCATACTCCGGCGAAAAGCGCCCGTTCTGTTCGCTACCTGTTATTTATGGCAAATCAACTTCCTGCTGCGCTGGCGGGCATTGGCTCTTATCGTTATTGTGCTTGCTTTTGGCCTGCCAGTCTTTATGTTGCCGGATAAGATTGAGATGAAAAGCAGCGATGTGTATTCGCATCGTGATTCGGTTTTTATTGAAAAATACAATAAATTCGTATCGGGCGACCTGTTTAAAGAAAAGATAAAACCAATTATAGATTACACATTGGGAGGGACGCTCCGCCTTTTTGTACAGAAGGTATATGAAGGCAGTTATTTTACCAGGCGGGAAGAAACCGTGCTGATCGTTACGGCGTCTATGCCAAACGGCACTACGCTCAGCCAGATGAATAACCTCATAGGCCGTATGGAAGCCTATCTGAGCCATTATAAGGAAATCAAACAATTCCAAACGAATATCTATAATAAACGGCAAGCCCGTATCGATGTTTTCTTTACCAAAGAAGGCGAGCGGAGCGGTTTCCCGTACACATTAAAGAGCCGTATAATCAGTAAAGCTCTTGAACTTGGCGGCGGCAGTTGGGGCGTATATGGTTTGCAAGACCAGGGATTTAGTAATGACGTACGCGAGAACGCCGGTAATTTCCGTATCGAGATGTGTGGCTATAATTACGACGAACTATATAATTGGGCCGAAGAATTAAAAAACAGACTGCAAACATACCGGCGTATCAAAGAGGTATTGATAAATTCGGAATTTTCGTGGTGGAAAGACGATTATAAAGAGTTTACGTTCAGCCTTAACAAAGAGAGGTCTGCCCAGGCAAACATACTCCCGAACGACTTGTTTGCTTCTATATATCCGGTATTTGGAAAAGATATTTATACCGGAAATATTGTTGTAGATAATGATTTGGAAAAGCTGAAACTTACCTCCCGCCAATCTATCGAATATGATATTTGGAATATGCAATATGTCCCTCAAACAGTAAAAGGGATACCTTATAAATTAGAAGAATTGGCCACGATGCAGAAAGAACAGGCCCCTCAAAAAGTGGCGAAGATAAACCAGCAGTACCGCCTGTGCCTACAATATGAATATATAGGAGCCTACAATCAGGGAATAAAAATACAGGAACAGGTATTAAACGAATTTAATGCTCAGGCACCTATGGGATATAGCGCTAAGGCAGAAAGCGATTATTGGACATGGGATAAGAAAGACAACAAACAATACCTGCTGTTGCTACTGATCATTGTTATTATTTTCTTTACCGGCAGCGTCTTATTCAATTCGCTGAAACAACCGCTGGCCGTCATCTTCGTGATTCCCATTTCATATATAGGCGTTTTTTTGACATTCTACTGGTTTAAACTGAATTTCGATCAGGGAGGATTCGCCTCGTTTGTTTTGCTTTGTGGTGTCACGGTAAATGCAAGTATTTATATCCTTAACGAATATAATAAAATCAGAGAAAGAAAACCCTTAATGCACCCTTACAAAGCCTACCTGAAAGCTTGGAACGCTAAAATAACGCCTATCTTCTTAACAGTTGTTTCTACTATTCTGGGCTTTATCCCTTTTATGGTAGGAACAGATAAAGAAGCCTTCTGGTTCCCACTTGCCGCCGGTACGATTGGCGGCCTTGTCATGTCTGTTATTGGGATATTCTTTTATTTGCCGTTGTTTACATTAAAAAAAACGGTGGTGTTGTAAAAAGTATGCTACCTTATTTTATTTATAAACAGATTATTACACATGTATTTCGGATTTTTGCCGTTTCTCATTTTTATTTATTTTTGCCGTGTTTCAGGCAGATGTGGTTCGTTATATTTATTTCAACTTTCTAAAATTACATTTAAATAGCTCGTCTACAGTAAATTACAATAGCTTACTTTTTACATCACCTCCTAATCTTTTAGTTGGTCACTAATGATTTCTTATATAAAGGAAGAGATAGGTTTTATTAAAAAAAGGCGAGAAAAACTTCCCGCCTTAAATGTTTTCACAACGGAATAATCCTTATTGTGATAAGCTTTCAATTTTGTTCTGCAAATATATATTTTCTCTTTGGAAAATCCATGAAATTATCAAAAATAATTATTCAAGTTTCGCAAGTAAAAAAAGATGACATATTGAGAGTATAAAAAGAGGCATAGAGGCTCCTGCATGTCGCAGGAAATTAGTATATTTAAGTGTCCAAACAAAACATACTATAAGCCCTATGCCAATATACAAAAATACGACTATTTTTTCGGAGATCAGTTCCTTTTTTAAAAAGAATGATTCACAAAGTGCGATATTTACCATAATGGATATGATCAAAAGTATAAACATGCCTGAAAAGGTCTTGTTCGGAACACAAACCAGGTTCAACAGCAAGTATTCGCTGTCGCAGGTTTTCCAGCTTCTGATAATGTTCCCCTGCTTCATGGTCAGGAATCCTTTCAATTACGGGCAATCGGCTATGAGCCACTTTTTCGGGTGTGAAAAGGATGTCTTCTACCGGTTTGCCAACAACGAGTCTTTCGACTGGCGCAAGATTCTGTACCATATCACCCTGCAGGTATGGAACAAGGTCCGTCTCCGCGGTGATCACAAGGGGAATCCTGTCTGCCTGATGGTGGACGATACGGACTTTCCCAAAACGGGGAGACGCATCGAGAATATCGGCAGGGTGTTTTCCCATGTAAGCCATAAGACCATCCTTGGCTTCAAGTCCTTGTTCCTTGGGATTACCGACGGTAAAAGCCAGTTTATCCTTGATTTTGCCATCCTTGGCGAGGAAGGCAAAAAGAAGAACTTCAGCATGAGCGCCAGGGAGCTTGCCGCCCGGTTCAGCAAGGAAAGGGACGAAGGGGCTCCCGTACAAACCCGGAGCGGTGAATACAAAAAGGGTAAAATCCGGATGATGATAGAGATGATAAGGCGTGCCATAAAAAAAGGAGTGCGTTTCGACTATGTACTGGCAGACAGCTGGTTCGCCTGTGGGGAGGTTATCCGTTTTATCCGTTCCAGACACATTAGATGTCATTACCTGGGCATGATCAAGATCGGCGAGAAAGGAAAGACCAAATATCGTTTTGAGGGAAAGGACCTGACCGCCCCAGCACTTGTCAAGTTGCTTGAGGGCAGGGGTAAACGCAAATATAGCCGTAAACTCCGCTGCTATTACATGACGGCTAACGTGGTCTTTGCCGGTACAGACGCACGGCTCTTCTTCGTCAGGAGGAACCGCAGGGGGCCATGGAACGGGCTGGTGACAACCAACCGGAACCTGGACTTTTTCGAAGCCTACCGGATCTATGCCATGCGGTGGTCCCTGGAAGTGGTTTTCAAGGATAGCAAGGGACTGCTGGGATTGG
>JAISXD010000067.1 GCA_031270665.1 Tannerellaceae bacterium | reverse complement strand
TCCAATGCTTTGTTCTTAATCTCTTCAAAATTAAATTCTTCCATATAAAAACTGTGTTAGCAAATATAAATATTTAAAACTTATTTTTGCTGACACAGTTTAAATTACACTCTCGTTTGCCCAAAAAAACAGCGGGTAGGAACAGTTGTTTCAGCGCCATTCCAAGCCCTTTAAAGCCCCTTTTCCGGGCGCTTCCGATCCTCCTGGTTTTTTATCAGGATGTCTTCGCCAGACCATTATAATGCTTTTGCAAAGACGCCACAGCGCTTTTGCAAAGGCATCGTAATCCTTTCCTCAAGACTCCGTCATGTTTTGCCAAAGCCCTCTCGCAAAATAGCCAACAGAGACTCATTTGATTACGAAAACAATCGAAATCGCCCACTGATTCCTCCTGTCCGTACAAAACGCCCGTTAGCTGAAAACGCAAATTCCTTAAAATCTGTCAGCCAATAAGCCTTAACGGTAGCATATTGTAAAATATTCTGATTCCCTTTCCTCCTCCTTATTTTTTCTTCCCGGCCTTGTATTCTTCGTATCTTCCCTTTTTAATGTGTTAAAGTAGAATTAGGGAATATCATCCTGTCCTTTGGGATAATCTCCGATGAATCGGATAATAGCCTCGCAATTAAAAACGGATAAACAGACAAGAATATACAAATATTTTTATATCTTCGTCGCATAATTTTAAAGAAATTTTGCTTATGTAAATAAAGTATATTGAGAGGAAAATCCCTCATTTTAAACGTATTAATAGCGATTTGCTCGTTATTCTTGAATCTCATTTTCCACAATAGCCCAACAGGGGTACACTTTCAGGAATAAGGTGGTGAAGCGTCGTGTTTACGGCGTGGAACGACTTGTTGAAAGTGTAGGCGTGGAAACCTGAGATTCAGACAGGTTGTTTCCACGCTATTTTTATATCCAATATCTTAATTTAAAACCCGCAATCTATGCCAGGCGAAGCTCATAATAAACAGGATTTGAAACGGTTGAATAAACTAATACGCCAGTACGAAAAGCCGTTTATTCAATTTGCGTATTCTTATATAGAGAACATAGAGGCTGCGGAAGATTATGTGTTTGAATCATTTATGGAATATTGGGAAAACAGGCATATGGTGGATAATGATAAAAATGTAAATATTCCGGCTTATATCATTGCCGTTATAAAACATAAATGCCTGAACCATCTCCGGCATGAAATGAACCATGTCAAAGTATCGGAAAAGATACGCAACTCCTACCAATGGGAGCTAAACCTGCAAATTAATTCCCTTGAATCTTGTGAACCGAAAGAACTACTCGTCTCCGAAATACATGAAATAGTAGAACAGGCTTTAAAAAAACTTCCTTCGGATACAAGGTATATTTTCTATTTAAGCCGGTTCGAGAATAAAAGCAGAAAAGAAATTGCTCAAGTGATGAATATGAGTATTAAAGGGGTTGAATACCATATTGCCAAGACATTACGTCTGCTACGATTGAAATTGAAAGACTTTTTGTTTTAATTTAACATTTACAAACCAGGCTTCTGCCCGGTTCAGGTTCTATATATGTAGTTTTCCTTAAAAAGCATAATATAGTAATGACAAAGCCTGATTTATATACATTTTTTTCGGGAGATTCTTCCAAAGAAGAAAAGGAATATCTACGCCAATGGCTGGAAGAGGATTCTACCCATATGGAAATTTTCCTGAAGGAAAGAAAACTATATAACATGACGGCCTTACATTCTTCTCCTGCATCTTTGTTACAAGGAGAGAGGCGTTCGTCAAAACTGTTTATTGCCCGAAACATTTTAACTTCATCTTCCAAAATTGCAGCTGGCTTTTTACTGGCTTTTGTTTGTTATTATCTGTTTGACAAAGCAAAGGCTACCGGAGTTCAGGAAGAGCCAACGGCTTATCAAACCATTACACTGCCATTCGGGCAACGGGCTAACCTGGATTTGCCGGATGGAAGCAAGGTATGGCTTAATGCGGGAACAACTATTAAATATCCGGTATCATTTAATGATAACGTAAGGGAAGTTATCGTAAGCGGAGAAGCCTATTTTGAAATTGCTAAAAAAGAAAATTCACCATTCAGGGTTATAGCAGGCAAGCATACAATTGAAGTATTAGGCACTAAATTCAATGTAAATGCCATCGGTTCCCAATTTGAAACAGCTCTTTTTGAAGGTTCTGTTAAGGTTTTCAACTCTTTGTCGCCGGAAAAGGCCATAAAGCTCACCCCTAATACTGTCATCTGTTATGAAGAAGGGAGCCTGCGTGTTAAACCACTCACCTATCCGGACCAATACAGTTGGAGAGAGGGGCTCCTTTGTTTTGAAAAGAAATCTTTCAAACAAATTATGGAGGTATTTGAGCGTTCCTATGGTTGCCGGATTATTGTAAAGAATAAAATAGTAGGTCAATACCTTTATACCGGAAAATTTGTCCAAACGGATGGCGTGGATTACGCACTAAAGCTTTTACAGAAAAATATCCATTTGACTTATTCAAGAGATAAGGAAACGAACACTATAGTGATTAATTAACAGAGTTTTAATTTAACTGATTTGCCTATGGAATAGTATTTTATTAATCTTTATTCGTAAAAAACATCAAGCCCGGAAAATGGTGACGCACTTCCCGGACTTTTAAAAGGAATTAACACATGCAGTATTAATTTAAAATCACAAAGTTATGAGAAAAAAGCTTTTGTGGGGATTTTATACAATTAAATCTCCAAACCTTAAACATTTATTAAGAACCATACAGCTTTCTGTTATCTTACTATTTACTTGCGCAATATGCTCCTATTCTTCCAACATTGAATTTCAAAAACTTGAAATCTCTATTCATGAAAAGGATATCAACATGGAGCAAGTCTTTTCAATTATTGAGAAACAAACCGGTTATATGTTCATTTTTAATAACCAGATTGACCTGAACCGGAAAGTTTCTGTTGATGTTGAAAACAAATTGGTGACAGAAGTATTAGACGAATTATTCAGGAAAACAACTATAAAATATGTAGTTGAAGGCTCTCACATTGTTCTGTCTGTTGAGAAGGCTAAGAATGCGCCTGTTATCAATCAGAATAGTTCAAAGAGAAAAATAACCGGTACGGTAACCGACGAGAGAGGAGATGCGGTTATCGGAGCAAATGTTATTATAAAAGGCACTACGGATGGCACGATAACGGATATTGCCGGCAACTTTTCGTTGGACGTTTCTCCCGGCGATATCATGGAAATACGTTATGTAGGCTACATACAGCAATCGATAGCCATTAATAATCAAACCTCATTGGTCATTCGTTTAATAGAAGACCGGCAGGCACTGAACGAAGTTGTAGTGGTAGGTTATGGCGTACAGAAGAAAGAAAACCTGGTAGGTGCGGTAGCCGCTATTCAGGGAGCGGAAATTGCTTCGGCTAATGCTTTTGATGTTGGCAACGCCATCTCGGGAAGAATTCCGGGCGCTATTGTCATACAGGGTTCCGGAGAGCCCGGAAAGGATGAAGCGCAGATTCTCATCCGTGGCAGATCTACTTTAGGCGACAGGAAAGGCGACTCGAAGCCATTGAATCCGTTGGTTGTAATTGATGGCATACCTGACCGGAGTTTATATGAGATAGATCCGAATGATATTGAGAACATCTCTGTCTTGAAAGACGCATCGGCTGCTATTTACGGGTCGCGTGCCGCTAACGGGGTTATCCTGGTAACGACCAAAAGCGGCGCTGATAAGAAAGCCACATTAAGTTATCAGTTTTCACACGGTTTTAAAACAGCTACCAAGCTCCCGGAACTAGCCGATGCAGGAGAATATTCCCAATACATAAGCGACTATCAAACGTATCAGGGATTAAGCCGTTTGTATTCGGACAGGGATGTGGAGCTATACAAAAGCGGCGTAGACCCTTGGGAACATCCGAATACCGACTGGATGGGCGATCTTGTAAAGAAATGGACAACCGAATCCCGCCATAATTTATCGATAAATGGGGGAATGGAGAAAATGAGGTATTATGTTTCGTTTGGATACAAGAATAATGAGGCCTTTTATAAACAAGAATCTACCAGCTATAAACAATATAACCTGAGGGCTAAGCTGGATATGCCTGTTACCGATTGGCTGGAAACGTCTGTTCAATATGGAGGGTTCATGACTACAAGAAAATATCCGATAACAGAAACAGCCCGGTTATTAGGCTGGGCAACCTTAGTGGTGCCTACCGTACCGGCATTCTGGCCGACAGGAGAGCCGGGGCCCGACTTTGAAGGGGGCGTAAACCCGGTTGTAAATACAAGTTTTGAAGCAGGTTACGACAGACAGGAAAACTACAAAAACGAAATCACTTTCCGCGCTTCTATCAAACCTCCGATGATTGAAGGCTTGTCGCTCGACGCTTTTTTTAATTATGATGTAAATAATTACAATAAGAAAGTCTTTAAAAAACCCTGGACACTGTATTATCCCATGTATGAAACAGCGGTACGGAATGCCGACGGTTTTATCACCGGTATGGAACTTGAACCCCGGCTGCGTGGATTGGATTCTCCGGAGCTAACGGAAGAAAATTCCCGGGCAAGGAAAACCATGTTCAATGTCAGTTTCAACTATGGCCGGACTTTCGGCGATCATACGTTCTCTGTATTTGGTTCTTTCGAACAGTATAATGAAGATTCTTTCATGTTCGACGCCTACCGGAAATATTTTATTTCGGATTTAGTGGAAGCGCTCAGTGCAGGAGGGGATAAAGATAAAACAAACTCAGGGAAACTGGGTATCTATGCACGCCGTTCATGGATCAGCAGGTTTAATTATAGTTTTAAAGACCGGTATTTGCTGGAGTTTATATACAGGCGCGACGGTTCGCTCAAATTCCCGCCCAACAGCAGATGGGGTAATTTCCCTGCTATCTTGTTGGCATGGCGCGCATCGGAAGAAGCTTTCTGGAAAGAAAACCTGTCGTTTATCGATTACTTCAAGCTAAGGAGTACCTACGGTAAAATGGGGATGGACCCGGGCGACCCGTTCCAATACATAAACAAATACGCCCTGGACGCCGGGCTATCTTTAGACATGAGTAAAGATGTGGTAACAAAGATTTACCAGTCGGTACTTGCCAATCCGAATATCACCTGGGAAAAACAAACGACCTGCAATGTTGGGTTCGATTCGCAATTCGCTAACCAGATGTTCCATTTGAATACAGAGTTCTTCTATAACAGGCGGTCGGATATCTTAGTTAAGAAAAATGCTTCCGTTCCGAGTTTTACAGGTTTGGCATTGCCGGACGAGAATATCGGTATTGTCGACAACAAAGGCTTTGAAATGGATGCCGGATTTCATAAATCATTTGGCGATATACGCTTGGACATTACCGGCAATATCAGTTTAGCCAAAAACAAAGTGAAGTTTATGGATGAGCCCGAACGTTCTGTTCCCTGGCAAAGGGAAACCGGACACCCATACGGCACGATGTTAGTTTATAATGCGATTGGTATCTTTAAAACACAGGCAGAAGTAGATGCCTATCCCCATTGGACAGGCGCCAAACCGGGAGATGTTATCTTTGAAGATTATAACGGCGACGGCGTAATTGACGCAGACGACAGAATCCTTATGGACAAAACAGACGCACCGGAATTATTCTATGGAATGAAAGTTGACCTGGCGTATAAAAACTGGACATTATCCCTTTTAGCGCAAGGACAAGGTTCTTATTATGTCAGTTCGATAGAAGGAAACAGAGGGGTAGGGCAAAATGTGTATAAATGGATGGCCACCGGTTACTGGACACCGGAAAACAGCACTTCCGATAAAGCAAGGCCCTTCCACCGCGCCGACCAATATTGGTCGTATTTGAGTAATACCAATTCATACTGGTTTGAGAATATGGCCTACCTGCGCTTGAAGAACGTGGTACTTAATTATACGGTTCCTTCCGTATGGACAAAGAAGATAGGCATATCGCGCGCCGATCTTTTTGTTTCAGGTTATAATTTACTGATGCTCTACTCGGCGCAGAAAAACTTTGACCCGGAAGTTGCCAATCCTCAATATTACCCGACAATGAAGACGTATTCTGTCGGCGTTAAGGTTAATTTCTGATACTATTATTAATGGATAAAGCGAAATAATATGAAAAAGAATAGATTATTATACACGTATTGCGCAGTTGTTCTGTCAACGGTTTTTGCAATCGTATCCTGTGAGAATGTACTTGACAAAGACCCTGTCGACTCATTTAATGAAGAGTCTCTTTTTCAGGATATCAATCTTGTAGAAGCATTTTTATATCAATGTTATGACCAACTGGGAGGCGACAGGGAAGAGGTGCTCGGAATGCGTGAAGACCTCTTGTCTGCTTCAACAGATGAATTGCTCAATATTCACAGAGCCGGAAATATAACCTTTACCAAAGGCACATTAAGCCCGAGCTATCTGGGGCATTATGGCGGGACAAGCGGAGTACGCCACAGTTGGATACTTTGGGATGATGTCTATAAGAACATCAAGAATGTAAATACTTTATTGGGCGGTATAGAGAATGTACCGGTAAAGAGCGACGCCGATGCAGCAAAAATCACCCGGATAAAAGCTGAGGCTTATTTTATAAGAGCATTCAGCTACGTAAACTTAATGAGGTCTTATGGAGGTTTGGTACTCTCGGGCAAGAAATATGAATTGGATGAAGATTTTTCCGTTCCTCAAAGAGCTACACTTCAGGAAACAGTAGATTTTATTTTGGGCGATATTGAAATGGCAATAGAAGGGTTGCCACTGAAAACGAACATTGAACAGGGCAGAGCAACGAAGGGCGCTGCCGGAGCCTTAAAGTCACGCGTATTGAGTTTCATTACCGGCAGTCTGATGAACGGCGGATACGAGGCTTCCAATGCATTGGTTTCTTTCCAGAGCGGCAGCAGGGCCGAACGGTTGCAGGCAGCGAAAAATGCAGCGAAAGACGTTATGAACGGAACGTATGGCTTATATGCACTTACCGGTTCGACAAACGAACCGCCGGCTACTATGACGGAAGAAGAAATAATGGCCTATGCCGACAATTATGCCGGTATATTCTTACAAAAGGGAGCCTGGGATGACGAATTGATCTTTGGCGTGCAATACCTGGACAAACAAAAGAATGTAGCCCGTAATAATTTGTATTGGGGCCCCAACGGATATAACTGCTGGGGAAATAATGAGCCGGTAGAAGATCTTATCAGGGAATATGAAATGAAAGACGGCGCCCCTTTCCAATGGGACAAATACAATCCGGGCGAAATGAACATACGGGCGTTTACCAAGGGGCAATCAGATGCTGACCCCGAACGGAATCCCTATGTTGGAAGAGAACCTCGCTTTTATGCTTCCATCTTGTTTGACGGTGCTCCCTGGCGCGACAGGCCTTCTACGGAGAATAAAGTTCAGATAGGAACTACGATTAAAAGCCAGGGAAGCGCCCTGCTTGGGAAAGATGTAGGAAGTGTAATGAGTGAAATAGCGAAACTGGAACCTCTCCAGACAGGCGGCGAAGATTCACGGTCGGCAGCTAACCAGGCGTGGAATGGCACCAAAACAGGTTATTATTTACGGAAAATGCTTGATGTAGGATTAAACGGAGAAATAGCCAATAACGAGAATACCTGGGCAGAAATAAGATTTGCCGAAGTATTGCTGGATTATGCCGAGGCCTGTATTGAGTTAGGCGAAGTAGAAGAAGGGTTAAAAACCGTAAACCTGATAAGGAACAGAGCCGGTCTGCCGGGCAGAGACCTTACGGCAACGCAGGAGCAGGCAAGGGAATGGTACAGGCATGAGCGGCTGATAGAAATGATGGCGGAAGGAGACAGATGGTATTGCATCCGGAAATGGATGATTTGCGATGAGGCAATCAAAAGTTTCAGTCCGACTTACATCTATCATTTTGAGGATGGCGTGTCTATCTATATTTACAACACCACCACCCTGGCGGATGAAAGGAAATGGATAGAAAAGCAATACTGGCTGCCCATCTCTATCGCCGAGATAAATAAAGCTCCCCAGCTACAACAAAACCCGGGATATTAATAATAACTATAAAATCAAAAGCATATGACATTTTCAAGAAGGCATTTTATTAAAACAGCGGGCGTTGTTACAGCGGGCGCCCTTATACCGAAAAGTACGATTCTTGCCTCGGAATCCGTATGGGCGGCAAACAGCGATACATTAAAAGTAGGTTTGATTGGCTGTGGCGGGCGTGGAACCGGCGCGGCGGAAGAGGCTTTGAATGCAGACCCCAATGTGGTATTAACAGCTATGGCGGATGCGTTTGCCGACCAGTTGGACGCTTCGTACAAAGCGCTTAAAGGCAAATTGCCACAGAAAGTACAGGTGGCCGACAATAAAAAATTTGTTGGTTTGGATGCGTACCGGAAGCTGATCGATTCGGACGTAGACGTCGTTTTGCTGGCCGCCCCTACAGCATTTCGACCGGCGCATCTGGAAGCAGCCGTGGATGCCGGCAAACATATCTTTTGTGAAAAACCTTTTGCCGTAGACGGTCCGGGTATGCGCAGGGTGATCATGGCCGCCCGGAAAGCAAAAGAAAAGAGTCTCTCTTTGGTATCCGGTTTATGCTGGAGATACCATTTGCCTAAGAGAGAAACCTTCAACCGTGTTCTGGACGGGCAAATCGGTGAAATACTAACGGCGGAAGCAACCTATAACACAGGCGAACTCTGGTATAAAGAACGCCGGAGCGGCTGGACGGATATGGAATACAAACTTCGCAACTGGTTATACTATAACTGGCTGTCGGGCGACCATATCGTAGAACAAGCCATTCATAGCCTGGATATGTTCCAATGGGGTATGGGAGACGCCATGCCGGTGAGCGTAACAGGCACAGGAGGAAGGCAGAAAAGAACCGACGGGAAATTCGGGAATATCTACGACCATTTTGCTCTGACGTATGAATACTCCAACGGGGCGAAAGCTTATTTCTATTGCCGCCAGCAGGCTGGCACCACTCCGTCTTATGCCGTTGAACTGACAGGTAAAGAGGGTAAATGTATCGCAGACTGCCGTACGGGCGTTCATGAAATAAAAGGGAAGTATCCGTGGAAATATGACGACGAAACAAAATTTACCGACGAAAATGCCTATAAGCAGTCGAAAGTAAGAAGCATGTACCAAAGGGAACATGACGAATTGTTTGCCTCTGTAAGAAATAATAAACCGGTGAATGATGGCGACTGGATGACGCGTTCCAACCTGATTGCACTGGCCGGAAGGACAGCCGGGTATACCGGCCAAACTATTACCTGCGAACAGGTATTATGTTCTTTGGATACGATGTTTCCCGAACCCATTTCACTGGATACGGAATATGATATCCCCATTGCTGTTCCCGGTCTGACGCCATTCAAATAAGTACCTATGGAAAGACGTCATTTTATAAAATCAGCCGCAGCGGTAGCAGGGCTTTCGTCCGTGCCGCTTTGGGCGGCTGCCACCGTTCCACAGGTGGAGGCGGTAACCGGCCGGAAGCTAAAGAAAGGCCTGGGTTATGGCATGATAACGGCAGATATCTCCCTGCTCGATAAGTTCAAAATGGCAAAAGATACCGGTTTCGACGGCATTGAGCTGAATGCGCCCGTTGATATACCGGTCCGCGAGCTGCTGGAGGCTAAAGAGAAAACAGGTGTAGAACTGCCAAGCGTTGTAAATAAAGACCATTGGGCAAAACCTCTCTCCGACCCCAATCCGGAAGTACGCCAGGCATGTATCGAATCCGTTGCCAGATCGCTGGAAGAAGTAAAGGCTTTAGGAGGCGATACGGTGCTGGTGGTGCCGGGCGTGGTAAATGATAAAGCGCCTTATGAGCAAGCCTACAATACGGCGCTGGATTCAATCCGTAAATTAATACCTTTTGTAGAAAAAACCGGTATGCATATCGGCCTTGAAAATGTGTGGAGCAATTTTATCCTAAGCCCGGTAGAAGCCCGTAATTTTGTAGATGAAATTAATCATCCCCTCATTGGCTGGTATTTCGATATCGGCAACGTCTTGCGCTACGGCTGGCCCGAGCATTGGATTAAAACATTAAATTCACGGATTGTAAAGCTTCACGTAAAGGAGTTTAGCCGTGAGATAATGAATACGAAAGGATTACGATCAGGCTTTGATGTGGAACTGCTCGCAGGCGATAATAACTGGCCGGTAGTAATGAAGGCTGTTAGCGAAATAAACTATCGTGGCGGCTGGATAACTGCCGAAACAGGCGGAGGCGGTAAAGCGCATCTGGAGAAAATATCCGGACAAATGGATAAAATCCTTGCCTGTATGCCCTGACACATCGTAACTCGTTATATCCGCCCGGAAGGGGGAGGGGATGCGTAACCCTTAGTAAGTTGCCATCCCCTTTTTACGCTATTTCCGCTGCATAATCAGCAATACCAATCCTGAAACTTTTAAGATGATAGCGCCACAAAACAAGCCGAGCCGCACAGGCGGCACAGGGTATACCTGTTTAAAAAGCAAAGAAACCAGCATCATCATTACGCCGGCCAGCATCAAATAGAGCCACAAAGCCGGTTTAAAATCTTTCCTGCGAAAAACAGTAACGAGGAAAACCAGCTTGCAGGCAATGGCTATACCCAACATCGTCCAGAAACAGGCGTCCGGAACGCCTGCCTCCAGCCACCTGATGGCAAATGCAGTTAATAACAGCGCCAATCCGCTATACAGGAACATTCTATTGTTTACTTTCTTCATGGAGAGTTAGTAATCGCTTTAACTTATTTACTACTTCCCACGAAGATAGGGTAAAAGTTTCAAACTACAATCCTTCTTACATGCATTACATCAGCAACAAGTGCAGATACCGGATGATTTACATACATTCGGAAGAATTCCGAACACTTCCGAACGTCTCAAATGGCCGCCGGGAAGGGCTGAAATGTTAAACGTACGATATTCTTTTGATTAACAATAAAAAAGAATGTATCTTGCAGCGTTTTTCTAAACCGGTTATCAATGAAGATAAGACTTCCCATACTTGCCCTGTCCTTATTCTTTTCCCTTGCTGGCTGCGTGGTACAAGAAGAAATTATAGCAGGCGGGGAAACAAAACCCACAAAAGGGACTGAAGAAGGCGCCTCCAAACGCACCCTCCTGGTCTATATGATTGCCAGTAACCTGGGCGATGACCTCAAAAACAATTTGGAGCTTATAACCTCCGTAACGACAAAAGAAAACCTGAATGGCGGGCATCTTCTTGTCTATTATTCGGAGAATAAAGAAAAAGCCAGCCTCTTTGAAATAAAACCGGATAAAAATGGCATACCCACTCAATCTGTTATACACACCTATGAAGGACAAAGCGCCGTTTCTAAAGAAACCATGCGCAATGTTATCAACGAAGCCGTGTCATTATATCCGGCCGACAGCTATGGAATGTTATTATCAAGCCATGCTTCGGCTTGGATGCCGGCAGGCTACCATACGATGCTTCGCGCCTTCGGAGAAGAAAACGGGCGATGGTTCGAGATAGACGATCTGGCAGAAGCCATACCTGACAAGCTGTTTGATTTTCTCATTTTTGACGCTTGCAGTATGGGAGCGATAGAGTGTATGTATGAATTAAAAGACAAGGCAAATTATATTGTCGCTTCCCCTTCCGAAGTACTGACGGTGGGATTCCCCTATCAAACCATCCTCCCCCGATTATTTACGAAAGAAGCCGATTTGGCGAATGTGGCAAAAGACTTTTATGAATTTTTCAAAACCTATACCTACCCCGTAGGTAATATATCGGTAACTGTTACGAAAGAGTTAGACGGATTAACCGCCATTACAAAGGAGATTCTAAAGGGTAATGAAGAGGCTGTCTTATCCCTCAATATTTCCGGCATACAGGTCTTATCCTATCTTCCGAAATCACCCGTCGTACTTGTTGATTTTGCCGATATGATCAAGCGGTTGGCTACCGAGGAACAATACCGGCGATTTGAAAAGGCGTTGGAAAAGGCCATACGCTATCCTTACTCAACAAAACAGATTTTCACAACAGGCAATGCCCATTATTACGATGTCACTACTTATTCCGGCCTATCCGTTTATCCGTTACGATCAAATTATACCGAACTAAATAATTGGTACAGAAACCGGCTTCGCTGGTATCAGGCTGTCTATTAAGCGCAGAAAGTAGTTTTCGTTGTTTTTCCCGTTACCAAGTCATTACCTGCTGTATCAAAACAGAGCTATTTCCCCTATAGAAGATAATATGCTTCCCAGCCTTTGCGAGGAGAAGAGCCATATAGCATTTGATTGGCCAATGGATTGTTGGTGATACGTTTCGTTTCACGGTCGAAAAGGAGCCTGGTTCCCAATTGCTGGCTTAATACGCCTAAACAAAATACCTGGCTTAACGGGCCGGCGATGGAGAATGGTGAACGGGGTTTCTCTCTTCCCATACAACTCAGCAGGAAATTGGCATAATGATTGGAAGGGCTCTCCGGCACTTCCGGTAATTTAGAAGCCATGTCTTTTGCCTGCTCTTCGGGTATAATCGAAAGCGTGCTTCCATGCGAACCACCCTTGAAGGTAAGCGTCTTCGTATATATTTCCTTACCTGGGTTCAGCTTAGCCGGTTGTATCTTACCGCCTGCTACGGGTGGTATATTCGGGTCTATTTCCGATACGCCATATCCTTTGGGTACTGCCGGGATATTATCCAGCCCGTCGTACCATGAAATATCTACCGGAGGCATAGCGCCTCTTGCCGGGAATTTAAACATAATAGTAGACGACATGGGGAAAAAGAACGGATTATGGTCTTTCAGATACGTGGGATTTATCTCATAAGGCAGCCCCAAATCCATAAACTCATGTACAGCGTCCAGGATATGCGCTCCCCAGTCGCCCAAGGCTCCCATACCGAAGTCGTACCAGCAACGCCACTGGCCGTTTACGAAGTTCCTGTTGTAATCATGTTCGTGCGTAACGCCCAGCCAGGTATCCCAGTCCATAGCAGGCGGAAGAGGTTCGGCTGCCGGGAAAGCGGTTATCCGCGGATCCCACTCATGCCAGCGGCGCGAGTTGTTCATATGAGCCGTTACAGCCGTTACGTCTTTGATGATACCGGCGTCTCTCCATGCCTTAAACTGGAAGTAGTTGGCCTCGGAGTGTCCCTGGTTTCCCATTTGGGTAACAACGCCGTATTTCTTTTCGGCAGCCATCATCAGTTCTACTTCGTAGAAGGTACGGGCCATTGGTTTCTCTACATATACATGCTTTCCATGCGCCATGGCCTCCATGGTTATCGGGAAATGCGCATGGTCGGGCACACCTGCTGTTACGGCGTCAATCCGGCTGGCCATTTTGTCGAACATCTTGCGAAAGTCCTGGAAGCGGGGCACGTCCGGGAATTTATCTATCACTTTCTGTGTATGAGGCGCTCCCATATCCACATCACACAAGGCAACGATGTTACATAAACCGGTATTATACAGTTCTTCGGCAATCTCGCCTCCCCGGAAACCAATCCCTATAAGCGCCAGGTTTACCTTGTCGTTCGCACTTACCAACGGACGGGAAGGCGTCGTACGGGCATTTACCTTCGTTGAAAAAGAAGGAACGGCAGATACAGCCGATAAAGCAATTGCCTGCTTCAGAAATAAGCGGCGTGAATTTTCATTTAATTTCATGGTATATTTGTATTTAAATAATAATGTCTGCGATAACACAACGCTAAAAAACACGTAAATATACAGGATATAAATTACAAATCAGATGTCTGCCCACAATTTTGCAGTACCGATGCAAATAAAGCCTCTATTATGCAACCTTTTCTATCCGCTATTCGTATCTCAGTATATATAATAATCTTAAAAACAAGTGTAATATGAAAACAAAGACATCCATTTTCCTGATTGCTTTCTTAACAATCATGGCCGGCCTTCCCATTCATAGCGAAACGATAAGGGGAAACAAAAACATTATTACAAAAACAATCCCTATTAAAGACTACGACGAGGTATCTGCCGCAGGAAGTATGACATTCGAATACGAACAGTCTGACAAAGAAGCCTATTTTGAAATAACGGTAGACGAGAACATCCTCCCGTATATCAACATAGAAGTGCAAGGCAAAAAACTTATTGTCGCCCCTAAAAGAGACGAAGACAGTTGGCACAATAGCAATTATAACCTAAACCCTACCGTGTACAAAATCAAATCCAATTCCAAAGACTTACAAAAAATAAGTTTTGCCGGTTCGGGACATTTCATTGCAAACAGTCCGCTTCGTACTTCTTCATTTACTATTGATATGGCAGGCAGTGGAGAAGTAGAACTTACCCGGGTAGTTACGGCAAGCAATATAAAAGCAAATATGGCCGGTTCGGGAAGCATCAACGCCAGCGAGCTTGCCATAGATAATACAGACTTAAATATGGCCGGCAGCGGGAGAATTGTAGTAAACAAAGGCTTGAAAGGAAATCAAGCCAAACTGAACTTAGCCGGCAGCGGCAAGTTAATTGTTTACAAAGCAGATGTGTCAAAAGCGGATTGCAACTTATCAAGCAGCGGCGAACTTACAATCACCGGAACAACAAACGAAGCATCGTACAATACAGCAGGCAGCGGAAAAATTAACGCATACGATTGCAAAGCCAATCAAGTAAGCGCCAACGTATCCGGGTCGGGAAGAGTTGAACTCTACGCCTCCACCCAGTTAAACGCCAGCGTAATGGGTAGCGGCAACATTACGTACAAAGGAAGCCCTTCCGTCAAATCCAACAAATCAGGTTCAGGCTCAATAAAACCGGCTGATTAATTTCATTGCTCAAACATTATATACTTACCCCCAATGATTATCGGATTGAAACAAAATACAGCTCGTTCAATCAGTTGAATTAGCTTCTTATTTGATAACAGCCCGGTAAGGAAATGAATCCTTACCGGGTTTTTCTGTTTTTGCAATTAAAATAAAAAATTATTTATGTTATCTGCTCGATTTAGTACCAACTTGCCTATCCTGAAACGCCTTCGTTGTTTTTGGGAGTAATCCGTCCTCATCATCCCAATCATCATCCGAAGGCAGGACTTCCAAATTAAGGGAGATTATCTTTGAAAAAACCGTAAACAATCTTATTACCTTTAAGGACTGCCGGAGCGGAGCATGAAGCCCCGGCGTTTTTCTACCTGCTATCATTATAAACCTAATTCATGAACTGCTTTCAATAATAGTGCAAAGATAATGGGGCAAAAGTTGTGACAAACTATTATTTTAATGAATAGTTTTTATTAACCAATCAAAAATATCTATACAGAAAGGTTTGCACCATATTATTCTTATTCCAAAATCATATCCATTACACGTGATGCCCTGGCGCCGGAGATTCCTGTGGAAGGACAGGAACCTGCTCCCCGCAACTCATCAACGATTGTTTGAATCAAGGGTTGCTGGATATGTTCGGGAGGAGAGACAGCAAATTCTTCTTCCCGGTTGACGGCTCGCAGCCGGATGGGTTGGAAAGCGAATGTATTGAACCGGAGTTCTCCTTTATCGCCGGTAATAACGATAGAATCTTCCGTTGATTTACCGGATGTAACAAAGCACCATTGCCCTGCCCCTGTTACCCCGGACTGGAACCGCAGGATAGCGGTAATCGTATCCTTTACCTCATACAAATGCCCTGCATTATGCGAGAAACCTTTTGCTTCGCTTATCTCTCCCAAAAGGAAATCCAGTATATCCAATGTATGAGGAGCTAAGCCATAGAAGTATCCTTCTCCGGCTACAGACTGTTTCACCCGCCAGGTATGTGTTTCGGCAGTAAAGTCGGACGCCAGCGGCGGACGGAAATATTTTATACCGACTGATAAGACATTTCCTATGGCATTTTCCTGTAACAGTTCTTTTATTTTAAGGAAATAAGGCAACGCCCGCCTGTAATAAGCAACGAACAGCTTTTGTCCGCTCTCTTGCGAAGCTTTTATCATCTCTACACATTCCTGATAATTCATCGCCATAGGTTTTTCCACATACACCGGTTTACCTGCTCGTAGAGCGCGGATTGTATATTCTTTATGCGAATCGGGCGGAGTTGCCACATAGATAGCATCAATATTTGTATCATAAATAAGCGAATCGGCATCGGTATAATAAGCAGGCGCCTGATGTCTTAAAGCAAAATCCTTCGCTTTGTCAGCGTTCCTTCTCATCACCGCTGCCAACGACGAATGTTCTATTTTATAAAAAGCTGGCCCGCTTTTCCTCTCACACACGCTACCACCCCCAATAATCCCCCAATGAATTGTCGTCATGATTAAAACAGTATTAATAATTACTACGAAGATATGAAAAAAGAAGAAAAGAGGTCGCTCTTATAAATCACTAACAGGTTATCATTAACTTTGCGGCTTATAATCAGAATGGCGTATGAGATTGTTTACTATTTTGCTGTGGGGTATTGTTTATTCGTCCGGGGTGTTGACGGCTCAGACATATGAGGAATATATTGAGAAAAGTTATCAGTATCTGGATAAGGGGGAACTGTTTGCCGCCGAAGAAAGTTTGCGGGCGGCTATGCGGTTAGAGCCTGGGAATCCGAATAATTATGCTCTGTTAACCAACCTTGGAACCATACAGCGCCACCAGGGGAAGAAGGAGGAGGCGATCCTTTCTTACACAGCCGCCCTCGGCAGGTATCCCGATAATGAAACTATTTTAGACAACAGGGCTTCGTTATATGCGGAGATGGGCGAAACAGATAAAGCGATCAATGACTACACCTTGCTGCTGTTGCAAAATCCTATTAACGAAGATGCTCTCTACAGGCGAGGTATCCTTTATCTTGGAAAGAAAGATTTTATCCGCGCCGAACAAGACTTTGATAAGATGCTTGAGGTGAACGAAAAGACAGTATACGGACGCCTGGGACACGCCGTTCTGGAAAAGATACGCGGTAATTACGACGAAAGCGAACGTATATACAATTACCTCATTGATCAATTACCCCACAACCGGATGCTTTACGAAAGCCGGGCCGACCTTTATTTTATGATGGGCAAAAATGCCCGTGCGCTGGCCGACATCAACAAAGTCTTTTTAGAAACCGAACCCAGTGCGGCCATGTATGTATTAAGAGGGAAAATTAAATTGTCTCTTTATGAACGGGAACCGGCAACAAAAGACTTTCTGAAGGCAAAAGAAATGGGTTATAATCAGGAAATAATAGACGAACTCCTGCGCATGGCTAAGTAAATTATTTACTTTTGCATAAAATATCAATCTACAACTACCATGAAACGCTTACTGACCGGCGACCGGTTGCTCTTTCTTTTTTATCTTACCGGTTGCTTTCTCTTCTTCGAACTGAATTATCGGTATTGGTACCGGTTTATGGAGCAATACAATCTGTTTCTTTTCCGGGAAGATTTCTTTATGGAGCTTTTGGGGCAACCCGGGGGCTTTAACGAATATATAACGGCATTCATTACACAATTCTTCCTGCTTCCCTTTTTTGCAGCCGGTAGCCTGGCTGTCTTATCGGGGATAATCGTATGCTTCTTTCATTTGTTTTTACAGCATTGCGGCGTTAAAGTATCTGTTATAGCAGCCATCGCGCCTGTTTTTCTGTTCTGGATATATCCGGTTGAATCCATAGCCTCTATCGTAGCCGCTTTGTTTGGGATAAGTGCTGCGTTAGGTTACTCCTATGTTAAGAAGCCGGTTGTTCGCTACGTTTTGGGGTTCATCTTATTACTTCCGGCGTACTTACTGGCTGCTCCGGCACATTTATTAGCCGTTGCGCTAATGATCGTTTATGAGGTGTTCAGGGAAGGGAAAGCACGTTTTATGACTGCTGCCGGATTACTTCTTTGGGCGCTTGTGATTCCCTTGCTTGCTATGCGTACGGTGTATGTCTTGTCGATTCGCGAAGCTTTTCTGAGCAAACATCTCTATCATCCCGAATATCCCATACCTGTTTCATTTGGGTATATCTGGTGTTCTTTTCCATTGGTTGCTTTGCTTATTTATACTTTTCGGAGACAGAAAAAAGTATTTAATAAAGAATGGATGAATGCCGCCGCCCTGTTGCTGCTTCTGGTTATCATTATGGGAGGGTTCATCCTCTATAAACAACATCCATTGGAACAAGCATACCGGTACGACTGGTACGCCAGGCAACAACAATGGGAGAAAATTGCAGAACATGCAGGGAAGCATCCGGTAAAAGATAAAGACGCATTGGTCTATACCAATCTGGCGTATGCTTATACAGGCAGGTTTAACGAAGCGCTTATGCGTATTCCACAGATTGGAGAGGAAGGCTTTGTATCTTACGCCCCTAAGACACGCTTGGGACTTATCGAGGCGAGCGAAGTCGCTTGGTTAGTCAATCATACCAACGCCGCCCAGCGATTTGCCTTCGTCGGTGTATTAAGCGCGGAACGATGCGTGCAGCCCCGCCTGATGAAACGCCTGATTGAAACATACTTAGTAAATAAAGAGTATCAAATAGCCGGGAAATATATAAAGATATTGGAAAGAACCCTTTTCTACAGCCATTGGGCAAAGGAGCAACGCCCGTTACTGAATCCGGAGAAAGCCGCCTCAACAGATTGGATTGCCCAAAGAAGAGAGCTTAACCCCGTCACCGACAATAATTACGACCTGACAAAGGCATTGCCCAACGCCCTGGCCTTCCTCATTGACGACCATCCCGAAAACAAAAAGGCTTTTGAATATGGCATGGGTTATCTCTTAATTTATAAAGACCTGAAGGCCTTTATGCACTATATGAACCTGCTGAAAGAAAAGGGAGAGCCTATCCCCACTCTCTACCAGGAAGCTATTTGTGTTTATTATTCGGCAGTAGAGAGCAACCCGGAAGCATTCCGGTCGTACGCCATCGACCCGAAAGTCTACGAGCGGTTTCAAAGTTACCTGAGCCAGGTACAGCGTCTTTCTTCCACCCTACTGTCACGTCAATACGGCGATACGTATTATTACTACGCCCAGTTTGTACAATCTCCTAAAAGACAAAACCGATGAATAACAAAACAAAAAAGAAAGCCGCCCGGATAGCGCTTATCTGTACGCTTGCAGCCTGTTTGCCAGGGCTTGGTTTTATCCTTTTTAGTTGTGGTAACAAGCCTGATCATGCTGTTGCTGTAAGCGAATTGCCCCACATTTTCCCCGACTATACAGGAGTCACTATCCCGGTTAATATCGCTCCGCTCAACTTTAGGGTGGAAGGGGAGGTAAAGAGCTGTTATGCCGTCTTTGCCGGGAAAAACGGGAACAGTTTCAGCTGTTCGGGTAAAAACAATATTCGTATCAAGCCCGGCGAATGGAAAAAACTGTTGGCGGATAATGCCGGGCAGCCTGTATCGGTTACGGTCTTTACCCGGTCATACGACGGCAAATGGACCCGTTGGCAACCGTTTAACCTATACGTAAACAGTGACCCGATAGACAACCATTTAGTATATCGCCTGATTGAACCGGGATACGAGAAATGGCATATCACAGGCATTTATCAAAGAGACCTGGAAACATTTATGGAAAAGCCTCTTATCAAAAATGACATGACGGATTACAACTGTATCAACTGTCATAGTTTCTGCGGAGGAGACCCTAAACAAATGATGTTCCATATGCGCGCAACCCATGGCGGAACATACATTATCAACGGAGAGAACATACAAAAACTAAACACCCAAACGGAGCAAACCATCAGCCACCTGACCTATCCGTACTGGCATCCGTCGGGGAAATACCTCGCCACCTCAGTAAACGACATCAAACAATTCTTCCATGCCGTTAAAGAGTTGAAAATGGAAGTGTTCGATCTGGAGTCGGATGTTGTTGTCTATGATATTGAAAACAAGGCCATCCTCTCCGCTGCTTCCCTGATAACGAAAGACACCTTCGAGACCTTCCCTGCTTTCTCGCCGGACGGTAAATCGCTTTACTATTGCTCTGCGCCCGCCCTTCCCATGCCAAAGCAATATGATAGTATTCGTTATGCAATCCTCAGGGTGGATTTTAACGACGCTCATGGACGTATCGGCACACAAGTAGACACTGTCATCCCTAACACTAAATATAGCGCCTCATTTCCCCGTATATCGCCTGACGGTCGTTTTCTGATGTACACCGAAACGGGTTACGGGCAATTCCCTATCTGGCATAAAGACGCAGAGATACGGATGATTGATCTTACAAATAAGCAGCCCATAGATATGTCTGCCCTCAACAGCGACGATACGGAGAGTTACCATTCATGGAGTACTAACAGCCGGTGGGTGGTAGTAAGCAGCCGGCGGGATAATGGCGTCTATACCTTACCTTATTTCGTTCATATCGACGAGCAGGGCAATCCTTCCAAGCCCTTCGTATTGCCGCAGGAGCATCCGGATACGTATGATTATTCCCTTTATTCCTACAATCTGCCGGAGTTGGTGAACGGAGAAGTAACCATAAACCCCTACGCCATTCAGCACGTTGCCAGGAACATCCCGACAGAGCAGGTAATATTCAGGTAATCACGTCCCCCAATTCTCCCGGTCAAGGTTGCGGTAATTGATCGCTTCGGCAACGTGATGCCCGGCAATATGTTCGGCGCCTTCCAAGTCGGCGATGGTACGAGACACTTTCAGAATACGGTCGTAAGCCCGTGCAGAAAGGCTCAATCGCGTCATGGCAATCTTTAGCATCGACAAACTATCTTTATCCGGTTTAACAAACGTATGCAGCATCTTAGGAGTCATCCGGGCGTTACAATATATGCCGGGATAGTCTTTAAAACGTTCTTCCTGGATAATGCGCGCTTTTATAACCCGTTCGCGAACGGCGGCGCTGGGCTCGGACGGAGTTCTTTCCGATATTTTATCAAACGAAACGGGGGTTATTTCCACTTGGATATCGATCCGGTCTAATAGCGGCCCGGAAATACGGTTCATATATTTTTGCACGGAACCCGGCAAACATACACAAGAGCGTTCGGGGTGATTATAGTATCCGCACGGACAGGGATTCATGGAACTGACTAACATAAATCCTGCCGGATAGTCAACAGACGAACGGGCGCGGGAGACGGTAATCATCCTGTCTTCCAAAGGCTGCCGCATTACTTCAAGCACATTCCGGTTAAATTCGGGAAGTTCGTCCAGAAATAAGACTCCGTTGTGGGCCAGACTGATTTCTCCCGGCTGGGGAAAAGTGCCTCCTCCTACCATCGCCACGTTTGAAATGGTATGATGCGGCGAACGGAAAGGGCGTTGCGCCATCAGGGAGATGTCTTTCCCCAGTTTGCCTGCTACCGAATGTATTTTTGTTGTTTCCAATGATTCATGCAGCGTGAGGGGAGGCAAGATAGAAGGAAGCCGCTGGGCAAGCATGGACTTCCCGCTGCCCGGCGGGCCTACCATCAACAAATTATGCGAACCGGCTGCGGCTACTTCCAATGCGCGTTTCACATTCTCCTGTCCCCGGACGTCGGAGAAATCATACGCATAGGATTCCTGATGGGCATAAAATTCGGCGCGGATATCAACCCGTTCCGGCTCTTTATGCCGTTTGCCGTCAATAAACTCAAGCACTTCCCTGATATTTTCCATACCATATACATTCAGTCCTTCTACTACGGCTGCTTCACGGGCATTTTGTCCGGGAAGGATAAAGCCCTTGAAACCCGCCTCGCGGGCTTTGATGGCTATCGGCAGAACGCCTTTTACAGGCAACAAACTTCCGTCTAGGGATAACTCTCCCATAATCATAAATTCATCCAGCCGGGAAGCGTCTATCTGTCCGGCAGCCGCCATTATACCAACCGCAAGGGGCAAATCATACGAAGAGCCTTCTTTACGAATATCCGCCGGCGCCATATTTATAACAATCCGGTAGCGGGGGAATTTATAATCATTGACCTGCAAAGCCGAAATGATCCGTTCATGACTTTCACGCACAGCTACATCCGGCAATCCAACCAAAAAGAATTGAATACCTTTATTGCAACTAACTTCTATTGTTATGATTGTCGCCGTAACGCCTTGTACGGCTGCGGCATATGATTTTACTAACATAGCTAACATTTTGGGGGAATCGGGAGAAAGAAAACGAAGCTCTATGCCTTATTTGCCATCTTCTTTCTCCCTGTTCCTGTATTTTTTATTTATAAGTTTTTCTAACGTTTGTTTCACTTCTATTCCATTTGCTGTTTTAAGGACGATTTTCCCTTCTTCATCAATCAGGAAGCAGCGGGGTAGAGCCGTTATATTATACAAATCAATCAACAGAGTTGCCTGTCCAGCCGAATCGGTCACTAAGTTCCATTGGATACTGTCTTTATCCAGCAACTGACGCACGCCTTCCATATCATCATCCAGGCTTATCAGCAGTTGTTCCAAACCATCTTTCGAATATAATTTCTCTATTTCATCCAAATACAAATCATCTGTCC
The DNA here is from genome assembly GCA_031270665.1 of Tannerellaceae bacterium. Taxonomy (GTDB): domain Bacteria; phylum Bacteroidota; class Bacteroidia; order Bacteroidales; family Tannerellaceae; genus DFXE01. The sequence goes on along the minus strand of JAISXD010000067.1, from coordinate 3,001 downwards.
GGCACATGTCGCACCAAGGAGCTGTAAAGGTAAGCAATAAATATTTATTGGGGAATGAATCCAAAGCAACGGGCTTTCCATAGATATTTTTCACTGTAAAATCAGGCGCCTCCGCTCCTAAGGCCGTTCGTTTGGCTCTTACGTTATATTGCTCCAACTCCTTTACTAAATAAAAATCTCTTAATTCAGGGTCTAAAGCAATTACTAATTCATCCAACTTACGCGTATCATCAGGATTTACAAAAAAGGTCTGAATTAATACAACAGACGCTTGCTCACTCGGATGAGCCTGAATATAAGCCAGGGCGATTTCACTTAACTGATGATTTACATTCGTCAATTTAGACGACATCTCATTTCTATCCACCGACGTTGTTTCGCCGCTCTTATTTAGTCCGGCAAACAAGTCTGTTTGTTCTTTTAACAAGTGTGCCATCTTCTTTCGTATAGCCGAAAGTTCATTGTTCAGCCCGCCCCCTTTTGCCTGCAACAAGGCCGGATAATACACATCGCCCGTAACCGTAACCTTCACGCCCGGTTCCAGGTAAACGGTAAACCATGATGATTTATTTTCAAAGAAAAGCGTAGCCTGTTTAAAGCCTCCCTGAAACTGCTCTATTTTAAATTGTCCCGATTTTTCACAAACAACGGTATCTACCCAACTGTGGTTCTCCGATTCAAAAACAACATAAATAACCTGATTTTCCAGATTATCAAGTTTCCCTTCAATCCGGTAAACTACATCCCCGCCACACGAAGACAGAAATAGTATCGCGCTTATTATCAGAAGAATTTTCTTCATTATTACACCATCAAACGTCCCACATAAAATATACGCGTTAAAGATAATAATACTTTTTAATATCCCTTTGTATTTAATAAGATTTTAAGAAAAAAAATAGAGACAAAGCATAACTTTGTCTCTACCCTATATACATACAGTATACCTTATCAATTACAATTTCGGGCCAGCCGCAATAAGTGATTTACCAAGATCGTTTCCGGTAAATTTCTTGAAGTTATTGATAAAACGGTTTGCCAGATCTTCTGCTTTCGTTGTCCATTGAGAAGCATCGGCGTAGGTATCGCGAGGATCAAGTATCTTAGGATCTACACCCGGTAAGGCTGTTGGAACAACAAAATCGAAATAAGGAATTGTTTTGGTAGGAGCCGTATTGATTGAACCATCTAAGATGGCGTCAATGATACCACGTGTATCTTTGATAGAGATACGTTTGCCGCTACCATTCCAACCTGTATTTACCAAATAAGCTTTAGCGCCTGATTTGTTCATTTTCTTAACTAACTCTTCACCGTATTTGGTGGGGTGCAATGAAAGGAATGCAGCGCCAAAACAAGCAGAGAAAGTAGGTGTCGGCTCGGTAATACCACGTTCTGTACCGGCTAATTTAGCCGTAAAACCGGAAAGGAAGTAATACTGCGTTTGCTCAGGAGTTAAGACAGAAACCGGAGGCAGTACGCCGAAAGCATCTGCAGAAAGGAAGATAACCTTTTCGGCAGGGCCGGCTTTAGATACCGGTTTAACGATGTTCGTAATATGGTTGATCGGATAAGAAACACGTGTATTTTCAGTTACACTCTTATCGCTGAAGTCAATCTTTCCGGCAGCGTCAACCGTTACGTTTTCCAATAAAGCATCACGCCTGATAGCCTGATAGATATCCGGTTCGCTTTCTTTATCTAAGTTGATGACTTTGGCATAGCAGCCGCCTTCGAAGTTGAACACGCCTTCGTCGTCCCATCCATGTTCGTCGTCGCCGATCAGTAAACGTTTCGGGTCTGTGGAAAGCGTTGTTTTTCCGGTTCCCGACAAACCGAAGAAGATAGCCGTGTTCTTGCCTTGCATGTCTGTATTAGCAGAGCAGTGCATGGAAGCCATTCCGTTAAGCGGCAACAGATAGTTCATATAAGAGAACATACCTTTCTTCATTTCACCGCCATACCAGGTATTCAGAATTACCTGAATCTTTTCAGTCAGGTTGAATACTACGGCGGTTTCAGAGTTCAAACCTAATTCTTTATAATTTTCGACTTTTGCTTTGGAAGCGTTCATAATAACAAAATCAGGTTCTCCGAAGTCAGCCAATTCTTCAGCCGTAGGACGGATAAACATATTCGTTACAAAATGGGCCTGCCATGCTACTTCCATGATAAAACGAAGTTTCAGGCGTGAATTTTCGTTAGCTCCGCAGAAAGCATCCACAACGAAGAGTCTTTTGCCGGAAAGTTGTTGGGTAGCCAACTCTTTTACAGCAGCCCAGCATGCGGCATCTACCGGTTTGTTATCATTTTTATATTCGTCGGAAGTCCACCATACCGTATTTTTGCTGGTTTCATCCATTACAAAGAATTTATCTTTAGGAGAACGACCGGTATAAACACCTGTCATCACATTCACAGCGCCAAGTTCAGTCACCTGGCCTTTTTCGAAACCTTCCAAACCCGGTTTCGTTTCTTCGTTGAATAACACGTCAAAAGACGGATTATACACGATTTCGGTTACACCCGTAATCCCATACTTGCTTAAATCTAAATTAGCCATCTTGTAATTAAAATTAAAATTGATTTATAATAACTTATACCTATTTCAACCTCGATTTAAATAAGACCTTTAAAGGCCCTTGTAAACCATGTTGCAAAAGTAATATTATTTTTCTATTATCAAGCGTCCATTAGAGAAATTTTTCGGTAATAAAGGCCCTGTTATGTTCTTTCCATTTCCCTCACTTTCTCCTTCCACCTATCTCAATTTTTCGCATAATCCATGTACATACATAAATACCACACTTTAACTCCTTTTACTACTCCATTAAAGATCGTTGTCGTATTAATTTCCACCGCTCACCCATGTGAAAGGATCCTTTCACATGGGTGAGCGAGTCCGGCCATAAAGGTGAGCGGTAGAAAAAATAGTAAGCAAAACAATAAATAATCGTATATAAACCATATAAAAACAATGGGGTGACTACAACTTCACCGC
>JAISXD010000029.1 GCA_031270665.1 Tannerellaceae bacterium | reverse complement strand
GGTTCCCGCGTTTTTTCATCAAGGACTCTTCCGTTTATTTTCACTCCACCCTCCTGTGCAAAACCTGAAAACGGAAAGAAAAGGACTGTTAGTAATAAAAAACACACTACTTTTACCATGATTTTATTTGTTTTAAGATCGAGCGTCTTCTTATCCAATTTGCAGAGCGGTGCGGAAGACGCTTTTTTTGTTGATATTATATTATAATTCGTACTCTTTTCCCGGCGAAACAAAAAAGACCATCCGTCTTTTCTTCCGGACAGCCTTTTATGCGTTTCTTTTTACCAGTTTTCATACACACAGATCATACGCTGTCCGGATCCGGCAGTAACACAGCATATACCTGCACATATAAAAACGATATAAGATCATATCACCCATTTTAATTTGATACAAAAATAAAAGGTTTCCGATGCCGCCGCAATACCCTGTTTGTGGTATATTTTGCGTTTAAACAAAAAAACGGTTGCCGGCAGCTCGACCGACATATCCTTTTCCTGACTTCGCCACTGGGACACCCTAAACGGATTTCCAAAAGATTTCGTCAAAAAGTTTGGCAATAGATTTGTGCCTTGGGGGTAACAGCATCGTTTTTGTCATCATTTCATTGCTGATTGGCTACTTGTTGGCAAAACCCTCACTTTTCAACTTTCCTGCCTTCTCGCTAAGGTAAAAATGCGCACGTTGGGCCGCTTTGTGTTTTCTAACATTGAAAAGATCCTGTATTCTCTCAGCTATTGAATTATATTTGTAACCAGGAACGTCAAAACGTTTGACGTACAACTTAACCGTGGATATAAAAACAGCAGTCTAAAGAAGGAGGAGGGAAAGGGTGAATAATCTGCCGGACTGCATGCGAGAGGGCGTCACGAACCTTGGAGAACGTTTACAAGTATAAGAACTATACTCTTAATATAAATTATATGTTTTATGAAAACACTTTATTTGTCATTTTATCCAATCTTGTGCCTGGCTTTCTGTTTGTTCTTCTCCCGGTGCGGAGGGAATAACACGCAAACAGATCCTCCCGACATTCCCGTATCGGCCATTATAGGAACATGGGAAAGTGTAGATACCATACGATACCTAGTAGGAGTAGACCTGGGGGCAGCGCTTCACATAGAACACCGTGTGTTGGAAATCAACCAGACAGCCTTCACCTACAATTTCAAGGATAATACGGTATACACGGATGGGCCGCTTATTACCGACTCCTTATACACGGCAGGCAGTTGGACATACGAAAACAGGGTGATCCGGTTTGTTTCGGCAGATACCGTATTCAGAGGCACTGTTTCCGTGGATAAACTTATTTTAGATACAGACTTTCCCAAATACAAACTGTATTTCTATAAACAAGATCCGATTTATTAACTTTTAAAACAATACAAAATGATGAAGAATGACATTTTCCTTTTTTTTAGTTGCTACATTTTTATTTTCATGCAACAATATCTCAGAAGATAATATCATTCGAGATGAAGAATCCAAAGAATCCCATGTAATGTCGCAGACCGAAGCTGAGTCTGAATTACTCCGGTTCATAAATCCGTCTGGCAACACCAAAAGTGACATAATTTTTAAAATTGCAGGCTGTAATTTCCGTGATTATCAAATATCCGATACACAATCGGAATTGGAAGTTATTGATTCTACTCCGACTGAAACCGTTCGCGTTTTCGAATTCACTACATTAACCAACGGAAAAGAAGGCTATTCCCTTGTTATTGGAGATAGTCGTATTGAAAAAGTCTTGCTGTCTGTGGAATATGGTTCACCGGCAGATACGAATCTTATCTATCCTCTAAAACTGTTCTTCCGTTCAATCCCCGACATAATTAAAGAGGATTTGAAGAATTATAACAGTGGAGAAAGAACGATTTCAATACAGACTAAAGCAGTTGTTTTCCATGAAGAATCGAAACTCTCCACGAGATGGAGTCAAAAATATCCATATAATGCATTGTGTCCTTCTTCTACATGCTCCCCATTGGAATGTAATAATCATTATCCCACGGGCTGTGTTCCTTTAGCGATTGCACAAATATTGGCATATCATGGAAAACCGTCTAATTTAAGTTGGACGTCTATTTTAGCCGGGCCTACAGTTCCAACAAATGCCTCATCAACTGTGATAAATCAGATTGCAGGTCTTATCGCCAACATTGGAAGTTCAGTGAGTGTTTCGTATGGCTGTACCGCATCAGGCGTGAGTCCATCTTTAACTCCAACGGTTGTGCCGGCAACATTTCGATCATATGGAATGACTCATGGGAGTTGGCAAGGTTTCTCTTTATTTGAAATAAAATATAGCTTGCTAAATCAAATGCCTGTTTATATGGAAGGTTTTAGTTCTGGAAACGGGCATGCATGGGTATGCGACGCCTATAAAATTCATGATGGCATGTACGATTATTTACACATGAATTGGGGTTGGGGTGGTACATCTAATGGTTATTTTTACATATCCAATTCATTGTCTTTTAATACGGGAAATTATAACTACAATCAGGATTTCCGGATGCTTCCCAATATACGCTAACCGCTGCATTGCAGACAAACCCGAAGTACACAGGATCCTTGTAACTCATTAAAAATAGAACCAACGTTTCCCATGGGAAACGTTGGTTTTTTCCTGACATGTCGACCGGAGGCTCCATATCGCCCGGGTTCGTGTCGTCTGAGGATCTTTTCAATGTTAGAAAACATAAACCGGCCCAACGTACGCATTTTTTCCTTAGCAAGAAGGCAGGAAAGTTGAAAAGTGAGGGTTTTGCCAAGTGGAAATAGGTATTTCCCCCCCAAGTTAATCGTTAGGAATTGTGTATCTTTACGTTTTATAATGGAAGCTATGACAAACAGAGCGGGGAAAATGAGAATTGAACTACTGGATACCGGGTATTTTTATGCAGACGGGGGCGCGATGTTCGGCGCTATTCCTAAAACGGCCTGGAGGCGGCGGTATCCCGTTAATGATACGAACGGGTGTGTGCTGGCTATGCGCAGCGTGCTGGCGGCTACCGGCGAGGGGAGAATTATCCTCATAGATAATGGGGTTGGGAACAAGTGTTTGGAGCAATTTGGCTATTATAACTTCTTTGACCTGATTGATTTGAATGACGCGCTTAACAAACGGGGCGTTTCTCCCGGACAAATCACAGACGTGGTCCTTACGCATCTTCACTTCGACCATTGCGGCTATACGACATATAAGGACAGAAGGAGTGGAGAACTTCGCCTTTCCTTCCCCTATGCAACGCACTGGGTGAGCCAAAAGCAATGGGATAATTGCCTGCAGCCCAATCCGCTGGAAAAGGATTCGCTGCTTATTGACAATATCTATCCGGTAGCCGACGCCGGCCGGCTTCGACTCATTGATGAGGATACCCGCCTTTGCCGCGAAATAAACCTCCGTTTGTACGACGGGCATACGCCCGGGCAAATCGTGCCGTATATCCAGACGCCCGAACGTACCGTCGTTTTTGCCGGAGACGTTATTCCCCTGGCGGCAAGCGTATCTCCCCATTGGATATCAGCATACGATACCTTCCCGGTGACTTCCTATTATGAGAAGGTCCGTCTGCTGGAAGAGGCTGCCGGGGAACAACAGGCCGTTATCTACGGCCACGACGCCTACACGCCCTGTAGCGGTATAAAAAAGATAAACGGCTTTTATAAAGCCGGTAGCAAAATAGAATTCACCCGATAAAACAACTACACTTATGTTCAAGAGAAACCTCTGTATTTTCATATCGTTACTTTCGTTTAATTTCCTTTCGGCAGAAGAAATTAATATAAACCGTTTCCGGTATGCCGGGCCGTTCGAAATAAAAATGCCTTTTATGGTAGACTGCCTGAATGTAAAAGGGGAAAAATATGCCGAAAAAGAACTTATAAAGACGGCGCTTTCTTTTAGCCCCGTAAGAGGAAGCCGGCAAACGGTTGAAAGCCTGTCGCAGGGCGAAACAAACACGCCATACGCCTTGCACCTGGCGTCTTTTTACCTCAATAGCGACCGCTATGCCAAAGGAACCCTGTGCGTTACGGGAGAGGGAGCGCACGAAGTATATGTCAACGACAAGCTGCAAACCATGCAGGGCGGGGAAACGAAACTCACAGTAGAACCCCGCCCGTTGGAAGTTATCATCAAATATCTTGTAAAGAAGGGGGAGGAGGCGCCCTTGAACGTATCTTTTAAAACGGAAGGCGATGCCGTCATTACAGCCGGCACGAGTCCGGAAAGGCCGTACACGCTAAGCGACGTAACGGACGGGCGCCGGATAGAATGGGCGCGTATTTCTCCTAACGGCCAATATGTTATTGTCGCCATGCAGGAAACACACCCTGGGGGGAAACAGGCCCCTTACACAAACATTATTGATAAGGCTACCGGAAACATCGTCCTTTCAAACGATGGCCGGCCGCAAAACATGCGATGGATGCCTCAAACAAACCGGGTGTGTTATACCCGTGAAGGGATGCAGGGAAAAGAGCTGGTTGCGCTCGACCCGGTAACAAAAGCGGAATCCGTCCTTGCCGTAAACCTGCCGGACGGTTCTTTCACCTTCTCCCCCACGGAAGATTTCCTTTTATTTTCCATACAGGAAAAAGGCCCCGAAAAGGATAAGGACATACAGGAGATACTTGTGCCCGACGACCGCCAAACGGGATGGCGTGACAGGACCTTTATCCACCGGTACGATTTGGCAAGCGGTTTACTCCAGCGACTGACGTTCGGGCATACTTCCACCCTTCTCAACGATGTGTCGGAGGATGGCAGGTATATCCTTTTCAGTTGCCGCGAACCGTTCCTCTCGGAAAGGCCTTTCAGCCGCGTGTCCGTTTACCGGATGGATTTACAAACCATGCGGACGGACACCGTTTTCAGGCATGAAAAATTTATCACGGGGGTACGGTTTTCACCCGACGGGAAACAGCTACTCGTTGGAGGATCCGCAGAGGCGTTCGATGCGACGGGCCTCTGTATTGCCCGGGGGCAAACGTCCAACTCGGGCGACGGCCAATTATTCCTCTATGATCTGCCGGGAAGGAAGGTTACGCCGCTGACCAAAGCCTTCGACCCGTCTATAGACAGATTCGTCTGGAACAGATTCGATAAACAAATCTACGCAACAGCGAAAGACAGGGATTATGTGCGCCTCTACTCGATAGACCCCGTAAAAAACAAGATTAAGAATATCCCCGTGGAAGAAGAGGTGCTTTCCGATATTTCACTCGCCGCCGGCGCTCCCTGTATGGCCTATTGGGGGATGAGCGTATCCGCCGCCCAACGCTTGTATACGCTCGACCTTAAGAAAGAGGTTTCTACCTGCCTCAGAGACCTGTCGCAAGAGCTTCTGAAAGACGTCCGGCTGGGAGAAGTAAAAGACTGGAATTTCGTATCTTCGTTTGGAGACACCATTTACGGACGGTATTACCTGCCTCCGCATTTCGAAAAGGGTAAGAAGTATCCTTTGATTGTCAATTACTACGGGGGAACCACCCCTACCGCCCGCGTACTGGAGAGCCGTTATCCGGCCCATGTGTACGCCGGGCTGGGGTATATCGTCTATATCCTCCAGCCAAGCGGCGCCACCGGATTCGGACAGGAATTTTCGGCGCGCCACGTGAATGCCTGGGGAAAACAAACCGCCGAAGAAATTATGGAAGGCACCAGGCGGTTCTGCCGCGAACACACCTTTGTAAACGAAAAGAAAGTAGGCTGTATGGGCGCTTCGTACGGGGGATTCCTTACGATGTATCTGCTGACGAAGACCGATATGTTTGCCGCAGCCATGTCACACGCCGGCATCAGCGATATCACCAGCTACTGGGGAGAGGGCTATTGGGGATATTCTTACAGCGCACTGGCCAGCGCCGGCAGCTATCCGTGGAATGCCCGCGATATGTACGTAAACCAAAGTCCGCTATTTGCCGCCGACAAAGTGAATACGCCCATCCTGTTCCTGCACGGCTCGGCAGATACCAACGTCCCGCCGGGCGAAAGCATACAGATGTTTACGGCCCTCAAGCTACTGGGGAAGGAAACGGCGCTTATACAAATAGAAGGAGAAAACCATCATATCCTCCACTATGATAAACGCATCAAATGGAACAACAGCATTTACGCCTGGTTTGCCAGATGGCTCAAAGACCAGCCCGAATGGTGGGAGGCTCTTTATCCGAAGAAAAACCTATGATTGCGCTGCCGCAGGAGGATAGTCGAGCGTATAATGCAGTCCGCGGCTTTCTTTGCGGTCGATCGCCTGGCGCATGATCAGGTAGCCGGCGTTTATCATGTTACGCAGTTCGCAGATATCTTTGGAGGCGACGGAGCGCTTGAATAAATCTTCCGTTTCTTCATAGTTGATATCCAGACGCTCCCAGGCGCGTTTGAGGCGGAGGTTAGAGCGTACGATACCCACGTAGGCGCTCATGATTTGCCCTACCTCTTTCAAGCTTTGGGTAATCAATACCATTTCTTCGGAGGCCTGTACGCCTTCGACGTTCCAGGCGGGGATAGCCTCCTCGTACGTATAGGAACCGATCAGGGGGATGGAATGCCGGGCGGCGGCGTCGGCATAAACCACCGCTTCGATCAGGGAATTAGACGCCAGGCGATTTCCCCCGTGCAGCCCGGTACACGAACATTCGCCCGCCGCATACAGGCGCCGGATAGACGAACAGGCATTTGTATCCACCCCTATACCCCCGCACAGATAATGGGCCGCCGGGGCTACGGGGATATATTCTTTCGTGATATCAATCCCAATCTCCAGGCACTTCCTATAGATAGAGGGGAAATGCATCCTGGTTTCTTCCGGGTCTTTATGCGTTACGTCCAGGAATACATGATCGTCTCCGCGCAGCTTCATTTCATTGTCTATCGCACGGGCTACGATATCGCGCGGGGCCAGTGAGAGGCGACAGTCATATTTGTGCATAAATTCTTCGCCGTCCATCGTACGGAGCACGCCCCCGTATCCGCGCATAGCCTCCGTGATGAGAAACGACGGACGGTCGCCCGGATGATACAGGGCGGTAGGGTGAAACTGTACGAACTCCATATCCTTTACCGTTCCCTTGGCCCTGTATACCATCGCTATCCCGTCGCCGGTAGCCACCAGCGGGTTCGTCGTGGTCTGGTAAACGGCTCCCACGCCCCCGGTAGCCATCAGCGTCACTTTCGAGAGGAAGGTATGGATAACGCCCGTGGAGAGGTTCATTATATAAGCGCCGAAACATTCAATGCCGGGCGTCTGGCGGGTAACCGTTACGCCCAGATGGTGCTGGGTGAGTATCTCTATGGCGAAATGATTATCGAACACCGTTATGCCCGGATGCCTCCGCACAGCCCGTATCAGACTGTCCTGTATCTCGGCGCCGGTAGAATCCTTATGATGGAGGATGCGAAACTCCGAATGCCCCCCTTCCCGGTGCAAATCAAAGTTACCCTCTTCGTCCCTGTCAAAATCAACGCCCCAGCTGATAAGCTCCTTAATCTGCCGGGGAGCGTTGCGAACGACCAGTTCCACCGTTTCACGGTTGCTCAGCCAGTCGCCGGCAATCATCGTATCCTCAATATGTTTCTCGAAATTATCGCTAATCAGGTTCGTTACCGAAGCAATCCCCCCTTGCGCAAAATACGTATTGGCCTCTTCCAGATTCGTTTTGGCAATCAAAGCCACCTTCCCTTTACCGGCCACCTTCAGGGCAAAACTCATCCCCGCTATCCCCGAACCAATCACTAAGAAATCAAACCGCTTAACCATCCCTTTGCTGTCTTTAAGTACAACGCTTTATTAGAACGGCAAAGTTAGCAGAAAATTCTTTAAAAGATGGGTTT
>JAISXD010000017.1 GCA_031270665.1 Tannerellaceae bacterium | reverse complement strand
CACACGAAAAAAGCCACTCTTTGATTATATTAATCGCAAAGTTTTTTTGATGATTTTTTAAATCACGGGGCAAATTTAGTAAATTAATTTATACTGCAAGTCTTTTCATCGAAAAACTTCAGAGCTGACGCATTTAAACTCATTTGGAAACAGGAATCATATACCTTTTGGCCAGATAAAGGTAGAAGAATAGTCGAATGAAATCACAGCCATTCCCCGCCAACCTGATCCGCATCGGCGAAGAACTGTATGCCCACCACCCAAAAAAAATCACTATAATGATTTTTTTAACAGTTACAGGGATTTTAAAACGTACAAGTATGGCATTAAAAATCAAAAAAGTAGCACGTAGAGCACTAATGAAAAACAACGGATGTTGTTCTAAACTTATATCGAACACACGCTAATTTATTATTGAGAATAATTATATTTGTCTGTAAATAACTTTTCATTTAAAACGTAAATGATATGTATAAGACTTACTATTTAATTTCCGGCCTTTTTTTCCTGCTGCTGTTTATTGGGTGCGAACCGAAAAGCGCCGACAGCGAAGGTACGCCTTTCAGCCCGTATGTAGAAGCTTTTACTTCGGGAAAAGTATCACGTTATGCAACCATTTATTTGGCTTTTAATCAGGAAGTACCTTCCGATAAAATGGTAGATACGGAACTCTCCAAGCGGATTAAAATCAAACCGGAAGTAAAAGGTACGTTCTCTTTCGAAAACAACAAGACGATTTCTTTCAAACCGGCTGATCCGCTAAACCGGAATACGGAATACAAGGTTTCGGCAGATATGTCGGCTTGGTTTGATACCACGGGAAAGGATAAAATCTTTACTTTCAAATTTACGACGCTTCCGCTTATGATCCGTGCCAATCTGGAAGCGGTCAATATAAATACTACCAACGACAATGGGTATGATATCGTATATACCCTTTCTACGCCTGATTGCGAAGTGCCGGAAACGATCGAATCGCTTATCAAACTTTCCGAAAAAGCCGAAAAAGCCTGGGTGCACCATATCGGTAAAAAGACGCACCGGTTTACCGCCGTCAATGTACCTGCCGGCGCCGGTGAAAGTCGCGAACTGACATTGTCTGTCGCCCCTAATAAATTAGGCGTAAAGGAAGAACCGGTTATCGCTACCCTTATTCCCGCCGAAAAAGATTTCTCCGTGTATGGAGTACATTTCAACAAAGAGCCGGAACGGTATATAGAAATAACCTTCACCCATTCGCTAGACGATTCGCAACCCTTAACCGGGCTGGCTTACATCAAAGGAAATCAAAACGAAACGGTAACATTTGAGGGAAACAAGCTTCGCCTCTATCCCGATACGAAACGGGCAGGTATGCAAACTCTTTTCCTGAGCGGTTCGATCCGCAGTAAAGGCGGTCGAAACCTTGGCGAAGATACAGAAAAAGAGATAGAAATAACAGACGCCTTACCCAATGTGCGTTTTACCGGCGAGGGCTCTATCATCCCACAGTCTAAAGACCTGAATATTCCTTTCCAGGCAGTTTACCTGCGAGGCGTAATCGTGCGCGTTATCAAGATATTTGAAAAGAATGTAGGCCAATTCCTGCAATATAGTACGCTGGAGGGAACGAACGAACTGACGCGTGTAGGACGTTTGGTTACCCGCAAAACCATACTCTTTGACGAAGAAGAAACCAAGCTGTCCGAATGGCGAACCTATGCCCTTAACCTGAATGAACTGATTACACCGGAACCAGGCGCCATTTACCGGATAGAATTAAGCTTCACCCGCGACTTATCCGTTTATCCTTGCGACAATGGCAATAAGAAAACGAAAGAGCAGCTTCTGGCCGAAGATGAAGCGCTTTTCAGGGAAGAGTCCAATAGATATGATGAAGGCGGCTACTATTATTATTACGGCGAAGTGAATTACGATTACTATGATTATCAAGAAAGAGAAAATCCGTGTGCCGACAGCTACTATTTTAATAAGGTAACAGGAAAGAATATCTTAACAACCAATCTGGGACTAATGGCTAAAATGGGGACAGATAACGAAATACTTATCATCGCGCACAACCTGATAACAACGTATCCGGAAAGGGCGGTAAATGTAACCTTATATAACTACCAGCATCAGGTAATCGGCTCCGGCATTACCGACGACAAAGGACAGGCGAAAATATTACCGACGCACGGCAGGCCCTACTACGTGATTGCCTCGTCGGATAAACAGCGCTCGTACATGCGGATAGACCAGGGTTCTTCTCTTTCTCTCAGTACGTTCGACGTTTCGGGAGAAGTTATCCAGAAGGGTATCAAAGGATTTATCTATGGCGACCGAGGCGTTTGGCGACCGGGCGATACGCTCTTCCTCAATTTTATGCTGAACGATAAAAACAATACATTGCCTAAGAATCATCCGGTAATCATGGAACTGTTTAACCCGCTGGGACAATCCTATCTTCGTAAAACGCAGACGAATGGCGAACTCGGTCTCTATTCTTTTGCCATGCCGACGGAGTCCGACGCTCCTACCGGCGCCTGGAATGTGAATGTGCAGGTAGGCGGCGTAACATTCTCTAAAAACGTACGCATCGAAACCATCAAACCAAACCGGTTGAAGATAAACCTCACACTCCCCGATAAACCGGCATTGCGTGACGAACCGGTAAATATCCCGCTACATACCGAATGGTTGCAAGGCGCCGTAGCCCGTAATTTGAAATACGATTTACAAGGCATCTTCATCACTACACAAACAAGTTTCAAGAACTATCCGGGCTTCCGGTTCGATGATCCGGTTAAAGCCTTCGGCAGCGAAGAAAGCAAACTGATAGAAGGCCGTACCAACAACGAAGGGGATGCTGTAATTGACGCACGTTTTAATGTAGGAAATTCGGCGCCCGGTATGCTGCTCGCCAACCTGACGGCCCGCGTATACGAGGAGTCGGGCGACTTTAGTATCGACGGCTCCAATATGCTCTACTCACCTTACAGACGGTACGTAGGCATTAAATCGCCCCAGACAGACAAAGTGCAATTGGTAACAGATCAAGACCATACATTCGAAGTAGTATCGGTTGATTACGAAGGTAACCCCTCTCCTACCAGCGTGAAAATAGAAGTGTATAAAACCAATTGGTACTGGTGGTGGAGTTCCAGCAACGAACAATTGGCCAATTATGTGTCGGATTCATACTATTCGGCAAGAAAAGAATTAAATATAAAGACTGATACCAATGGAAAAGGCAGCTTCCAATTAAATATGGCTTACGAGGAATGGGGAACATACCTTATCCGGGTAAAAGACGAAAACGGCAATCATTCGACAGGTATCCTAAGCTATTTCGACTGGCCGGGCTACGGAGACCTACGCAATAGAGAATCCAATGCCACCCCTGCTACCTTAGTCTTCAAAACAGATAAGGAAACCTATGCCCCCGGAGAAAAAATGTTTGTCACCTTCCCGTCGCCGGAAAGTAGCCGGGCGGTAGTAACGATAGAAACCGGCGCCCGGATACTCTCTACTTCCGAGCATCTCTGTAAAGCCGGAGAAACGACCCTGCAAATAGATGTTACACCCGATATGCAGCCCAATGCTTATATCTACATCACGCTGCTGCAACCCTATGGAAATACGGCGAACGACCTTCCGATTCGTTTGTACGGCGTGGTTCCGTTCAGTGTAAATTCACAGGATAGCCATCTGCGCCCTGTTATCAATACGGCGGATATATATAAACCGGAAGAAAACTACTCTGTCACTGTCTCGGAAGAGAAAGGCCGCCAGATGGCTTACACCTTAGCCATCGTCGACGAAGGGCTGCTCGACCTGACGCACTTCCCTACCCCCGATCCCTGGAAAGCGTTCAATGCCCGCGAAGCCCTGGGCGTATCCAGTTGGGATATATACAATAACGTATTAGGCGCATACGGCGGGAAAATAGAGCAGTTGTTCAGCATCGGTGGTGACGATGCTTTGAATAGAGGCCCGAAAGCCATCGTAAACAGGTTCAAACCCATTGTCCGTTTCGAAGGGCCATTCTTCCTGAAGAAAGGTGATAAGAAAAAACATACCTACCTGATGCCGAACTATAACGGACGTGTCCGCGTAATGGTAGTTGCCGGCGATGGCCTTGCTTACGGCCACACAGAGAAGAGTGTAATGGTGCGCAAGCCTGTCATGTTGCTGGGGACGCTTCCGCGTGTGATTGGTATCGGCGAAGAAATGGCTGTGCCTGCCACCGTCTTTGCTACGGAAGATAATATCGGAAACGTAAAGGTGACAATTTCCTGCTCGGATAATATGGAAATAGTGGGAAGCCCGACCCATGATTTGAGCTTCACCCAAAAAGAAGATAAGCAAACGCTTTTCCGCATCCGGGTAAAAGACCAGCCGGGAGCAGGACACGTAAAGATAGTAGCCACGGGTCAGGGAGAAAAATCTGTCTACGAAACCGATATCGAAATATGTTCGGCACGCCGCCAGCAGACAAAAGTGCAATCTGTCACGCTTGATAAAGGCAAGTTGTGGAAAGAAAACATCAGCCTGCCGGGTGTAGATGGAACAAATTCCTTAGCGCTCGAAGTATCGGATGTTCCGCCGCTTAATTTATCGTCCCGCCTGAACTACCTGCTGGGATACCCGCATGGATGTATCGAACAGATTACTTCTAAAGCATTCCCTCAGTTGTATCTGAAAGATTTTGCCTCGCTCACGAAACAACAGGCAGAATCCGTAGAATTTCATGTGAAAGAAGTAATCCGCCGGTATCGTTCGTACCAATTGGCGGAAGGTTCCTTTGCCTACTGGCCGGGAAGTTCAGGCAGTAATGCCTGGGGTTCGACCTATGCCACCCATTTTATAACCGAAGCCGACAGTAAAGGCTATCTCGTACCCGACGGTATGAAACGCAATGCTATCAATTACCTGAAAAAAGAAGCGCGTAACTGGAAATTAGGCTCAAACAGCTATTATTATGATTCGGATAAACTAACACAAGCTTATCGCCTATACGTACTGGCTTTAGCACAACAATCCGAACTGGGAGCCATGAACCGCCTGAAAGAAAGCCCGGCACTGGGCAATACAACCCGCTGGATACTCGCCGCCGCCTATGCGCTTGTTGGACGGGAAGACGTTGCCAACGAACTGATTACTCAAACATCAAAAGAAGAAAATGAATATACCTCATATGATTATACGTACGGCAGTAGTTTCCGTGACAAGGGTATCCGCTTGCAAACACTCAGCCTCCTGAAAAAAGGACAGGAAGCTGCCGCACTATGTCGTGAAATATCAGACGTTCTTTCTTCCGACTGCTGGCTCACCACACAAGAGACGGCGTATGCATTGATTGGTATTTCAAGCTATATGACGCGCTACAAAGTGTCGGAAACCATGAATTTCAGTTATACGCATGAAGGCAAATCAGTAGATATATCCACCGGCAAAAATATCTGGTCGGAAACATTATTCGAAGCGGGAGGGCGCAGCGCCAACGTAGAAGTGAAGAACAACGGCAACTCCACCTTATTCGTACGCATCATAACGGAAGGTATCCCCGACCAGGGAGAAGAAGAAGCCTATGCCAACGGCGTCTCCATGAGTGTAAGTTACACAGACAACGAAGAAAGAACGGTGGAAGTTAACAACTTACCGCAGGGAACAAACTTCACAGCCGTTGTAACCGTCCGAAATCCGTCGAGCTATCCGATAAAGAACCTGGTGGTGACGGAAATATTCCCCGCCGGCTGGGAAATACTGAATACCCGTTTTTTACATGAGTCGCAGCCGACAACTACTGACGGTATCAGCTATCAGGATATCCGCGACGACAGGATATATACCTATATCGATAATCTAAATTCCGGTAAATATGTAACGATTCGGATTAATCTGACAACTGTTTACTCAGGAAACTTCTATCTTCCCCCGGTATACTGCGAAGCCATGTACAACAACCTGATACAAGCAAATACCGAAGGGCGCAAAGTGACTGTAGAGTAACTACGATTAGAATA
>JAISXD010000009.1 GCA_031270665.1 Tannerellaceae bacterium | reverse complement strand
TCATAACATTTATCTTTGACAGTATCAAAAAAATCTTTGACGGCATCATGGAATTTATCGGGAGTATCATATTTCCCGATATGTTTTTTATGTACCCGGCCACTGTGTTGTAATGAATATCCGGTATCTTACCTATTGCCGGGTTACCGTAACCACAGGAAGCCTTCAAATAGACTGTATGTAATTTTTTTGTATTTTCACACAAGGATAGTGAAATCTTTCGTAACTTAACCGTTGATTTTTTTTCTTTGGAGAGGTTCATTTTTGTAAGCATCTTTTATTGGGTTTGACGCCACAAAGTTGCTTCCTTTTTCCTGTTTTTATAAAGGAGGATATGGCAGTAATGTCTGCCTGCTTTTCACCTTACATTCCTCTATCAAAGTAATCGCATTGATTATGTTTTTCATACGAGTAAAATTAGCATGCAGTTGTTACATTCGTTTGCAATATAGGCATAATTCTTTGTACAGGTATGGAAAAGAGGAAAAAAGGAGGAATTAATGGTAACGGATTTTCTTGGTTTATATAAATCACTTTCGTACATTTGCATTCTACCAAAAGAGCAAGGATGAGACAATATATAGAGCTACTCGGACGGGTATTGAAGGAAGGTGTAGTGAAAGAAGACCGGACGGGTATAGGGACACTAAGTATTTTCGGGCATCAGATGCGGTTCAATTTGGAAGATGGCTTCCCCCTGCTAACGACAAAAAAACTGCACTTGAAGTCTATTATCTATGAACTTCTCTGGTTTTTAAAAGGAGACACGAATGTGAAATACCTTCAAGAGAACGATGTGCGTATCTGGAACGAATGGGTGGACGCCGATGGTAACCTGGGGCATATATACGGATATCAGTGGCGTTCGTGGCCGGATTATAAAGGCGGGGCTATCGATCAGATTGCTGAGGCTGTACGGATGATTAAAGAATCGCCGGATTCGCGCCGGATTATTGTCAGCTCATGGAATGTGGGCGATTTGGAGAATATGAACCTCCCCCCATGCCACGCTTTTTTTCAGCTTTATGTGGCCAACGGGCGGCTGAGCCTGCAAATGTATCAGCGTAGCGCTGATATATTCCTGGGCGTACCGTTTAATATTGCATCGTATGCCCTGTTGCTGCAAATGATGGCGCAGGTTACCGGGCTGAAAGCCGGGGATTTTGTCCATACGCTGGGTGATGCACATATATATAGTAATCACCTTGAACAGGTAAGGCTTCAAATAAGCCGGGAACCTAAAATACTTCCCGTGATGGAAATAAACCCTCATGTAACAGATATCTTTCGTTTTCAATACGAAGATTTCAACCTGACAGGCTACGACCCTCATCCGCATATAAAAGGAGTGGTGGCCGTTTGATGATTTTACGAAAATGACAAATTATTTCTAAATTGTAAGTTTATGAGTATGATTTCAATTATTACAGCAGTTGACGAAAAGAATGCTATTGGTGGAAAAAACAAGTTGTTATGGAACTTGCCTTATGACATGCAACGTTTCAAAGGTGCAACCACAGGCCATGCTGTCGTAATGGGGCGGCGTACTTTCGAATCCCTTCCCAAAGGCGCTTTGCCCAACCGTAAAAACATTGTGTTAACTACCCTGCCCCCGGAAAGTTTTATCGACGTATTTGTTTGTAACTCTATGCAGGACGCCTTTGAGCTTTGTGAAAAAGAAGAGGAGATATTCATGATCGGCGGCGCTATGATCTATAAAGAAGCGCTTCCATTAGCCGACAAATTATACCTGACGCGCGTACACCACGTATTTGAAGACGCAGATATCTTCTTCCCCGAAATTAATTTCGACGAATGGGACGAAATAGCAGAAGAACGCGAATATCACCCTGCCGACGAAAGGCACGCACATGCCTATACGTTTTATACGTATTTGCGGAAAAAGTAGTCAAAGGAGTTAAGTAATGAGTAGTTAAAGGAGGAAAAGAAGATGGAAAAGAACATAGAACCGGGCAAAAGGGAAGGCAGGGGAAAAAATATAGTAACAAAAAAACGAACTTGTGCCCTGTTCCCGCCTTTTCTCCTTAACTACTTTAACTACTTTTTTCTCTTCCTTCTTTTTTTTACAACTGTTTTGAGAGCGGCGCCAATTTCAAACGAAAATAAGATGGACAATACAGTCATGCTGATTAAGTCGCTTATCGGCGAGATGAAGGGGAAGCTTGAGGTGGATGAAGACCGCTTTCCTGATCTTATTGAAGAGGTAGAGAGCTATCTGGGTAAACAAACGGATACGGTGACTGTCGCTTTGTTACATTCAATGGTTGCCGAGATGTATAACCATTACTATCAAATAAATAAATGGAAGATAGAGCGCCGTACGCCGGTTCAGGGATTTGTGCCTGATGATATCAGGGAATGGGCGCCCAATCTTTTTACCGACAGGATAGAGGAAGAGCTTGACGCTTCTTTGGAACCTAAACAGTTGTTGTGCCAAACGGGAACAGCGGCGTTTAAGGATATTATGTCTGTTGGGGGAGAAACAACGCCTTTGCGCCCTACGCTTTATGAATTTCTTGCTTTTCGCGCCATCGATATACGGCCTTCGGATAAAATCTACCAGGGCTTGATTACTTACTATGAGCAAAAGAATGATATAAAATCACTGATACCGGTACTTTTGGCTTACGGGCAATACCAATACCGTAATGGCTATTCACCCGGAGAAGAGGTGAAATATGAGGCGTTTGTTGACAGTCTTATAAATGTATACAAGGATAAACCGTACGTTGTAGAAGCCATACAGGCCAAACTGGAACTGCTGCAAAACAAATTGTACAAACCGGAAACAGCAGATTCTATCCGTACGCTTCAATACCAATTGTGTAGAGACGCCATCGCCCGCTATCCGAATTACCAACGGATAGGACTTATCACAAACCGGCTGGCGGAAATGGAAGAACCCGTTTTGCAAATACAAAGCAACAATACCGTATATCCCGGAAAGAACCTGGAACTAACCATCTATTACACCCATATCTCCCATATAACCGTACAAATCTATCGAAGTAAAAAAACAATAGAAGAGACCTTACCTTATATATACAACAACCCGGGTGAAAAGAAAAACACACCCGGCGAATTAGTGAAGGAAATCTCTTTCCCGCTTGAATTTAAAAATTCATATACGAGTGCAGATTCAAGCGTATCTATCCGAATGGACAAACCCGGGCTATATGAATATGTCATCACCTCTCCGGGCAAAGACATAAAAATAAACAATTTGTTTAGCGTTACACGTTTGGCCATAGCATCGAGGAACGCTCCTTCGGGAACAGCGGAACTATTGGTAACCGATTACCAGACCGGCAAACCGATCAACGGTGCTACCGTCAATTATTACAAAGACGAACACAATGCACTGATAAAGACTGGTGCGGTTAAAACCGGCAAAGACGGTTTGGCCGCCTTACCTGAAAGAGATGATATAAGAGCCTGCCAAGCCTATGTAGCCGGCGATACTTCAGCTTTTGTAACAAGTATTTATACCGGCAGGCGCAGCTATGGCAACAATCAGGCAAATACAGAAGTGCGGTTGTTGACAGACAGGGGTATTTACCGCCCGGGGCAAACCGTATTCTTTAAGGGAATTGCTTACACGAATGATAAAGACAATCCGCAAGTGGTAGCAGGCAAACGTTTTGAAATAACGCTCCGCGATGCGAATTACCGGGAGGTTGCCACTAAATCGTTTACTTCGAATGACTATGGCTCCTTCACCGGAGAATTTACGTTACCGGGGCAGGCGCTTAGCGGACAATTTACGCTTGTTTCTCCTAACGGCTCCGTTTCCATACGGGTTGAAGAATACAAACGCCCGACTTTTAAGATTGAATTGGATAAAGTAAAAGGCGAAGTTGCTTTTGGCGACGAAGTGGCGATAACAGGCAAGGCGCAAACCTTTTCAGGCGTGGCGCTTCAACAGGCGAATATTACCTACCGTATTATAAAAAGGCCGTTCTGGTCTCGTCTTTATTATAGCGACAGGACGGAAGAGCAGGTAGCTCAGGGAAAGGCAACAATCAATGACGACGGGACGTTCTCCTTTACGTTCCGTCCTGAAAAAAGCTACACCGGTTTCCCTCTTTCGTTTCAACGTTACGACGTTAAAGTGTCTGTAACCGATAACAAAAACGAAACACAGGAAACGCTTTTCACCTTCTCTGTCGGCGACAGAAGCATGATTCTTTCTACCGATATAAAAAAACAAATGGAAAAAGAATCGGCTGTTGTAAAAATCAATGCAATGACCCTCAACGGAGAAGAAACGCCGGCTAAAGGAACTTATAAAATAATAACCCTCGACGACACGAAAGAGAAAAATCAATACAAAGAAGGAAAAACGCTGGCCCGGGGTACATTCTCCACAGATACAACATTGGGAAAAGAAATGTTCGGCAAACTGCCTTCGGGACGTTTACGCCTGCATCTGACAGCCCAGGATAACAAAGGGCGTACGATAGACTATTCCGAAGACTTTATCTTGTATGGCAAACAGGATAAACGCCCGCCGGTATTTACCCACACATGGGTATTGCCCGAAAAGGCCGATTGCTTGCCTGGAGAGGAAACAAGCATCATATTCGGTACGTCCGATAAAGAGGCTTATGTCTTATACGAATTATTTACCAATAATAAAAATGTAGCGCGCGAACGGATTGAACTCAGTAATGAAAACCGTACTTTCCGGATTCCGTTCCTCGAAAGTTATGGCGACGGCGTAACGGCATCCTTCACATTCGTAAAGGAAGGTAAGTTGTACACGCAGCAAATACCTGTCCAAAAGCGATTTCCCAACAAGAAGCTGACCATTAAGCCGGAAACATTCCGCAACCGTTTATTACCGGGAAGTAAGGAAAGCTGGAAATTCCGGATACAGAATGCCGATTCAACCGCTGCTTTAGCCGAAGTTTTAGCAGGGATGTATGATGTTTCATTGGATAAGATAATGCCGTTTGCCTGGTATTTCTCGCCCGCAGCCTATCGTTCGCTCTATTACGGGCATTTCTCGGAAGGAGGAGGGTTCGGCGTTCGCAGAGGATACGCCTCGCAACCTGCAAAAACAAAGAATGTGCCTTCGGTTACGTACGCCACTCTTGACTGGCAGGGTATGTTGGACTTTAGGGCGGCATACAATATACGCCCTATGGCAGCAGGCACAGCTCCTGTAATGAGATCGTCTGTAGCAAAAGTAGTTTCGTTACAAGAAGCAGCCTCTTTACAAAACGTGGCCACTTCACAAGACGATGATTTAGAGGTTGAGAAGCCTGTTCCACCGTCTGCAACACAAGAAACAGCGAGCCCTCCTACCCTTCGCATGAACTTCAGTGAAACGGCCTTTTTCTTCCCTATGCTTACAACAGACAAAGAAGGGAATGTGTTTGTAAACTTTACCATCCCTGAGAGCAATACGACATGGAAGTTACAGACCTTAGCACATACTAAAGATGTAAAGTTCGGATTATCAACACATGAAGTTATCACCCAAAAGCCATTGATGGTGCTTCCTAACCTACCCCGTTTCGTACGGAACGGCGACGAGGTTAGTATATCCGCCCAAATCATGAATTTGTCTGATAAAGCAACGGAAGGGCTGGCTCGCCTGGAATTATTCAACCCTGTCAATGATGAGCCGGTTGCATGCCTTGCCAAAGCGCAAAAAACATTTTCTTTACAAACGAAGGATATGGAAACGGTTTCATGGACAATTACCATTCCCCCAAAACAGGATTTGCTGGGTATACGTATCATAGCCGATTCCGAAACCGGCAGCGACGGTGAACAACATATATTGCCCGTATTGTCCAATGAGCTATTAGTAACGGAAAGTACCCCCTTCTGTCTTTTGACAGAAGGCGAACAACAAATTAACGTATCCAACGGAAAATCATCGTCCGCCCGCCGCCCGTATGCCCTGACGCTTGAATATAGCGACAATCCTGTCTGGTATGCCGTACAGGCGCTGCCTACGATCAGCCAACCGGATAACGACAATATTATTTCATGGTTTGCCGCCTATTATAGTAACACGGTAGCCGCCTTGATTGCCCAATCAAACCCACGCATCAAAAAAGTAATCGAACAGTGGGCGGCGCAAGGCGGAACAGGCTCTACACGTCTATCCAACCTGGAGAAAAATGAAGAACTAAAGAATGTATTGCTGCAAGAAACCCCCTGGGTATTGGACGCTCAATCGGAAACGGAGCAAAAACAACGCCTCTCTTTATTATTTGATGTAAACAGAGCCAACAGCTTACGGAATGCGGCGCTTAACGTATTACTTGAGCAACAACACGAATCCGGCGGATGGGGATGGTTCAATGGATTCTATCCAAACCGCAGCATGACGCTCTTTATACTGAACGGCATGGCACAATTGGTACGTTTAAGAGCTGTTCAATATGGCCCGCAGGAAAAAGAGATGCAAACGAAAGCGCTCAACTATTTAGACAAATCAATCCGGCAGGAGTATGACGCGCTGGCAAAAGCGGAGAAAACTTCCGGCAATTATATCCCGACTGCCTGGCAAGTAAATTACCTGTACGTAAGAAGCCTTTACCGTGATATTCCCGAAGGGGGCGACGCCCGCGAAGGCATCCGTTTCTTTACCAAGCAGGCGGAAAAACACTGGCAGAAAGCATCCTTATACGAAAAAGGCCAGATAGCTCTGCTAATGCATCATAACGGCAAAAAAGACATTGCCGGAAAGATACTTGCCTGGTTACGCAAAACAGCGACAACATCTCATGAACAAGGGATGTATTGGGCGAACAACAAACGGGAAAATAACTTCTTCCACTCCCCTCTTGACGTACATTCTTTATTAATGGCAGCATTCGAAGAAACAGGAACGGATACGGAAGAAACAGACCGTATGAAACAATGGCTCCTCAACCGGAAACAAACACAAAAGTGGGAAACCGTACCTTCTACCGTAAACGGCATTTATAATATTCTCTCTACCGGAAGCGACTGGTTGGCCGAAGGAAATAAATCCATTGTAAACTGGGGCGATAAAACATTCGATACGGCCTCAGGCGAAACAGCCACAGGGTACATCAAAGAAATAGTCCGGGGGAATGATATAACAACGGCCATGAATACCGTCGCCATCCGTAAAAAAGGCAAAGCTCCGGCATGGGGCGCCATTTACAACCAATACGTTGAACCTATCGATAAAATAGAAAAACAAACCGGAGCGCTGAGCGTGGAAAAGAAGCTATTCATTGAAACCAATAACGGTGCCCAACGTCAGATTACTCCCCTTACCTCCGACCGTACACTTCACACAGGCGACAAGGTAGTGGTAAGATTAACCATTCGCACAGACCGCGAAATGGAATATGTGAGTCTGAAAGATACTCGTCCGGGATGTTTCGAACCGGTTTCACAACTATCCGATTATCAGTTTATGGACGGCCTTCTGTATTATCACGCACCCAAAGATGCATCGGAAAATTTCTATTTCGACAGGCTTCCGGTAGGAACCTATGTTATAGAATACAAGGCGTTCGTTTCGCGTACGGGTACATACGGCGGAGGCATCACCACCCTGCAATGTCAATACGCCCCCGAATTTGTATCCCATACGGAAGGAAATACGTTATTAGTGACGCTACAGAATTAAGTATCATCAAGGATGAAAAGTTTATCCCACTCTTTTGAAGCGGGTATCCCGCGTTCTACACCGATTTGAAGAAACTCGTTAAATGCATATTCAGGCGTACCGGTAACGAACGCTTCGGTCTCGGAATAGTTTCCCGATGCAACTGATTCTCAATATCTCAATATCCCAATGTCCTCTTGCCGGTACATTGAAACAGGCGGCATTCGTTTCTTTCTCATCACTGATGTAATAACGCGTGTCCTGTGCCCTGAATGTACTTTAAAGGCGCACTCGACGTCTTCATACAAGCTCTTCTGATTTTTCTTTCAATGCAAGGAAATAGTGTCCACCTTTATGACGTATGAACTCCGTTATTTCATTAGACTTATCTTCTACCTTTTGCTGGGAGATACAAAAGCGATTCTCACTAACCATACATTAAGAAGGTATAAACCCTGATTCCCCCGGGTGGTAGGAGAGACTCCACGCAGCTTTTGCCATCAATGACTATCTGCTTCTGCGCAAGAGTGGAGAGGATTCGCTCACCCTATTTGCGCAGACAGGATTCTAATATATGTGCAAAGGCCTAACAATAAATGTCTGGAAGCAAATGCAAACAGCTACCCTAAACGCGTGGATCGCTTACTGCAGAGAAATAATCTCGAATTGAATTGTTCATCCGACAAAAATAACGCTATATTCCGTAATCTTCCCGTATAGGTTTCAATAACCATCTTATCATCTATCCGCAAATGTAGAATAACAGGGCTACCATGGTCAATAAGCGATTGAATATCGGATTCACACCCATTTGCGTTGAATCCCATCTGTAAAGCTGCCTGATACAGTCCGAACAAGGTTGGGCCTTGCCGGGTTGGGCCACTCGGTTTTCTAAGTTGCTCTAATGTGTTTTCACCGCCGTAATATTGAATAATGGATAGCAGACAAGCCACTCCGCAATCGGAAGTGTCTTGCTGCATTAGCATTGTTTTTCTTTATCAGTTCTAAATCCATCCTTACTGAATCGTTATGTTTTCCGGCACGTTGAATTTATCGGAAGGAACCACCGGAAGGAAGCTACCAATAAAAATACACGCAGCCACTAATGTAACTCTTAATATCAACATTAATGGAGCAAGAATAAAAGAAAGCCATCTATACCTGTAGAATTGTTCTAATAATTGTTCTTTTAGTATTTTGTTAATTAATTCATTTACATCCAATTGTGGTATCACTACATATTCTTGTCGTATGAAAATGAAAATTAATATCAAAGAAACAAATATCCACAAGGGAATAAAAACTTTCCCAGATATTAGGCAGAATCAGGATGAATGGAGTAAGTGTTTGATGATTAGGTTCGTTCGGCGTTGTTTCGCTTAGTTCTGCCAATAGGCAAAAAAGCATAATAAAGCGGAGTTAAGCGAAAGATTTGCTACTTATCCATTGCCTTTTTGATTTGTTAAACCGCAGTTCATAAGGACGTATAATCAGAATAGACATGAATAGCGCTCCCAAAGGAATATTAAGAACATTGTTGATTTCTTCATTCCGGCTTTATTTTATATTCTTTTTTGTTAATCATTCTTTAATCGTATTTTTATATTCACTCTTAAGCATTGAATAATACAAACGACTTACATACCTGCCATCCATATAGAAGAAATCCCGCAGAGTTCCTTCATAGGTAAAATTACATTTGCGAATGACCCCTTGCGAGGCAATATTTCCCTCTTTATGGCAAACCTGCACTTTGTGGAAATTGACTTCGTTGAAACAAAAGTCCAACAAAGCCTTGACCGCTTCGGTGCAATAGCCTTTCCTATGGAATTGTTTGCCCAAAGCGTATTCTATTTCGCAAAAGTGATTCTTGTCGTTTACCAGAAATATCGCAATCTGTCCGATACAAATACCGGAGGCTTTCTCTATAATCGCCCAACGGTAATAATCGGGCTGCTCATACGACAATATGTATTTTTCCAATAATTCTTTCACTTCCCGCTTAGTCACATAAACAGGTTCCGAATACTAGTACTGAATATTGGGATCTCTTATCCAGTAAGGAAGCATATCGTCATCATCCGTATATTGGAATTTTCTGAGAATAAGCCTTTCCGTTTCTAAAGTTTTACTTCCTTTATGTATCAACATATACGTTTGATATATTTAATCATTACAAATACTACAAATTTACTTAGAAAAGAACTTGAATCCCTACCTGATAGCCAATATATACTTGTTTTAATTGGGTGTCGGAATATTTCTTCCATATCGAATGGTTCGGGAACATATCTTTATTCTTAAGGTTGTCGGACTGCATATAATTTATACTTGGCCCACCAAAAATCTCAATGTTACGTACCGGACGGAATGCAGGAAGCAGAGCATAATTAAAATAAAAAGTATCATCATCGGAAAGGTCGCCTATCGTACCTCCTTTAATTTCATTATTCAGGCGAAGCCAATCGGTAATATTGATATGCGCTCCAAAGCCGCCTTCAACAACAAATCCTTCGTCATCCGCCTTGTGATTATACCCGACACCCAGAATACCGTATGTAATACGTCCACCCGAACGGAATGTGAGCGTTACACTTCCAATTTCATTATATGTTGCTGCTATACCGTATTCTCCGTTCTTGATAATGTTGAGTAAGGCAATGGGATAATCGCTGTTTTCGGCAAGATTGACAAGCCCTGCAAACTGTACTCCCGATACGTTTTTAGCGACATTAAATAACCCTCCGAACTGAAGCCCTTTCACGTTACTTGCGATATTCCCCAGCCCTGCAAATTGCAATCCGGTCATATCACCGGTATAGTTACTCAAACCTGCAAACTGCAAACCACGGTATTCGTTACCGACATAGTTGGCAAGCCCTGCAAACTGGAAGCCATCTGCATTATTCATAACGATATTGGCTAAACCTGCAAAACCGAAGATTTCTTCATTTTTGGCTAATCCAACCAACAGGCTGAAAGATGCAGTGTTTGTATATTGTGCTGCGTTAATGCCGTTTGTACTTACGGGCGGCACAAAACTAAAATGGAATGCAGACCGTTTTTCGTTGCTATTTTGCGTGTAAGATGTGAATGCCGCGCTAAGCAGAGCAAGAAGGATAATTAATTTCTTCATTTTTATTCTACGTTTTAAAGTATAATTATTTAACATGTGATACTTCTATTATTTCTTAATGAGTTTACTTACAAACTCTTCAAAGAAAGCATCACGGTAGTTGCTGCCAATAGCTATTTCATAAGACCGGATAAACAAATCATTGTTGTCGAACGAAGTTATGTTATATATGTTAGAAGCAACTTAATATATGCTTTTGCTTACGTTTGCAAAGATATGTGATTTTGCGGAATATCCTGCATATTTTAGACGCCTAATCATAATATGCGGAGAGAAAGTAAATGTTTAAATCATTTGCTTATTTACAAACAATCACTGCCTTTGATGTAATCTGAATAGAAAATTCAGATTATGAGTAGATTAAAAACTTTCCGCATGAAAAAGGGCAATGGATAAGTAAATAGAAAAGTGCTTAGATACACTTCGTTTTTCATGCTTTTCAAATAACTCTGTTATCTATTTGCAAAGGTAGTGAATAAATATTTTTTTACAGATAAATATTTCAATATTAACAGATTCATTTTCAGTGTCTTTTTGTGTTCTTTAACACAAAACAGAGAAACGCTATACCACCTACAAAAAGAACACCGATTGTCGAGCCAACCATAATATCTATAGTTACTTTTAATTGATATTCGATGAAGACAGTAACACCTAATAAAAATATCGTACACAAAACGACAACAAATAGTTGAGATATGTTTACTATTGGTTTAACACCCAACTTTTCTCTGATTAAGCCACCTAAAAACACACAGGAAAATAAAAGGTAAAAAGTAGAAACAGGCAGAACATACGGTCCCGGATTAATTGGCCTCAGTACAAAACAAAGCGCCATATACCAGATAAAGACAGTATAAAATTAAAAATAATAATCTTGTTTTTCATAATAAAAATATAATTGCTTCTACATAAATTCTCTATTTCCACCTCTACCCCCAATCTGAACACATACCCAAGTTTGAAATATACCCCAGTAAGCGGCAGACTGTCCGCCATTCACATTCTCCATTTGTTCTAAATTCAAAGTTCTCATGATAAATTTGTTTTAAATTTTCCTACTCTTTATAGGTTTTTCGGATTCCTCCTTTTGTATATTATTTTTGCAAAAGTCTATTTTTATGTATTCGTTATCACTACTGTCCGACTAAAAATCAGATTTCTCATAAAATCGCCTATAACTATCTGATTCTATGTCTCCGATAGTTGACTTTTCCTAATAGACCTCCCCCTTGATATTACCAGTTCA
>JAISXD010000006.1 GCA_031270665.1 Tannerellaceae bacterium | reverse complement strand
ATAATGGTCAACTTTTTTTAGCGTAAACCATTTGCCAATAACTTCCCGCGGTGAACTCTTTACATATTTTACGGAATAATCGTTGTGGTATATGGTCGTATCCGGCATGATGAAAAGGCTGCCCAGCCAAAACTCCCGGCCATCAATATAAAGCATATTCATACCTGGATTATCTTGCTTTGTTTTTACGTCAAATTCATGTGGCGACGCATTCAAATGGAAGTTATTCTCTGTTTCAAAATCCAGGTTATCCACATGGCATCCTGCTATCCACAAGGATGAGATGATAATTAAAAGCGCCGGTAATGAATGGTTGATAGTGTGTTGCATATTTCTTTTGGCGTTAATTGAGTTTTCTATACGGCAAATGTAGATAAAAATCCGGGATTTACAAGAACCTTTCTAAATTTTATTCAGCAACAATTTTCCCGTAAATCATATCATCCTCCTCCTCCCCCGCCGGCCTGATAGATGCGGCGGATGATATCCACCACTTTCATTCCCTCCAATACGTTGGTGGTGATGGGTTCGGGTGAGGCGCCGGAGAGTACCTGCACTACGTTGCGGATGACGAAGTTATGATTTTGGGCGGAGCCTTTGTAGGCTCCGTAATCGTTTCCGGGGTTTGTGGGGGGAAGTTCGGGGAGGGTGTAGTTTTTTATATGGCAATAGTCTACTTTGTCCATGTATTGCCCCCCTATTTTGATGCTTCCGTTCCGGGCAACCAGCAGCAGACTGCTTTCCATGTTTTTGTCCCAGACAGCCGTTGAGTAGTTGAGGGAGCCCATTCCCCCGTTTACGAAGTTGAAATGAACGACGCCTGCGTCTTCAAAGTCGGTAAGACCGGTGTGGTTGAAGTCGGCAAAACGCGCCTGTATGTTGCATATATCCCCGAAAAGCCAGTACATAATATCGATAAAATGGGAGAATTGGGTAAACAGCGTTCCCCCGTCCAGCGTAGCGCTTCCGTGCCACCCGCCCGGTTTGTAGTAGCGCTCGTCGCGGTTCCAGTAGCAGTTAAGCTGCACCATATAAATATCGCCCAGCTTTCCGGACGTTATCATTTCCTTTAGCCATACGGAAGGGGGCGAATACCTGTTTTGCATCACGCAGAATACCTGTTTTCTGTACTTCAGGGAGGTGTAAACGATCCGTTCGGCGTCGGGCAAGGTAAGGGCCAGCGGCTTTTCGATAATTACATGATAGCCCGCTTCTATTGCCTTAACGGCCATCGGGGCGTGCAATCCGTTTGGCGTACAAATGCTGATGACATCCACCGGGAGCGAGGCAGACAGCAAGGCGTCAAAGTCAGGGAAGAAAGGGACGTCATACGCCTCTATGGCTAATTCGTCCCGCGGGCGGACGTCACACAGGGCTGCCAGCCTTGCCCCTTTGTCGCGGGTAATCATCTGGGCATGCCGTTTTCCGATATGCCCGCATCCTGCGACGGCGAAGCTGACCGGCTTTTCTTCCCGGCCGTTCATTCGCAAAGCAGGTTGTCCGGGTTAAGGTTATCCTTTTCTATGTCTTTAAAGTACTTATAGACGCCCACTTTCAGTTCGGCGCAGGCCGCTTCGTCTGCCACAATAATCCCTTTGGGGTGTAGCTGGAGGGCGGTGATTGTCCACATCTGGCTGACGGCGCCTTCCACTGCCTGCTGCAGGGCGCGGGCTTTGCCATGCCCGTTTACCATAATCAATACTTCTCTGGCGTCCAACACGGTGCCTACGCCTACCGTTAGGGCGGTTTTGGGCACTTTACTCATATCCTTATCAAAGAAACGCGAATTGGCTATAATCGTATCCGTGGTCAGTGTCTTGATGCGGGTGCGCGAAGAGAGGGAAGAGCCGGGTTCGTTAAAGGCGATGTGTCCGTCCGGGCCTATGCCGCCCAGGAAGAGGTCTATGCCGCCTGCCTTTTGCATGGCTTCTTCGTATGCGGCACATTCTTTTTCCAGGTGGGGGGCGTTCCCATCCAGGATATGTACGTTTTCTTTCCTGATATTTATATGGCTGAAAAAGTTTTCCCACATGAAGGTATGGTAGCTCTGCGGATGATTGCGGGGTAAGGCCACGTATTCGTCCATGTTGAAGGTAATGACATGTTCGAACGATACGCCTCCGGCCCTGTAGAGTTCAACCAGGTTTTTATACATGCCCAGGGGCGACGAACCGGTGGGAAGGCCCAGCACAAAAGGTTTTTGTTCCGAGGGGTTGGCCCCGTTAATCCTGGCCGCCACATAGCGGGCCGTCCATTTGGAGAGTGAAGCATAATCTGGTTCAATAATCAGTCTCATGATGCGTGCGTTTTAGTTGGTTGATTGTTCTTTTATTTTTTCGGCCATTGCCTGTCCCAAAGCCAGGCAACCGGCGTAATTGGCTGCGCTGAGCGATTGCTTCTGTTCTACGGGGACGCCCACTGTCTCCCACTTCATCCGTTCGGCAAATTCGGCCAGGCGCTTAACGGCTACCCCCGCCCAGGTGAACGAACCGAAGCAACCGAAAAGGCGGTTCTTTACTTCGCGCACCTCTATCTTGCTCAGCGCCGATTCTATTTCGGGAAACAGCTGACCGCTGTACGTGGGGCTGCCTACGATAAGGCCCCTGTATCTGAATACGTCTTTCAGGATGTATGAGGCGTGGCTTTTGCTTACGTTATGGAAGATGATGTCCCGGATACCGTTTTCGGCCAACGAAGCGGCGACGGCTTCGGCCATTTGCTCGGTATTACCGTACATGGAGCCATAGAGGATTACTACGCCCGGTTCGGCCTCGTAGCGGCTCAGGCGGTCGTATACAGAGACGGCCCGGCCGATATGCTCCCGCCAGACGGGGCCGTGGGTGGAGCAGATGGTCCGGATATCCAGGGCGGACAGCTTTTGGAGGGCTTTCTGAACGGGACCTCCGTATTTGCCTACGATATTGGAATAATAGCGGATCATCTCTTCATGGAAACGCTCCACGTTCATTTCCGTGTCGATTATCCCGCCGTCCAATGTGCCGTATGTGCCAAAGGCGTCTGCCGAAAAGAGTATCTTATCTTCGGCGTCGTAGGTGAACATTACTTCCGGCCAATGCACCATCGGGGCCATATGGAAGCTAAGGGTGCGGCTGCCCGTGGAGAGGGTTCCGCCTTCCTTTACTTCTACGAGGCCGTCCGTTATGCCGTGAAAGCCGCCGAGCATGGCGTGTGTTTTGGCGTTTCCTACAATCTTCACGCCGGGATATTGCTGGCGGAGAAGGCGGATACTGCCGGAATGATCGGGCTCCATATGGTTTACCACCAGGTAATCGAGCGTGCGTCCGTTAAGTGCGCCGGCTATCTTGCGCAGGAAGATATCCGAATAGCATACGTCTACCGTGTCTACCAATACGGTTTCGCGGTCAATCAGGAGGTAGGCGTTATAGGATACGCCGTAGGGCAGGGGCCAGAGGTTTTCGAAAAGGGCCTTCTGGCGGTCGTTCACTCCTACATAGAAAACATTTGTCGCTATTTCTTTTTGTTTATACATCGTGTTTATTTACTTCGTTTAAGCGCCCGGCAGACAAAGTATATGCCGGCCAGTACGAACGGGATGCTCAGTAACTGTCCCATATTTAATATCATATCGGCCTCGAAGGCTTCCTGGTCGTTCTTGAGGAACTCAACGAAGAAGCGCGAGGCGAAGACGCAAATCATAAAGAGGCCGAAGATAAGCCCTTCTTTCTTCCAGGCTTTTTTCCCGAAGTAGAGCCACATGCACAGCGTAAAGGTGAGGAGGTAACAAGCCGCCTCGTATAGCTGCGTGGGGTGGCTGGGGGCTGTGAAGACGGGTTCGGCGCCCCGCCGCCAGGCGTCTATGTATTCGGGGCGTATGAAGCGGAAGGCCCAGGGCAAATCGGTGGGATGTCCGTATATTTCGTGGTTCGCCAGGTTGCCCAGGCGGATAAAGGCGGCCACCAGTCCGGTGGGGACTACCAGTTTGTCAAACGTCCAGAGCATGCTCCGGTGCGTTACGCGCCTCGAATATATCCAGATGGCTATCACGATACCCAGCGTACCGCCGTGGCTGGCCAGCCCGCCTTTCCATATCTGAAGGATTTCCAGCGGATGGGCCAGGTAATAGTCGGGCATATAGAAGAGGCAGTGCCCCAGGCGGGCGCCGATAACGGTACCGACAACCGTGTACATCAGAAGGGAATCTATCCAGGCGGGATTGAGCTTCTCCTCTTTCCACATCCGGCTTACTATCATGTAGCCGATAGCAAAACCGGCGGCAAAGGCCAGCCCGTACCATCTTATTTCGCGTGAACCGATGGTGAAAATGGCAGGGTCTGCCGTCCAGGTAATATAACTTAGCATACGGGGGGGAGGGTTAAACAAGTTGTTTGATTAACGTTTCCCTCTCTCCGTAGAGCAGGTCTATTACGGGCAGTTCAATCAGGGTGTAGGCGCCCGGCTTCTGTTTAAGACTTGCGCGGGCCACGGCTATCAATACCTGGGCTGTGAGGGCGGGGTTATTGATTTTCATGTCGAAGGCTATGAGCTGGTTCTGGGTTTGTCCCGAGACGCCTTTGCGCACCAGGTTTACGCCATGCCCCATGTCGAGCAGGCTGTCTACGCTGTCTACCTGCATCACGTGGGTATCGTCGTGCACAAAATAGTCGTCGGCCCTGATGGCGCGGGCCACCTGTTCAAAATCGTATCCTTCTTCTACTTCGATGTATACCATCCGCCGGTGGATGCCTGTGCCGGTGGGGATGGTCATGCTCAGGGCCGCTTTTACGCCCCCGATGGCCTTTACGGCCACGGTATGTCCCATGCTCATCCCGGGCCCGAAGTTGGTATAGGTAATTCCTTTGGGTATCATCGCTTCAAGCAGTGCGCGCACTACCGAATCGCTTCCCGGGTCCCACCCGGCCGAGATTACGGCTACGGCGCCGTGGGCCTTCGCCACGGCGTCCAGCGAGCGGCGCAGGTCTGCAATGCCGCCATGTATATCAAAGCTGTCTACCGTGTTAATCCCCAGCGCCAGTATTTCCTTGGCGTACGCCTCTACGCTGCGGGTGGGCGTTGCCAGCACGGCCACGTCTACCTTATCCAGCTTCGTGATGCTGTCCGTCACCTTGTAGGGTTTCAATTCGTGTGGTATATCGCTTGGATCCCTGCGTATTATACCTGCCACTTCAAAGTCCGGCGACGCCTGTATCGCTTCGAGCACATATTTCCCTATATTGCCATATCCTACGATGGCTACGCTGTTTTTCTTCATTTTTATCCGTGTATTTCTTTATTAAGCAACCACAAAGGTAAGCAATTCCCGGCACACGGAGTATACGGGGCGCCGGGAATTGCACTGTTTTTTCTAAAAAAGGAAAATCCTGATTTTATCTTCCATTTCAAGCAGGCTTCTCACATTCTTCGTCTCGCCGTTCAGTTCAATCGCTTTCCGTATCGCCTCGAGCGCCTGGCTGTAGTCTCCCCTCTCATACAGCGCGCGGGCAAGATACATGAAGGGCTGCCAGGCTTCGGGATACAGGTATGCGTTTATTTTGAACACGTTGATTGCGGCCTCCTGCCCTTTACCGCCGCTTTTGGACAAGACGTACCCGCAGGTATTGAGTTCGCCCACCGACTGCGCCAGGGGTTTTATCCGTCTGGCCAGGCCCCTGTGCGAGAGGTTCCCATCGTTCAGTATCCCCTCGTCAAACCATTGCGAAAGATACGGGTACGATTCGTAGGCGGGCGTATACGCGCCCTTGAGGATTGCCAGCAAATCCCGTTCGGGCGAAACGACGGGTATTTCTACTATCCGGTTTATTTCCCTGCCTTTGTCCCACAGGATAAAGGTAGGCACCCGGTAGATATGCCTCGCCCGTTCCTCATGGGTGGGGGATTGCTTGTAAACGGAGTCTTCCGCACTGACGGCAATGAGTGTGACGGCCTCTTGCGGAAAACCGGCGGCGTCCAGCACTTTCATAAAACGCGGCACTTCGCGGCGGCTGTCTCCACACCACGTACCCAGAAAAACAGTCACGGCGTAACCTTTCCGGTTGAATGTTTCGAGTTGACTGATTATCTCCGGATGGGGCTCGTAGGCAGCGTAGTTGGCCGTATACCATTCCGCATAAGGCTCTTTTCGGAAATCATCAGGGGAACATTTCCCCAGTAGCGGCACCTCCCGGTGCTGTGCCGCCAGGAAGACCGGCAGCAAGCATGCGGCCAGTAAACAGGTTCGTATCTTCATATCAAAAAATGAAGGGGGTTATTTCTTCTCGAAAACCGAATCGAAGGCGTGGGCCGAGGGCTGGAAATCGATGCGTTTGGTGAAGGCGCACGATTCGCGGGCGCCGTGTTCGCGATCCATTGCGCTGTCTTCCCATTCAACCGAAAGAGGGCCGTCGTAGCCTGTGTGGTTGAGCGCGCGGATGATTTCTTCAAAGTTTATCCGGCCCCGTCCCAGGCTGCGGAAGTTCCAGTAGCGGCAGGGGTCGCCAAAGGTTACGTAGCCGCCAAATACGCCGGCAGGCTTGGGGGCGTCGCTCCAGTAGACGTCTTTCATGTGTACGTGGAAGATGCGGCTGCCAAATTCGTAAATGAAGCCTACATAGTCTACGCCCTGGTAGCCCAGGTGGCTTGGGTCGTAATTGAAGCCGAAGGCGGGGTGGTTGTCAAGCGCGTCCAGTGCGCGGCGGGCGGTTACGGTATCGAAGGCTATTTCGGTGGGGTGTACTTCGAGGGCATAGCGTACGCCCAGCTTTTGGTATTCGTCCAGGATGGGTGTAAAGCGGCGGGCAAAGTCGCGGAAGCCTTCTTCAATCCTGTCGGCAGGAACGGGGGGAAACGAATAGAGGTATTGCCAGATGGAACTTCCTGTGAAGCCCACCACGGTGTTTACGCCCAGCGCTTTGGCCGCATGGGCGGTGCGTATCAGTTCTTCCGAGGCCCGCCGGCGCACGCCTTCGGGGTCGCCGTCGCCCCAGATATAGTCGGGGAGGATGTCTTTGTGGCGGCTGTCGATGTTGTCGCATACGGCCTGCCCCACCAGGTGGGTAGAGAGGGTACGGAGCTCTAGGCCATATGTTGCCAGTAAATCCAGGATACCTTTATAGTAGGCAGGGTCTGTCCGGCGTACGTCCAGATGGGCGGGAAGCCCTATTTCAATGCCGTCATAGCCAAAGGCTTTTGCTTTTTCACAAACAGTTTCAAGTGATAGGTCGCCCCATTGCAGGGAATAGAGCGTAACAAGTCGTGCCATGTCTTTTCTAAATTTAATTGTTAAACAAGTAGTCCAAAGGTAATACAATTCCCGGCAACAATAGCATAGCGGCGGGCTTATTTTTTCCCCCCGCCTGCCGGAATGCCGAAAAAGGCCGTCGAACGGTCCGGGCGGGCGCCACCGGGCGGGGTGCACACAATCGCCGTCGTTATTACCCCGCGTATCTTTCCCCCGGGGGGAGAGAGGGCGCAGAGGTTCAGCTCCTCCCGGCCTTCGGGGGTGATAACGAGCTGGTTGGGGCTGGCCATCCCTTTCAGGTCCAAAGGAGTGAGGCTGTATGTATGCAATGCGACGGTTTCCATCAGCCGGCGCTGTACGTCTGTCAGCAGGGCCACCACCACCGTTATACGGTCGCCCGCCTGAAAGGCCCTCGACAGGGACAGCAGGCCGCTCACCTGCCCCCCGGCATTGATTACAAATTCGCTCCTGGCCTCCATACTCCCCCTGGCGGCCATGACGTGCCCGGTAAACGAATCATCGCCCAATACCTTATACAGCATATACAGGGGCACAGAGGCGTAATCGCCTACATCATGGAGACTAAGAAAATCGGCCAAAGCTGCGTTCGCTTTATTAAAATGATTATATTTGTTCCCGTTCCTTACCGGGTCAAAACCGATTTGGATAACGGGGCGCAGGGATTTCCCCAGCCTTGCCATTAGCGCAAAGCTGCTCCGGCGGGCTTTTTGCCGGGGGGTATTGCTGTTATTGCGGGTGATTTTGCGGGATACGATGATTCGTCCATTAACGTTCCGGAAGGTCAGATTCCCTACCGACCCATGCGCATCAAAGAATGCGTCACTCTGGAAAATAGCCATAAGCGTTTGGTTTTAAGCGCCTGCCCCCATAAAGCAGGCCCCGTTAAACATACTATTCTGCAAGATACTACAAATAATCCAGCCAGGCAATACGGAAGCGCACCGGAGGCACATCGGAGGCATATACCAGATGTAAGCAATCCCCCTACGCTTTACTACCAGCGCGTCCTTTACCCTCAGGCCGCCTTCACCCTGCCCATACCCTCACTACACCTTGCCCCCGGCGCGCCGTACGCCCCTGCAAACGCCCCCGGCGCAATAGCAAAATGCTATGCCTTACGGCGTTTTGGCTGACAGATTGCTCACCGTTAAAAAAGCATAATCCTTCAAATATAACATTTCTTTAACAATCGCCGCCCCCCGCCTGCCTCACAAAATGTACGGGCGAAGCGCAGCGGGCCGTTTAATTTATTTCGCCGGGCATGGGGAACCGTAAATAATTATTATTTTTGCAGTGGATTTTTAAATAAGGTATTATGTCAGCAGTAAAAAGGATTGGTATATTAACGTCCGGAGGCGATGCTCCGGGAATGAATGCGGCCATACGCGCAGTAACCCGGGGCGCTATCTCTAACGGGATGAACGTCAAAGGGATATACAGAGGCTACAAGGGACTGATCACCGGAGAGATTGAAGATTTCAGAACGCAGCATGTGAGTAATATTATCCAACGGGGCGGAACGGTTCTGAAGACGGCCCGTTGCGATGAGTTCAAAACGCCCGAAGGCAGGCGGCAGGCATACGACCGGCTGATAGAGCAGGGCATCGACGCGCTGGTGGTTATCGGCGGCGACGGGACGCTCACCGGCGCCCGTATCTTTGCCCAGGAGTTCAACTTCCCCATCGTGGGCCTTCCCGGAACGATAGACAACGACCTGTTTGGCACCGACATCACCATCGGCTACGACACGGCGCTCAATACGATTATGGAATGTGTGGACAAGATTCGCGATACGGCCTCCTCGCACGACCGCCTCTTCTTTATTGAGGTGATGGGGCGCGACGCCGGTTTCCTGGCGCTCAACGGGGCGATTGCTTCGGGCGCCGAGGCGGCCATCATACCGGAAATCTCGATGGAGACCGACCAGCTGGCCGACATGATAGACAACGGACTGCGTAAAACGAAGAACAGCAGCATCGTGCTCGTGGCCGAAAGCGAGGTAACGGGCGGGGCCATAGGCGTGGCCGAACGCGTGAAGAAGGAATACCCGCAGTTTGACGTCCGCGTGAGTATCCTGGGGCATCTGCAGCGCGGAGGAGCCCCTTCGGCCCAGGACCGTATACTGGCTACCCGTATGGGCATTGCCGCTATCGAAGCCCTGCTCGACGACCAGCGCAACGTGATGACCGGGATACAGAACCAGGAAATCGTGTATGTGCCCTTTGCCAAGGCAATCAAGAACGACAAGCCTATCAACCGCGACTTGCTCAAGGTGCTCCGCATATCATCCATCTAAACCGGTTGACGCTTGTCACCCGATAACAGACCTTGCCGATGAACCGCCGGATATGCTTGCTTTACACCCTGTTGCCGGCGGCGCTCGTTGCGTTACTGGCCGGCAGCGTGGTCTATGGCGCCGTGTCTATCCCGCCCGAAAGCGTGCTCGACATCCTGCTGGGCGGAGAGCCCCAGCGGGCGTCGTGGCGGCACATCGTGCTTCAGTCACGGCTCCCGCAGGCGTTTACGGCCATGTTTGCCGGGGCGTCGCTGGCAGTGAGCGGGTTGTTGATGCAGACGCTTTTCCTCAATCCCCTGGCCGGGCCTTCCATCCTGGGCATCAGCGACGGGGCCAACCTGGGCGTGGCCGTTGTGATGCTCTGCCTCGGAGGGTCGCTCAGCCGGCTGGCAGACCTTCCCGTGAGCGGCTATCCGGCTATCATCCTGGCAGCTTTCGTGGGGGCGTGCGCCGTGCTGGGCCTTATCCTATACTTCTCATCCAAGGTGAAAAACAATGTGATGTTGCTCATCATCGGGCTGATGATTGGGTATTTAGCCTCATCGGTCATTTCCATCCTCAATTTCTATGCTTCTACCGACAAGGTGCATGCCTATGTGATGTGGGGGCTGGGCAATTTCTCGGGCGTATCGCTGGCGCAACTGCCGCTCTTTCTCCTCTGTTCGTCGGGCGGACTGTTCCTTGCCGTTTTGCTTATCAAACCGCTCAACGCACTCCTACTGGGCGAACTGTATGCCGCCAATCTGGGC
This sequence comes from Tannerellaceae bacterium, assembly GCA_031270665.1. Classification (GTDB taxonomy): domain Bacteria; phylum Bacteroidota; class Bacteroidia; order Bacteroidales; family Tannerellaceae; genus DFXE01. The sequence goes on along the minus strand of JAISXD010000006.1, from coordinate 89,717 downwards.
GTACGTATCCGCCGCACACGCATGACAATCCTGCTCTGCACCGGAATACTGACGGCCGTCACCACGGCCTTTTGCGGCCCCGTGTCCTTTATCGGGCTTGCCGTTCCGCATATCGCCCGCCTGCTGCTGGGGTCTTCCAACCATAAGGCACTGCTCCCCGTAACGCTGCTTACCGGCTCGTGCATAGCGCTTTTATGCAATATCCTGATGGTAACGCCGAGCATGAACACCCTCTTGCCGCTCAACGCCGTTACGCCGCTCATAGGCGCGCCCGTTGTCATCTACGTAATTATAAACCGGAAGAACATCCACTATTTCAACTGAAAAGCATGAGCGAACGAACGCCCGTAATAGAGGCTGCCGGGCTGCGCATCGGGTATGTGCTGAGAAACGGGAAGAAGAAGGTGGTCCACTCCGGCCTGAATCTGAAGCTGTATGCCGGCGAAGTGACCTGTCTGCTTGGGCTCAACGGAGCCGGCAAGTCTACGCTGCTGCGCACGCTCGGCGGTTTCCAGCAGGCGCTCTCGGGCGAAGTGCTGCTCCAGGGCAAGCCTTTAAGCGCTTTTTCACAGGCGGAGCGCTCGCTCGCCGTCGGCGTCGTGCTGACCGACCGGACCCATGCCGGCGGAATAACCGTATACGAACTCGTCTCCCTGGGCCGCCACCCCCACACCGGCTTTTTCGGAAGGCTGAAAAAGCGCGACAGGGATATCATCACGCATTCGCTCCAGGCCGCCGGTATCAGCCACAAAGCCTCCGGCTACGTAGCCGAACTCAGTGACGGGGAACGTCAGAAAGCCATGATAGCCAAGGCGCTGGCCCAGCAATGTCCCATCATTATATTAGACGAGCCAACGGCCTTCCTCGACGTAACCAGCCGCATCGGAACGATGGCGCTGCTGCGCCGCTTAGCCCGGGAGCAGCAGAAGACAATCCTCCTCTCAACGCATGACATAGAGGCGGCCATACAGATGGGAGACCGCCTGTGGCTGCTGGAGAAAGAACGCCCCCTGGCCTGCGGCACGCCGGAAGACCTCATCCTGGGCGGTCTGTTCGAGACGTTCTTCCATAAGGATGACATTCGCTTCGACCCCGCCACCGGAAAACTCACGGCAACCGCCCCCCTTACCCCCATTGGCCTGACGGGCGACCCTCTCACGGCGCACTGGGCGGCGAATGCGCTCATGCGGAACGGCTGGCGAGCGTCCTCCCCGGACGATACCCGTATCCACGTAAACTGCCTGGGCAAACGGCAAATCGTAATCACCCCGCCCAACCGGCCGCCGCTATGCGTAAACAGCATAGCCGATTTAATCGCTACAATCGAAACGCTAAACACCAAAGATGACAAACGGAATCACCTATAAACTGGAGCACGAGAAGATAAGCCGCCTCTTGCTGCATTACGCCATCCCGGCGGTAATCGGCACGATGGTCAATTCGCTATACAATATCGTAGACCGCATATTTATCGGCCATGGCGTAGGCCCGCTGGCTATTTCAGGGCTTACGCTCACATTCCCCATCCTATTTTTCCTCCAGGCATTCGGTATGCTGGTAGGCACAGGGGCCGCCACGCATGTATCTATCTCTCTTGGAAGAAGGGATAATGACCGGGCCGAAAACATCCTGGGTAATGCCTTAACCCTGACGTTCGTCATTACGGGCGTCACCGTCGTCCCCAGCCTGCTTTTCCTCGACGACCTGCTTCGCCGGTTCGGCGGGAGCGAAGCTACCATCCCTTATGCCAGGGAATACCTTTACATCATTATCCCCACCACGATACTTCCCGCCCTGAGCTTTAGCTTCAATGCCGTTATGCGCGCCTCGGGGTATCCCGGAAAAGCAATGGTGACGATGCTTATCGGGGCCCTATTGAACGTGCTGTTAGACCCTGTATTCATCTTCGCCCTCGATATGGGTATCAAAGGGGCGGCTTATGCTACCGTTATCTCGATGGCGGTAAGCACAGCCTTCGTAATGCATCACTTCGCAAGTAAAAAGAGCCTGCTACGCTTCCGCAAGAAATACCTGAAGCCGGACAGGCATATCGTATGGACAATCATAACGATCGGCATATCCCCCTTCGCCATGCAATTGGCCGGCAGCCTGGTGAACGTCGTGATGAACCATTCGCTCCAGGCATACGGAGGCGACCTGGCATTGGGCGCAAACGGCATCATCTCAAGCGTGGGCATGCTCCTGGTGATGCTCGTTATCGGAATTGCCCAGGGAATGCAGCCCATTGTGGGCTTCAACTATGGCGCCGGGCACCACCGCCGGGTAATGGAAACGCTTCGTTTGGTAATCATCACAGCAACCTGCATCATGGGGACAGGCTGGGCCTGTTGCCTTCTCTTCCCCGGAATCATCGTACGGGGATTTACCTCCGACCCCACCCTTACCGCCATATCCGCCAACGGGCTTAAGCTCAGCCTGTCATTATTCATGGTGGTCGGTTCGCAAATCGCTATCGGTCAGTTCTTCCAGAGCATCGGCCTTGCCTGGAAAGCCATCTTCCTGAGCCTCACCCGCCAATTCCTTTACCTCCTCCCCGCCCTATGGTTCCTTCCCCCTTTCTTCGGATTAGACGGCGTATGGTATGCAGCTCCCATCTCCGACGGATTAGCCGCCCTCACGGCCTGGGTATTCTTATGGCAACATGCCAGGCAGGTGTAATTAAAGCAGAACAGACTTGTGATATCCGTTCCATTTCGTATCTTTGCTGCAACGAAGTCTGTAGATAATACAAAAACAAACGATATGACACCGGAATTACGACAAAAAATTGAAGACGTCATCGCCCGTAACGAGCAGGACGATGACAGAGCCGTTGTTTCTGAGCTAAAGAAATTGCTTTACGAAAATGAACGGTTTGCCGGAAAAGACGCCATACCGGTTGCCGAACTTGTTGCCCGAAACCTGCGCCGGCTCAGAACGGAAACTCCCCAAAGCGACGTTTTCAAGACCGGATTCCAGCATTTAGACAGCACCCTTGGCGATTTGCTTCCCGGCGAATTTGTTATAATCGGCAGCCGGCCGGCAATGGGGAAAACGACTTTTTTGGTCGATCTGTCACTGAATATTTCAAAAACCGTTCCGCTGCTTTTCGTTACGCTCGATTTTTCCGAGAAAGATCTCGCAAATCGTTTTATCGCGTCGCTCGCTGAAGTTCCGGCGCATCTGATACGACATAAAACCATGAGTGAGACCCAATGGGAACGCATCAACGCCATCGAAAAAGCGCTTGCCGTCCACCAACTGTTTGTACTTGACAGCCGGAATACTACCATCTCCACCATAAAAGCGCATTGCGAAAAACAAATCCGCGAAAATGGCGTAAAAGTAATCGTACTTGATTACCTGCAATTGGTAAGTTCCAACCGACATTGGAGGCAGCGCGTAGATGAAGTGAGTTCTGTGAGCCGCGAACTGAAGAACATGGCCCAGGAATACAATGTGTGCATTATCGCTTCGAGCTCGCTGAACAGAAGCGCCGAATACAGATTCGGGACGGAAGGCAAACGCCCGCAACTCGCCGATTTGCGCGAAAGCGGCGCTATTGAACAAGATGCCGACAAAGTGATTTTGCTGCATCGTCCCGAGTATTTCGGAATCGTTGAAGATGATCAAGGAAATGACCTGAGCGGCATTGCGGAATTTATTGTGGCCAAAAATCGCAACGGGGCCACGGGCCACGTCTTCTTGCCATTTGACACTGAAATACCCCAATTTAAAAACGCCGTCAACGTTAAAGAAGATTTCACATTTTCGCTTAACCGATTGAAGGAGTTGGACGATGAACCTCCATTTCCATTCTAAAGATATGAATGAGCTGTTGTTTCAAACATTATGATGTCAAACGCAATTTTACAGACATAACGGTTGTGTTCCCGCAACCCGTGAGAAAGTGGAGATATTCCGCTTTATGCTCCGCTCCGCTCCTCATAAAGCGTATAAATCAAAGATAATTAACAACAGCTCATTTTTTTATTTATGCAACAAAAGCCCGACAGATTACCTCTCCTGCCAAAACAGGATACCGCTCTACAAAAGTACGAATGCAACGCTTTGTGCCTTCTCTCGCTCAAAAAGCCAATGAACCTTTGCCAGTTTCTGAGAACACCCATCTCCCTACTGGAGAAAATAATCAACTCCCCGGAATATAAACATTATATTATCAAGAAAAAACGAGGTGGCAGACGGCATATTTCCGAGCCCGGGGAGCAATTAAAGAGAATTCAAAAACAGTTGAATTATTTCTTACAGGCATATTATTTGTGCATAAAGCCCGAAGAAGTGCACGGTTTTGTGATACATCCGCCAATCTTTCAGAAAAAGCATTGCAACATCGTGGCAAATGCCGAAGTTCACACCGGGAAAAAACACATCCTGAACATAGACCTGAAAGATTTTTTTCCGAATATCCCGGCCCGGCGGATAAAGAAACTTTTCACTTCGCCCGTCTTTAATTTCAGCGAACAAATGGCAATCGCCCTGACACTTCTCACAACCTACGAAGGCAAACTGCCGACAGGCGCGCCAACGTCGCCCGTTTTATCGAATTTCGTTTGCCTCGAACTGGATGCTGATTTACGTTTCTTTTGCCAAAAAAACTATTTGCAATTCACGCGCTATGCCGATGATTTGACTTTTTCATCCAACGTATTCATTTCAGATGAAATTACATTGAAAATCAAAGAGCTAATTCACCGGAACGGCTTTGAGACCAACGAAAAGAAAGTACACCTGAAATCTTCGCACCACAAACAAACAGTTACAGGACTAACCGTAAACGAGAAAGTGAACGTAGACAGAAAACTGCTAAAAAAAATCCGTGCAATGCTCCACGATTCAACAAAAAATGGCATTAAAACAGCCACGCAACGACATTTCAAGCTGACAAATCCACCAGACGAAGAACAGCTACAACTTTTCATTCGTCGCCTTAGCGGCTATATCAATTTTGTAGGACAAGTACGGGGGAGAAACGATACCCTTTATCAAAGAATGGTCTGTGAATTTCAACTAATGCAATAAGCCATACAGAGGAGATTGCAGACAAGCAGTCGATAAGATCATAATAGATGCAAATCTACAAATACTTCCGCCAATAATAATGAGTTGGTTCCACTTCGCCGAAACCTTCGCTACGATAAAGTTTTTGAGCATTGACATTATCATCGCGCACTTCGAGGGTAATCCGGCTGCATCCCCGTTTGCCGGCTTCTGCAGTAATGGCTTGCATCAGTTTCCGAGCGATTCCTTTTCCACGGTATTCTTTCAGTACAATGACGTCGTGAATGTTAATCATCGGACGAACCGAGAAGGTTGCAAAATTCTCAAATGCAACCAGTAAACCGGCAAAAACGCCCCCTGTTTCCGCAAGAATGACAATTGATTTCGGATGCTCTTCCAAGCCTTCCACCAAACGGATCTGTTCGTTTTCATCCAAGGGATTGCCACCCCCCATTTCATCGTTCACGTAAGCGTTCACTAAAGTTGCAACTGCTTTTCTATGAGCCGTATTTGTATAATCGCAAGCAAATAATTGTATGTTCATATTTTTCCGTATTTTGAGGTGTAAAAATACAACTAATTATCCGTCTTAGCTGTGATTTATTTGATTACTGTGATTATAAACCCATTTTTTTTGAAGCAGGAATTTTTCATGCAGATAGTCTGTTTTATGTTTATACTAAAGAACGCTGTTTATAATGTTGGCTACAGTGATGTCATTTTCCGGTTTTGATTATCTTTGCGTCTTTAATTAAAATATTTCCAAAAATCACGTTCCGGCAAATACCAACAAGCGATTATATGAATAAAATTGTAAGCAAAGAATATTTCTCTGCAAATGTAGTAAAACTGGAAGTGGAGGCGCCCCTAATAGCTCGCTCGCGTAAAGCCGGCCACTTCGTTATTGTGAAAATAGGGAAAAATGGCGAACGTATCCCTTTAACCATTGCAGGCGCTGATTTGGGAAAAGGGACTATCACGTTGGTTATTCAGGCAGTGGGTGGCTCATCGAAAAAAATATGTGCGCTAAACGTTGGCGACGAAATTACCGATTTGGTAGGCCCGTTGGGACAAGCTACGCATATAGAGAAAACCGGGACGGTTGTTTGTGCCGGCGGCGGCGTAGGCGTTGCTCCACTGATGCCTATCGTAGAGGCCTTTCACAAAGCGGGCAATCGTGTAATTGTTGTATTGGCGGCCCGGACAAAAGAACTGGTCATTCTTGAAGAACAGATGCGTGTAAACTCCGATGAAGTAATCATCATGACAGATGATGGCTCTTATGGTACAAAAGGATTGGTAACAGATGGCGTAGAAAGCATTATCAACAGGGAGAGGGTTGATTTATGCGTTACAATAGGTCCGGCCATAATGATGAAGTTTGTTTCTGCATTGACAAAAAAATATGACATCCCTACCGTAGCGTCTCTCAATACGATTATGGTAGATGGTACCGGCATGTGTGGCGCCTGCCGTATCACGGTGGGAGGAAAAACAAAATTCGTATGCGTAGACGGCCCTGAATTTGACGCTCACCAGGTAGACTTCGACGAAATGCTGATGCGCCTCAGCGCTTACAAAGATATAGAAAAGAAATAAAGAGGAAATATCATGACAATCGAAGAACAACTAACCATTCGCCGCACGGAACCCTGGCGCGAAGAATTACGAAAAAGTATAAAGGCTAAAGACCGCTCAACCATCGAACGGGTGCATATGAATGAACTCGACGCGGAATACCGTAGCCACTGTAATAAAGAAGTAAACAAGGGATTAACTCCTCAGCAGGCAAGAAAGGAAGCGCAACGCTGCTTAGATTGCGCCAAACCAACATGTATGGAGGGATGTCCGGTAAATATTAATATTCCGACATTTATAAAACACATTGAAGCAGGCGAATTCCTGGGAGCCGCGAAAGTATTAAAAGAGACAAGCGCTCTTCCGGCTGTTTGCGGGCGTGTATGCCCACAGGAAAAACAATGCGAAGCGCAATGCATACATCTCAAAATGAAGAAAGAACCGGTTGCTATCGGTTATCTGGAACGTTTTGCCGCCGATTATGAACGGGAAAGCGGACATATTTCCATTCCCGAAACGGCTCAACCGAACGGCATTAAAATAGCGGTTGTAGGTTCAGGGCCTGCCGGATTATCTTTTGCCGGGGATATGGCAAAATCAGGTTATGATATCACGGTATTCGAAGCATTGCACGAAATAGGAGGCGTACTTAAATATGGTATTCCCGAATTTCGCCTTCCAAACGAAATAGTAGATGTTGAAATCGGCATCTTACGCAAAATGGGCGTGAATTTTTTAACCAATTGCATCGTCGGCAAAACAATCACATATGAAGATTTACACAACGACGGTTTCAAGGGTATCTTTGTTGCCAGCGGCGCCGGACTGCCTAACTTTATGAATATACCGGGAGAGAACCTGGTTGGCGTAATGTCGTCTAACGAATACCTTACACGTGTAAACCTGATGAATGCGGGTCATCCGGAAAGCGATACGCCGGTCTTGATCGGTAAAAAAGTAGCCGTTATCGGAGGAGGTAATACGGCCATGGATTCCGTACGAACAGCGCGCCGCTTGGGAGCGGAACGTTCTATGATTGTCTATCGCCGCAGTGAAGAAGAAATGCCGGCCCGTATTGAAGAAGTGAAACATGCCAAAGAAGAGGGTATTGAAATTCTTACACTTCACAATCCGATTGAATATATCGGCGATGAACAAGGGCGTGTTAAACAAATGCGTTTACAAAAAATGGCTTTAGGAGAGCCGGACGCTTCGGGGCGCTGCCGTCCTGTCGCTATTGAAGGAGCTATTGAAACAATTGATGTGGATGAGGTAATCGTTAGTATAGGCGTATCGCCGAATCCGCTTATTCCAAGTACTTTTCAAGGATTGAAAGTAAGCAAATGGGGCACTATTATTGTAAATGAATCTACTATGCAATCGGCATTAGGCGATATATATGCCGGAGGAGACATCGTTCGCGGAGGCGCTACCGTAATCCTCGCTATGGGTGACGGGCGCAGAGCCGCAGCGGCCATGCATGAGCACCTGATGATTATTAACCATCCGTAACGTTCTTTGTATACTAATAGCCTGTTTCAACCCGTTTTATTAATAAATCCAATAATCGACATTCAGAACAGTAAATAAGTACGATTGTATTTTAAATTCTGATTTTTTTGTTTATATTTGGTAACTAGTAAAACTTAACTAAAGTAGTATGAGAATTGCATTGTTATTGAGAAGCAAAAAACAGCCGAAGAATGAAATTGAGAAAGCTGTTGTATTTGATGTTGAGAAAGACAAGGTAATAGGTGTTGAAAATGAAACGCTGCAATCGAAGGATGTAAAAACGTTAACATCCTGGGCGCAAACTAAAAAGGTAAAGGAGATTTACTCTCCTTTTGTAGATGAACAGCTTCGTATCATTTGTAAAGCTCTTGGCATAAAGGTAAGAGGATACGATGAACTGTCGGACGACAGGTTGTTCCAAACGTTTATTCTGTAATCATTAAAAAAACAACTAATTAAAAGCCGATTATCAAGGGTAAAACGCCTGCGATAATCGGTTTTCTGTTTTTATTGACATCCATGACAACCAACACATTGAGCCAACTCACCCCTGAAACGTTTTTCCACCAAATGATGAAGGCGTTCTTTTAATCCGTCCAAACGTACATTTTCTACCACATCGGACGTAAAGGCAACACTTAGCATCATGCGAGCCTCTTCTTTAGGGATACCACGGCTTTGGAGATAAAACAAGGCGTTTTCGTCTAATTGGCCTGTTGTCATACCATGCGAACACTTTACATCATCTGCATAAATTTCGAGTTGGGGCTTGCTATACATACGGGCTTCACGGGTAATCAACAGATTGCGGTTGGTTTGATAAGCAACCGTCTTTTGTGCGCCTTCTTTCACTAAAATACGCCCGCTGAAAGCACCAACCGAACGGTCGTTCAATACATTCTTAACTAATTCGGTACAGGTACAATTCGGTACGGCATGCGTAATATGGCTATATATATCAACTTGTTGTTCCGCATCAAGAATAGACATACCACAAAGTGTGGACTCGGCATATTCGCCGTTTAATTCGATATAATAGTTATTACGGGTCAGACCGTTATTTAATGTTATCCCATTCATCAATACATTACTGGACGTTTCCTGCTTAACATGAAAAGAAGCGAAGCGAGTGGTAGACCGGCTACTTTCTTCCAGGTCATACAAATCAAAACAGGCATTCTCTCCTGCAAAGATTTCAACTACTTCTGTAGCCAGGAACTTTACATCGTCTATACTATGGTCGCATACTAATAATTTGGCTTGCGAATGAGGCTCCATTATCACCAATATCCGGCGGTTTGCCATAGTGTCTACATCGCTACGGAAGATATTGACCAATTGCACTGGTTTTTCTACCACTACTCCTTCCGGCACATAAATAACGAATCCATCCTGTGCCAGCATCGTATTCAACGCGATTATTCCATCCTTTCCGCCAGACGCCGCTTTGCCATAATAACGTTCTGCAATAGCCGGATTTTGTTCGGAGAAAGCTTTCAACCCTCCTACATACACTCCTTCCGGCAACTTCACGTTAGGCTTTACTTTATCACAAAAAGAATCATTCACAATGAAATAAAGCGCTGTGCTCAGATTAGGCACATCGCAACGAAATACATCATACGGGTTCACCGGCACATCAATTCTATTAAGGTTAATGCCGTAATCAGGGGTAAAAGCTTGTGCAACATCCGTATACTTATAGTCTTCGCATTTTATCGAAGGAAAACCTAACCGTTCAAAATCTGCAAAAGCGCTTGCCCGGTATTTATTTAATACTCCCGATGAATGGTTTCGTATCAGGTTTTCATATTGCGTAAATAAATCAATATATTGTTGTTCTGCTTTCATAGGTCTTCATCCGCTTCGGTTTTTAACCAATCATAGCCTTTCTTTTCTAATTCCAACGCTAATTCGGGGCCTCCCGTTTTAATAATACGCCCTTTATATAGTACATGTACTGCATCCGGTTTGATATAATCCAGCAATCGTTGATAATGGGTAATAACAATCGTTGTATTTTCAGGCGTTCGTAAGGTATTTACTCCATTAGCTACAATACGCAAAGCGTCTATATCCAAACCACTATCCGTTTCGTCGAGAATAGCCAGTTTCGGTTCCAGCATAGCCATCTGGAAAATCTCGTTCCGTTTCTTTTCTCCTCCCGAAAATCCCTCATTTACGCTACGTCCGGTAAGCTTGCTATCCATATCTACGATCGCCCGTTTCTCCCGCATCAGCTTTAGAAAGTCTGTGGCTGAAACAGGTTCGAGATTATTATATTTGCGATGTTCATTCACTGCCGCACGCATAAAGTTTACCATACTTACACCCGGTATCTCTACCGGATACTGAAAACTAAGGAATATCCCTTCCCTGCTTCTGTCTTCCGGGGAAAGTTCGAGTAAGTCTTTCCCTTCATAAAGGACGGTTCCTTCTGTAACTTCAAAATCAGGATGGCCCGTCAATACACTACTTAGCGTACTTTTCCCGGAACCATTCGGGCCCATAATGGCATGAATTTCCCCTTTATTTATAGAGAGGTTGATTCCTTTTAATATCTCTTTGCCGTTTATACCGGCATGTAAGTTTTTTATTTCCAACAACATCTTATTAACTCTCCATGTTAATTATCCTATTTATCCTACACTCCCTTCCAATGAAATAGACAATAGTTTCTGAGCTTCTACGGCAAACTCCATCGGTAATTTATTCATTACCTCTTTCGCGTAGCCATTCACAATTAATCCTACCGCTTCTTCTGTGGATATTCCCCGCTGATTACAATAAAATAACTGTTCTTCACTAATTTTACTTGTGGTAGCTTCATGTTCTATAATGGCCGTTTCATTCTGTATATCTGCATAAGGAAATGTATGTGCGCCACAAGTGGAACTGAGCAATAGACTATCGCACTGGCTATGATTCCGCGCTCCTTCTGCACGGGGAGACACTTTCACCAGGCCCCGGTAACTATTTTGACTAAATCCGGCAGAAATCCCTTTCGACACAATCCGGCTTCTGGTATTTTTCCCAAGATGAATCATTTTCGTCCCGGTATCCGCCTGCTGATGATTATTTGTTACGGCAACCGAATAAAACTCTCCTGTCGAATCATCTCCGGCAAGAATACAACTGGGATATTTCCAGGTGATGGCAGAACCTGTTTCAACCTGTGTCCAGGAAATTTTACTTCCCTGCCCTTTACAAAGGCCTCGTTTGGTAACAAAATTATAGATACCCCCTTTGCCTTCCTTATCGCCCGGATACCAATTCTGTACGGTAGAATATTTCACTTCAGCCTGTTCTTTAGCGATAATTTCGACGATTGCCGCATGAAGTTGGTTCTCATCACGCATAGGAGCCGTACATCCTTCCAGATAACTAACATATGATTCATCATCCGCAACAATAAGCGTTCGTTCAAATTGCCCGGTATTCTTTGCATTTATACGAAAATAAGTACTCAATTCCATCGGGCAACGCACCCCTTTGGGTATATAAACAAAGGAACCATCCGAAAAAACAGCCGAGTTTAACGCAGCAAAGAAGTTGTCGCGGTAACCAACCACACTCCCCATATATTTCCGAATCAAATCAGGATGATGTTGTACAGCCTCGCTAAAGGAAGAAAAGATGATTCCTTTCTCAGCCAGCACATCCTTAAAAGTCGTCTTCACAGATACGCTATCCATCACAGCATCCACAGCCATGCCGACTAAATGTTTTTGCTCCTGTAGCGGGATACCTAACTTATCAAATGTTTTAAGTAATTCCGTATCTACTTCGTCCAGGCTTTTCAGACCTTCTTTTTTCTTAGGCGCTGCATAATATATGATATCCTGGTAATTAATCGGTGGAATCGTTAAATGCGGCCAGTCAGGCATTTCCATTGTCAGCCAATGACGGTATGCTTTCAACCTGAATTCCAACAACCACTCGGGTTCATTTTTTTTAGCAGATACGATACGGACAATCTCTTCATCTAATCCTCTATGTATCGTTTCCGTATCAATATTGGTGACAAATCCATATTTATAATCACGATTCGTTACTTCATCAATAATTTTATTTGAATCTTGCATAATAACGTTACTATAAAAACATTTATTCCTCTATAGAGAACAAACCGGAGGGATAAACAGTTGGGATAATTCGCTTAACAGGATCATAAAAGCGCGACTCCACTTTCGTTTCCAAAGGAATCAGTGCCGAGCTCCTGTCTACAATCTCAATCAAATTCAAGAGCAGGCTGATAAAAATAATCATTAGCAGTAAGCCAAATAGTCCGCCGGCCATATGGTTTAACACACTTAAAGGTGTAACGCCAATTATCTTATGTACAACTACGCCTGCCAATAATACGGTTCCCATAAGTAAAAGAAATCCTAAGATATAGCTAAGGATCGTAACATCCTGTTCGGAGAACCATCCCAAAGCGAGGATATATACTTTTAGCAGGGCAGCTACTTTTCCACATAAGGATATAGCTATCACCAAGGCTATAAGCGAAACAACCTGTTTGATAACTCCATCAAACAGGCCTTTCATTAATCCTATGGCAGCCAGACATACCAAAACAATGTCTAACCAGTTCATTTCCATCTCTTATAAAGATTTTTTTACTTCTATCTCCTCATAGGCTTCAATCATATCGCCTATTTTAATATCATTATATCCGGTAATATTCAACCCGCATTCATATCCAAAGGCCACTTCTTTCACATCTTCTTTGAAACGCTTCAACGAGCCTAACTCCCCGGCATAGATCACGATACCATTACGAATCAAGCGGATTTTATTGTTTCGCTTCATTTTACCTTCCTTCACCATACATCCGGCAACCGTACCCACTTTTGTGATTTTGAATACTTCACGCACTTCGACAAGAGCCGTAATTTCTTCTTTCATTTCTGGGGCGAGCATACCTTCCATGGCGCTCTTCACCTCCTCTATTGCATCATAAATAATAGAGTATAAACGTATTTCCACTCCGTCTTTCTCCGCCAATCGCCGGGCAGGTTGTGAAGGGCGTACCTGGAAACCTATAATGATAGCATCGGAAGCAGCAGCCAAGACAACATCCGACTCGGAAATCTGCCCTACTGCTTTATGTATGACATTTACCTGTATCTGTTCGGTAGAAAGGCGTATCAGCGAGTCGGATAGCGCCTCTACTGAACCATCCACATCTCCTTTCACAATAACATTCAGTTCCTGGAAGTTACCTACAGCTATACGGCGCCCTATATCATCAAGCGTCAACATTTTCTGTGTACGCAATCCCAATTCACGTTGTAATTGTTCACGGCGACCGGCTATTTCACGCGCTTCCTGGTCTGTCTCCAATACATTAAATGTATCGCCTGCCTGCGGTGCGCCGTTCAAACCTAAAATCAACACGGGTTCCGAAGGGCCGGCTATATCTTTCCGTTGGTTACGCTCATTAAACATGGCTTTAATACGGCCAAAATGTGTACCGGCAAGCACTACGTCGCCTGTTTTTAATGTTCCGTTCTCCACAAGTACCGTAGCTACATATCCACGCCCTTTATCTAAAGACGATTCGATAATCGAACCGGTCGCCCTTAGTTTAGGATTAGCTTTCAATTCAAGCATATCGGCTTCGAGCAATATCTTCTCCAATAATTCTTCTACACCAATCCCTTTCTTTGCCGAGATTTCCTGGCTTTGGTATTTACCGCCCCAGTCTTCCACCAAATAATTCATACCGGCAAGTTCTTCCTTGATTTTTTCAGGATTGGCGTTTGATTTATCCACTTTATTAATAGCAAACACAATGGGTACGCCTGCTGCCGAAGCATGGTTGATCGCCTCAACGGTCTGCGGCATCACATTATCATCGGCTGCCACAATAATAATGGCAAGGTCTGTGACTTTCGCGCCACGTGCACGCATAGCGGTAAATGCTTCGTGTCCCGGCGTATCTAAGAATGTAATTCGGCGCCCGCTTTGTAATTTTACATTATACGCACCTATATGCTGGGTAATTCCTCCGGCTTCTCCGGCAATAACATTTGCATTACGGATATTATCGAGTAAGGAAGTCTTTCCATGGTCAACGTGTCCCATCACCGTTACGATAGGCGGACGGGAAACCCAATCTTCCTCGTTGTCGGTTTCGTCCGTTTTTATAGCTTCCACCACTTCAGCGCTGACGTACTCTGTTTTGAAACCAAATTCTTCCGCTACAATATTAATTGTTTCAGCGTCTAAGCGTTGATTAATAGAAACCATGATGCCAATACTCATACAGGTAGCAATTACCTGCGTAACCGGAATATTCATCATATTCGCCAAGTCGTTTGCCGTAACAAACTCCGTCAGCTTTAACACCTTGCTTTCCTGTTCTTCCAACTCCATCAAATCGTGTTCACGCTGTAAGGCGGCATCACGTTTATCACGGCGGTATTTGGCGCCCTTACTGCTTTTGCTTCCTTTATGGGTAAGACGGGCAAGTGTTTCTTTTATTTGTTTTTGAACATCCTCTTCATTGATCTCCGCTTTCACAGGTTTACGCAAGCGGTTTTTACCACGGTCGTCACGATGTGCGCGGGAGAAATTAGTTCCGGGTGTATTATTGATATCAACACGGTCTTTCTTAATCCGTTTCCGTTTCTTTTTCCCATCTTTATCCGTTTCTCCACTTTCAGACGGCGGCTTTACAGGAGCTCCCGGTTTCACAGCATCTTTAGCCCCTTTAAACGGTTGGGCGGCTGGCTGGGCGGGTTTGTTTGCAGTAAACTTTTCCCGCTTTTCATTCCGCTCTTTCTTCCGTTCTTCTTTCGTTTTCTTTTTAGGACGGGTAGACTGGTTAATTGCAGAAAGATCTATTTTACCTGTAACCTTAATATTCGATTTGATTTTCGGTGTATTAATCCGGAAGGGTGTGTTGTCCGTCTTTTCATTCTCGGTTTCAACTAAGTCAGGTTCTACTTCCCCATCAGATTCTTCTTCTTTTACTGCTGCTGCTACACTTGTAACGGCCGGTTCAGGAAGTTCTTTTTCTTTTTCTTTCACAATTTCTTTATTTACTTCAATGAGAGTTGTCTCTTTTACCTCAACAGGTTCAATCTTTTCATCCGGGAAAAGTGGGACTTCTGGAACTTCGACTACTTTTTCAGGCTTTTCCTCTATGGGTTGTTCTTCCACAATGGAAGGAGGCATCACTTTCTTCGGCCGATCCAGTTCTATTTTACCTTTTGTGACAATTTTCGGTTTAAATTCTTCGGGAACTTCCGTTTTAATTTCTTCCGGCTCCTTTTCTTTCTCTATCTCCGGTTTAGGGAGAGGCGCTTCCACAACCTTAGGCCTGTGAAATAAACGTTCACGTTCCTGCGGCGATAAATCCTTTCCGAATTCTTTTACGAGCAAAGTAAGTTGTTCTTCACTAATTCTCGTATTGGGGTTACTTTCCACTGTATGACCATTCTTTTGAAGAAAGTCCACCACTGTAGAAAGCCCCACATTTAAATTTCTTATTACTTCTTTTAATTTTATAGGCATATCCAACTTTGTCGTAATACTTTTTTAGTCATTCGTTTCATCATCTTCGAACTCGGTAGACAATATACCCAGCACGTCATCCACTGTTTGTTCTTCAAGGTCGGCACGTTCGATAATTTCTTCACGGCTCAGGGCCAATACATTCTTCGCTGTATAACAACCTATATTTTTCAGCGCATCAATTACCCAACTGTCAATTTCATCAGAGAATTCATCCAAGTAGATATCCTCTTCATCCGCATTGTCTATATCACGGAATACGTCTATTGCATACTCCGTCAGCATACAGGCCAGCTTAATATTCAAACCGCCTTTCCCAATGGCCAACGATACTTCTTCAGGACGAAGATACACCTCTGCTTTGCGTTCTTCCTCATTTACACGTATAGAGGATATTTTTGCAGGGCTTAAAGCACGTTGTATAAACAATGCCACATTAGCCGTATAATTAATCACATCGATATTTTCGTTCCTCAACTCACGAACGATACCGTGTATACGCGAACCTTTCATTCCCACACAAGCACCTACAGGGTCAATCCGGTCGTCATACGATTCGACGGCTACTTTGGCTCTTTCTCCGGGAATGCGGGCAATTGCCTTAATCGTAATTAACCCGTCATGGATTTCCGGAACTTCCAACTCAAACAATCGTTGCAAAAATACTTTATCTGTTCGAGAAAGAATAATTTTCGGATTGTTATTGATATTATCCACTTTCTGCACAATGGCCCGGACGGTTTCCCCTTTACGGTAAAAATCCGTAGGAATCTGCTCCGGCTTAGGGAGTAAAAGCTCATTGCCTTCATCATCCAGCAAAAGAATCTCTTTCTTCCAAACCTGATAAACATCAGCCGCTATAATCTGGCCGATTTTTTCTTTATATTTCGTAAATAAACTGTCTTTCTGTAATTCAAGAATTTTGGAAGCTAATGTTTGGCGCAGGTTTAAGATGGCGCGACGGCCGAATTTAGCAAAATGTACTTCATCCGTAATTTCCTCTCCTATCTCACTGTCCGGGTCAATTTTACGCGCTTCTGTTAATGTAATTTGCAGGTTAGGGTCTTCAAGTTCATCATCAGCTACAGCCATACGGTTTCTCCATATCTCAAAATCTCCTTTTTCCGGATTGATAATCACGTCATAATTTTCATCTGTACCGAACATCTTAGCGATTACGTTACGGAATGACTCCTCCAATACGCTAATCATTGTTTCTTTATCAATATTCTTTAATTCCTTGAACTCCGCAAGGGTGTCAATCATGCTGACTATTTCCTCTCTTTTGGCCATATCCTTTTTTCTTTCTTACTTGAATCTTATTAAATACTTCGTATATTTTATCTCGTCATAGGTATACCATTGCTCTTCTTCAATGGTTACTTTCCGTTTGGCTCCTTCGGGCTTTACTTTCTTCTCAATAGAAAGCGTAAAGCCCTTTTCATCGGCGGATTTCAATACTCCCGTCAATTTTATGCCGCTTTTCAACAACACCTCCACCTCGTTACCCACATTTTTATTGTATTGCCTGAGCGCCTTAAACGGCGAAGTTATTCCGGCTGAACTTACTTCCAATTCAAAATCCTCCTCATCCCGGTTAAGATGCGATTCCAGGTAGTGGCTCAACGCCACACAATCGTCTATACCCACCGCCTGGTCATTATCAATCTCAACCACGATGAGATTCCCCGGTTTAACAATTACATCCACCAAATAATTATCCGATGCTGTTAATTTGCCTTCCACTAGTTGGACTATTTTCTCACGTTCAATCATAACTCGCTTTTGTCAGAACAAAAGGAGGGGACTGCCCGCCCCCTCCTCATCTTCTCTATAATCGGTTGCAAATATACAAATAATCAATAACCCTGCAAAATAATCTATTTTTTTATTTCAGGACAAATGCCTCTTAGTAACTATTATGCCACACGGAAGACAGAGAGAGAGTACACGGGGAAGGCGCATGGTTTTTTATTGAATTGTGTATAATCAAATGCAATATCGTTTAGTTAAGCTGGTAGTTATAGTGTTGGCTACCGAAAAATTTATTGACGATAAAAAATAACCGCAAGGTACAGTTTCACAACCTCCCTGCGGCTTGAATTCATTAAAATTATTATTATGAAAAAAATCCTGTAGTTAAAAACTCGGCCAAAAAAATTTGAGAAAAAGGTATTTCTACATTACAACTATAATCAGTTTTTTACTTTCTTCTACTTTAACACATTAAAAAGGAAAGATACGAAGAATATAAGACCGGGAGGAAAAATAAGCAGCAGGAAGGGAAATCGCCGTTTGACAATATGCATCCATTAAGGCTTATTGGCTGACAGATGTTAAGGAATTTGCGTTTTCAGCTAACGGGCGTTTTGTACGGACAGGAGGAATCAGTAGGCGATTTCGATTGTTTTCATAATCAAATGAGTCTCTGTTGGCTGTTTTGCGAGAGGGCTTTGGCAAAACATGACGGAGTCTTGGGGAAAGGATTACGATGCCTTTGCAAAAGCGCTGTGGCGTCTTTGCAAAAGCATTATAATGGTCTGGCGAAGACATCCTGATAAAAAACCAGGAGGATCGGAAGCGTCCGGAAAAGGGGCTTTAAAGGGCTTGGAACGGCGCTGAAACAACTGTTTCTACCCGTTGTTTTGTTGGGCAAACAGATAGCAAACAGTTGTTTTTTTGTTCTGTTTTGATCTGTGCAGGATTAATTTGTGCGCATATAGTTTATACTATCATTCTTTTTAGGTCATTTTATCAAAAGGCAAGCGCCAAATGCGGCGTTTTTTTGGAGTTATCCCGGATGGGGGTGCAAATGAGCGAAGCTGGGAGGGGGTAAAATAACAGAATGACAAAATAGCAAAATGACAGAAGCGTTGGTTGTAATTATCTTCTTTTTCCCGCTTTCTTTAATCTGTTAAAGTAGAATTAAAAATTAGCAAAAAAGAGAGTCTTTATTCAGTAGCTCCATTGTCCAATACTCCACTTCATACACGATCCGCCGTTTATTACCACTGAAATTCTGATGACAATAAACCGTTTTTGTTTAACAGAAAGACTTCCTGCGATATACGTTTTTCTTTCATTTCACAGAATGAACGGGAAACCTTTTTTGATTTTAGTTATTCTTAAAACGATTTTTCAATATATTTGTCGAACTCCATAACATTCTTCAAAGGAATGTTTTTTACTTTTTCTATATCCAATGTTCCTCCGAGAATCATCATCTTTTTATTTTCGAACCTGACACCCAATCTGTCATCCAGATCAATCGTAAGGGCGATAGTATTTCCCTTTTTACAATGGGTAAGTGGAATAACCTCTGCAGCCGACATGGCTATCCCCGCTGCCGGAGCATTTTTGTATTTCTTGTTTGTTCATCCTTATGTTATGTAATTTATGGATAATATTCATAAAACATAGATTCAATTGCATCTGCAAATCCGTAACCACAAGAAGAAGACCGCCTAACGCAATTTTCAGCATTAGGTCTAAACTTTTCCAATAATCCGTTCTTCTCCATAAATTTCAGAGCTTTTCTGAAATTGTTTTCCATGCCAATGTAGAATGCCTCATTAATATCTCCATATTCAATATGTATAACGGCAACCACATTCGACGAGAAAAATCTAAAGTTCAGCTTCCAATTCAGACGAAGAACTGAGCTTGGAGAAGTCGGATATTGCTTTTTTGCAACAGATAAACGTTCTTTAGGCCATCCCCTTTGTTGGGAAGTATTCGTTTTCAATTATCTTCTTAGCCTTGGCGAATTGTTCTTTTTCATTCGGATTTACAACATAATCCAAACATTTTGCCGGATGCAAGATTTTTACTTGTTTTTATGCACCACCCAAAAACATCGAAGAATTTAACAATTGCGGCCTCTTCAATATGATATACAACTGTTTGTTCATAAGTTGTTTAACGGGTATAATTGTGCTTTATTGTGAAGGAATGCTTCTTTTGAACCGGATATATATTATATACTAAGGACAGGCTCTCTAATGATGTGTGAAGTTCAATATAATGCTACGGAAAACCCGTTGATAAGTCATTCAATAAATAGTAGAATTCCGGTTGCATACCGGAAACCATTATATTGGTTATGACAAGATACCTGATAAAGTCTGTGTTGGTAAGCACGAAGTACGTAACAAGCCTTATCGTGGATTATCTATTCCACTCTAAAAAAACAATCTCGCCCTGAATTGCTGGAATTTGTTGAATGGCTGTTTGGATTTATCAAATAATTTGTACATTTGCCTTCGCTTACGGTTTTATCGTATGAATTAATTAATTGTTTAACTTTAACCAATACCTAATTATGGGAAAAAAGAATTGGTACTTTTTAGTTTTTAGTGTATTATTTGCTGCTTGCAGTAGTTCTGAAACATACTTTGGCCCTTCCCAAAGTAGTAGTAATGTCCTTCGAGGTTTAGTCTTTAATTCTGCCGGAGAAACGAATCTCTCTTTACCTGTTTCAATTTATGTATTCGATTCATCGGATAAATGTGCCGGTATACAGATATTGCAGGCAGAAGACGAAGCTTTTTCCTTTACACTCTCTCCCGGTAACTATACCCTATCCGTTATTTCAGGTGCGTCAGCGGAAAAATATCTTTTACCGGATATGGATGAAGCAGTTCCCGAATTTCCCCTTAATTTAAAATCTCCGGAAGATACACATACCGAATTAGCGGTAAAAACAGAAAGCATTACCATAGGAAACAATGATGCCAAAGATTTAACGGTTATCGTCGACAGGGTCATATCCCAAATTACCGCTTCAATAAATGATGTGCCTGATGATGTTACGTCTGTAAGCGTCAGCCTGCAACCGCTTGAAGAATACTTATTACTGAATGGCTCTTATGGAGGTGATGGTGACGGAAAAGCCACTTTAACATTAGAAAAAGAAAGCCGTGGCTTGTGGAAAACGCCCGTCCCTGTTTTTGTCTTGCCCGGGTCGGATGATGTGTCTGTTACCATCACTTTTACGGATATAAAGGGGTCGCATACTTATTCATATGCAACAGCTATCCCCATCGAAGCCAATTGTAAAACAGAGATAACAGCCATTTATAAAGCAGGGAGCACCGAAATTAGCGGTAATATACAATGCCGTGATTGGAAAGAAGAACATCAGGTAAGCATTGAGTTTGGAGAAGGTTCGTCTAATGAGAACAATGGACAAAATTCCAACCATGAAATGCTTACGCAAGGAGATGTTTACAAGAATTGTTATATCTTAGATGTTGTAGAGGAATCTCCCGAACAATCAACTCTCTTGTTATTGGCTCCAAGAGCTGCAAGTGATGTAAGTATAGAGAAAGCCGTATCCATTTCGAGCAACTACAGCCATGAAGGGATTACCAATTGGAGGCCATTAACTATTGATGAAGCAAGAAATCTTTATGCTATTTGCTCTCAGGGACTTGATGAGTTAAATAGGCTATTAACGACTGCAATGAAGCCCAATCAAAAATATTTATGTATGGATCCCAATCAGACATCATTCTATTATTTCACAATAAATGCTCCTGATTTCAATCCACTTGAGGCGAAGAGTGGAGAAAAATACTTCTCTCGCTTTGTCAAAGAGGTAACTGTGGAATGGTAGCCTGAAAACGAGAAATATATATTCCCCTACACATTCTGCTGTTGTGATACGGGCATTTCCGGGAACCGGCCTTGTCTTCTTTTATAGTAACATGGCCGGTTTCATCACAACTTGAACACAGGTATACCGTAGCTCGTTATATCTGTATGTTGTAGATAATAATTGGAAACTAATCCACTTCGTAATTGAAAAGTATCCCACCAAGTGTTTTGTAGAAATGTTTGCAAAAACTGTTGT
Source organism: Tannerellaceae bacterium (assembly GCA_031270665.1). Lineage (GTDB taxonomy): Bacteria > Bacteroidota > Bacteroidia > Bacteroidales > Tannerellaceae > DFXE01. The sequence continues at coordinate 68,227 of JAISXD010000006.1, read as the reverse complement.
GATTCTTCATTTCACAACAGTTTTTGAGTTCCTTTTTTGAGTTCCTTTAACGCGATAAGACTGTCTATTCATGTTGTTGAGGTGTGCTTTGTGAGTAAGTCTGTCCAGCATTGCCGCAACCTGCCGTGAGGTGTGCAAACTAAAAACCCGAAAGGTGCCTATAATGGGTTCCTTTTCGGGTTTCTTTTACTTTGCTCTTTGAATATAAGAGTTAATTGTGCGGCTGAAGGGACTCGAACCCCCACGCCTCTCGGCACCAGATCCTAAGTCTGGCGCGGCTACCAATTACGCCACAACCGCTTGTGTTTGCGGTGCAAAGGTAATTCTTTTTTGATCATACGCAAGTGTTTGCCGGGTATTTTAGGCGGAGATACTACTCAACTCCTGCTAATAAGAGATTAATTGCTGTTTCGATGAGGGTGTCGCGCCCTTTCTCCATATCTTCGGTGGGCAGGGTTACTTCAATGTCGGGTTCGATTCCAAATTCGGTATGTTGCATGTTGACATTTAATATCGGACTGGTTGAGAAACGGATACTCCAGCCATTGGGGAGTTCTGAGGTAAAGGGAAAGCCGCTTCCTCCGCCTGTATTACCGCCAAGTGTACGGACATTGGGTAGTTCACGCATTTTACTGACAAAATTATTGGCTGCGCTATAACATCTCCTGTTTGTCAGCACAATGACAGGCTTTAGCCACAACGTGCTGTGAGAAGGCTTTAAATAGATGGGATACGGATGCGAGAAGTCGGAATGTCCCCTGCCTGTCTTATGTTGAATATATCCGCACAACGTTTTTTCTGCCAGGAAGCGGGATGCTAAACGGTCTGAGTTTGTCAACGAACCTCCGCCATTGTCTCGTACGTCAATGATAAGCGCCTGGCAATGTTCAAAGAAATGAAAGATACTGTCCAACTCCGTTTCTAAAATGCTTTCCCTGAAACTACCATAATAGATATATCCTATCTGATTGCCGGCCAAACGGGTATATCTTATTTCGTCGTAATCTCCGCCACGGGCGGCGCCGGCCAGGTATTTACTGTTTAATACGCTCCAACTGAAATTGGACGGATATTCGGTATACCAGTTCTCATAAGAGGAAAAAAGGAAAGAAGTGTTCAGGTTGATATGGCCGTCTTTCAATTCATTCACCATGTCGGACAATACCTGGAACAGCTTGTATTCGTACATGGACTCGTCAATTTGCGGGCTGTATTTGTCATACACTTCGTTCCAGTCTATTTCTTTATAATCAAAAAAGCAGTAGTTTGCGTCGAGTATTTGCCAAAGCGCCTCAAAGTTTTTTCGCGGAGAGGTATTGTACTCGTCGGCCATGTCGCATCCCTGGCTAAGCAGGCTAAGGATGATTACATAAAGGTATGTTTTGAAGTGAGCCATGCTTTAATAGTAAGCGCTTCTTACCTTGTTTTTGTGTTTTATCCGTTTGCTTTCCAAAGGTATGAATTCTTTTACCCAACCAATTATAAAGGAGTTGGAAATAATACGTGTTTCAATGTTTTTACTGTCTGTGTAGTAGAAACTGTTCAGGTAGCCGAGCCGGAGGGTGAAACTGTGTATGGGGATGTCTACCGTAACATAATTCTTGAGGGCGAACTTATTATGAAAGGAATTGAAGGTAACGACATCCGAAAGGTTGCCGATATTGAACATCTCGTAATAAGAGACGCCGTATTCGGGCGAAAAGAAAACGCCGGCAAAGGGCAATTCTCCCTGATACCGCAAGGTGAGCGCACGTTTATTTATACGGAAATTCCACAGGGCGATGAGGGAAACCCCCAGGTCAATGTCTGTCTTTGCCGAAAGGGGATTGTTCCCGTTGCGGGTGTTGTAAATAAAGCCGCCCGATAAATGGGTGGATGCTCCGGTTAATACCCTGAATGCGGGCGACACTTCGAGGCGGTAATGATATCCTAACGAATAAGCTACAAAAGCGCCTACGTCGTTTACGTTCTCGGCCGGGTTTTTAGTGAAGGAGAGATCTACGTTGATGATCTGCTGGCGGGAAAAGTTGTCTTTGCTACGCCCTGTTATCTTCATCCGCTCGTTGAGGATACGGATCCCCCAGCCTGCATAGGTAAAGGGGGAAAGGTAGGTGTCTTTTACATGCGCACTCCCGGTCCCGATCAGGGTGCCTTCGTTCATTGCCCTGGGGAGTTCCCCGGCCATGGGTTGTGCCGGCAGGCGGACGAGGGAAAGACACAGTAGCAGAATGCCGGTTATTCGTTTCATAGGCTCTCTCTATTCATCGAACAGTTTCATTTGTCCGGTTATCTCGTCTATGATATCCGAAGGGCTTTTGTCCGGTTCCGGCTCTTCGTCGTCGTTTACGGCATGGAGCTGTGGGGGGGGTGTTTCTTCTGAGGGGAAGCGTACGGGTTCGAGTTCGTTGATTGTTTGGATCTCGAAGGTGGAGATGCGTTTGCCTTTGGCCTTGAAGCTTTTCACGCCGACAAATTCTTCGGCGTCGATAACGAGCGATTCCCTGAAGCTGTCTTTGCCGCCGAATACGGCCTCGATGCGGGGGAATGCTTCGTCGGTGAGCAGGAACAGCCGGCTGTCGGGGTGGTCGCTTACGAAGTTCTGTTTGCGGGCGGAGGCGGCGTCGAGCTGGAAGCGTTTGAGGTAGCGGTAGCCCTGGTCGGCGTCGTAGAAGACGGCGGTCCATGTCTTGTGGGGGATGTACTTTTCAATCGTCAGGATGTTGTCTTCGTAATGGTTGCTCAAATCGAAGTTGGTGGCGTAGAAGTCGCCGTTGCGCAGGATTACGAGTATCTGGTCGGCGCTTTCGAATTCGCCCAGACCGTCTCCCCGTCCGTCGTAATTGAGGCGGAGTACGTCCCAGTCGAACCATACCTCGCGGCCGCCCAGCGTGGAGGAGCCTTTCTGCTTCAGCGTTATTTTGTGCACTTCGGCTTTTGTGAGGATATTGCCTACCGAGGTGCGCCCTTTGATGGCTACTTCGCTGAAGTTCTTCTCGAAGACGAGCAGTTTCTGCCGGGGCTTGGGCTTGAGGATGATTTTGACGGTTTCGGCTTCGCCGTTGGGATTGGCGCTGAAGTACATCACGCGGGAGTTGTCGGCCCCTTTCGTGACGGTATAGTCTTTGTCGCGGGTGATGCTTGTGATGTTGAACCGCTTGATGAAATTGTTGCCCATCTTGCCGTCGCGGTATACGACGTTGTAGATGGTACGGCTGTCGTTGCGCTTGAACACGTTGAGGTAGATGATGTCTTTGCCGGCAAAGAGCTTGTCGGCCACCTTCACTACTTTGTAGGCCCCGTTGCGGTAGAAGATGATGACGTCGTCCATGTCTGAGCAGTTGCATACGTATTCGTCTTTTTTCAGCGCCATGCCGATGAAGCCTTCCTGGCGGTTGATGTAGAGCTTTTCGTTCGCTTCGGCCACTTTGACGGCCTCTATCGTGTCGAAGCTCCGTATCTCGGTGCGCCTGGGGTAGGCGGCGCCGTATTTCTCCTTCAGCATCCCGAACCAGCGTATCGTGTAGGGGATGATGCTGCCCAGGTGTGCGTCTACTTCGCGGATGTTTTCTTCCGTCTGGCGGATGAAGGCCTGGCTTTTGTCTGCATTGAACCGGAGGATGCGTCCCATCTTTATCTCCATGAGGCGGAGGATGTCGTCCGGGGTGACGGGGCGGATGAAGTGGGGCTTGAAGGGCTCCAGGCGGCTGTCGGTGTGGGCAATGGCCTGGGGCATGTCCTGGGCGTTTTCGAAGGCCTGGTCTTTGTAGATGCGCTCTTCGATGAATATCTTTTCGAGGGAGGCGAAGAAGAGGGTTTCCTGCAGCTCGGAGCGCTGGATTTCGAGCTCGGTGCGCAGCAGGGAGAGCGTGTTGGCGGTGGCCTGGCGCAGCACGTCGCTTACGGCCAGGAAGCGGGGCTTGTTGTCCTGGATGACGCAGCAGTTGGGAGAGATGCTTATCTCGCAGTCCGAGAAGGCGTAGAGCGCGTCTATGGTCTTGTCCGAAGATACGCCGGGGGCGAGGTGGATGAGTATTTCCACGTCGCGTGCGGTGTTGTCGTCTACCTTCTTTATTTTGATTTTCCCCTTGTCGTTGGCCCTGAGGATGGAGTCGATGAGCGACGAGGTGGTGCGGCCGTAGGGGATTTCGCTGATGACGAGTGTCTTGTTGTCTATCTTGCTTATCCTGGCGCGAACTTTGACGGATCCTCCGCGTTCTCCGTCGTTGTATTTGGTTACGTCGATGTAGCCGCCTGTCTGGAAGTCGGGGTAGAGCGTGTAGGGCTCTCCCCTGAGGTGGGCAATGGAGGCGTCGAGCAGCTCGTTGAAGTTGTGCGGCAGTATCTTGGACGAGAGTCCTACGGCGATTCCTTCTACGCCCTGGGCGAGCAGCAGGGGGAATTTGACGGGGAGGGTGACCGGCTCTTTGTTGCGCCCGTCGTACGAGGGTTGCCAGGCGGTGGTCTTGGGGTTGAATACGGTTTCGAGGGCGAAGTGAGACAGGCGGGCTTCGATGTACCGTGGGGCGGCCGCCCCGTCGCCGGTGAGGATGTTTCCCCAGTTGCCCTGGCAGTCTATCAGGAGGTCTTTCTGCCCGAGCTGCACCAGCGCATCGCCTATCGAGGCGTCGCCGTGGGGGTGGAACTGCATGGTATGCCCCACGACGTTGGCCACCTTGTTGTACCGTCCGTCGTCAAGGCGCTTCATGGAGTGGAGGATGCGGCGCTGCACCGGCTTCAGCCCGTCGTTGATGTGTGGCACGGCGCGTTCCAGGATTACGTACGAGGCGTAGTCGAGAAACCAGTCCTGGTACATGCCCGAGAGGTGGTAGGCCGTTTTGCCCTCGCTTTTTCCCGGCGCCCTGTATTCCGAATGGGCGTCCGTGGGGAGTTCTTCTTCATTTGCGCCGGTGAGGGGCTGTGTTGTTTCTTCCCTGCCGTTGTCTTCGTTTTCGCTGTAATCTGTATTATTGTCTGATTTCATACGTGTTATTCTGGAGTTCCTTATCTCTGTATACGTTGCAGCAAAGATACGATATAAATCCTTTTCTTTAGCCTCTGCCGTGCTTTTCGGCGGATAATATTGCGTCGCCTGCCCGTCTGCCTGCCTGCCCCGCGGGGTTCGCCCTGCCGTTATGTGGGGCAGATAACGGCATTATGTGGGGCAGATAACGCCGTTATGTGGGGCAGATAACATCGTTATGTGGGGCAGATGACGGCGCCACCTCCAGGATGTAGTCGAGCAGGTATGTATGGGGCTCCTTGAGGAGCGTAGGAGAACTTGTGTACTGCGTGGTGAGGCTCAGCTTGTAATGGCCGGGGGGCAGGGAGGGAGGGACGATGAAGGTTACCTTCTTCGGGCTGTTGAGCAGTATGGCTTCGGGCGCGATGGGGTATACCGCTTGGCTGTCTTGGCCGTCCTGATTGTTCAGGCTGTCCTCTCTGTGCAGGCTGTCCTCTCTGTGCAGGCGGATGCCGTTTGCCGGGTTGTCGCCTGCAATCTTGATTCGCCTGCCGTCCAGTTCGGCGCCGCCGCCCGGGGTGAGACGTTTGTTTTCCTGCCCCGTAGTGGCGTCTGTCACCTTGTTGACGATGGTTTGCGGGCCTGCCATCCCGCGGATGTTTACGTGTATCCCTTCGATAGCGGTGCGCAGTCCGGCGCCGGGGATGGCCTTTAGCTGCAGGGCGTTCACGGCAGGGTTCCACTTGGGTTGGCTGCCGGTGAAGGGGCCCTTTACGCCGAGGCTGAAGAACCCCGGGCCGAACTCTACCGAGGCGCCGTTTGCGATTTCTTTCACCGCTATCTCCGTCAGTATGCCGAGGGCGGCGCGGAGGGTTTCCGCATTGAGGTCTGTCCGCCGGCGGACGGCGGTGTTTATCAAGTCGTCCATGCGCAGCGACTTGGGGGTTACTATCCGCCCGTAACGGTCGTCGGGCCTTTCCGGGAACGTTGAGTCGTAGAGTTCTACGAGCACGGTGTTTTTCTCTTCCTGCATATTCTTTCTTTCTTTCTTTCTGGGGGAGGGGATTAAAGCGTGAGGCAGTCCCTGCGACCCGCCCCTGCTGCGCATAGCTGCTCGATAAAATAACGGTGAATGCGGCTGTCTGCCGTCAGTTCGGGATGGCAGGCGGTGGCCAGTACGTGTCGCTGGCGGGCGGCTACGGGATGGCCGTCTGCCAGCGAGAGGATTTCTACCTCCGGCGCGGCCCTTTCGATGTAGGGGGCGCGTATGAAGGTCATCGGTACGGTGCCTATCCCTTTGAAGGGGGCCTCGGTGAAGAAGCTGCCCAGTTGGCGTCCGAAGGCGTTCCGCTTCACCTCGATGTCTATGGCGCCGAAATACGCCGTGTCCGTGCCGCTAATCCTGCGTGCCAGCAATATCATGCCTGCGCAGGTGCCGAAGGTGGGCAGGCCGCCTCGTATCCGCTCTTTCAGCGGGCCGAACAGGCCGAGGTCTTTCAGCAGCTTGCCGATAGCGGTGCTCTCGCCGCCGGGCAGCACCAGCCCGTCCATCCTCCCCAGCGCGTCTTCTCTCCGGCGTATCTCGAAGGTATCGGCCTGCAGGGAGCGAAGCATCCGGATATGTTCTGCAAATCCGCCCTGCAGGGCCAAGACGCCTATCCTCATCCTACACACCCCTTTCGGCCATTAGTAAGCGTATCTCGCTTTCGTTGATACCCACCATCGCCTCGCCCAGGTCGGCAGATATTTCGGCCAATACCGCGGGGTCGGCAAAGTTGGTAACGGCCTTTACGATGGCCTGCGCCCTCCTGGCCGGGTTGCCCGACTTGAAGATGCCCGAACCCACGAACACCCCTTCGGCCCCCAGTTGCATCATCAGCGCGGCGTCGGCCGGCGTGGCCACCCCGCCGGCAGCGAAGTTCACCACCGGCAGCCGTCCGCTCCCGTGCACGCCCCGCAGCAGTTCGTAGGGCACCTGCAGCTCCTTGGCCGCATAATGCAGTTCATCCTCCTGCAGTCCCTGTATACGGCGTATCTCGGACGTCATGGCGCGCATATGCCGCACGGCCTGTATCACGTCGCCCGTTCCCGGCTCGCCCTTGGTGCGAATCATCGAAGCCCCTTCGGCAATCCGCCGCAGCGCCTCGCCCAGGTTCTTCGCCCCGCACACGAAGGGCACCCTGAAACGGCTCTTGTCTATATGTAACCTGTCGTCGGCCGGTGAGAGCACCTCGCTCTCGTCGATATAGTCAATCTCTATCGCCTCCAGTATCTGCGCTTCCACAAAGTGCCCGATGCGCACCTTGGCCATCACCGGTATGCTTACCGCCTCCTGTATGCCCCGTATCATCTGCGGGTCGCTCATGCGCGATACGCCCCCGGCCGCGCGGATATCGGCCGGGATCCTTTCGAGCGCCATCACGGCGGCGGCGCCTGCATCTTCGGCTATACGCGCCTGTTCGGGCGACGAAACGTCCATAATTACGCCGCCCTTCAGCATCTGGGCCAGGTTCTTGTTCAGCTCATACTGTTGTTTTGTCTGTTCTGTTTGCATTGTGTTGATGTATTTAGTTGGTAACAGGGGGCAAAAGTATGATACGTTTGGCCTATATTTGCGTGCCAGTTTGAATAAATACAAATAGTCCAGTCATGCTAAGACCCTGGTTCATTCAGTTAGCGGTAGATAAAAGCCTCGCCCGTCCCGTTTACGTACAGATTGCCGACGCGATTATCTCGTATATCAAAAACGGCACCCTGAAGCGAGGCGAAGCCCTGCCCGGAACGCGGCAAATCGCCTCCCTGCTGAAGGTAAACCGCAATACGGTGGTGCAGGCCTTCGACGTCCTCCTGTCCGAAGGCTGGCTTGCTGCCTCGGAGCGTAAAGGGAGCTATGTGTCCGACCAGCTTCCCTCCCTCATCCCCTCGCACAGGAACCACCCGGCCGAACCCCCGCATGCCCCGGAAACGGGCAAGGGCGACTGCATCTTTTTCGACGACGGCCTGCCCGACACCTCCTGCGCACCTATCAATGAACTGGCCCGGTCGTACCGCCGGATATTCGCCCGCAAGGCAGGCTGGATAATGGACCGCGCCAGCGAGTTTGGCGACATCCGCCTGCGCGAAGCCATCTCGAAGATGATCAACCATAACCGTAGCATGAATACCTCGGCCCGGCAAATCTGCATCACCCGCGGAAGCCAGATGGCCTTTTACCTGACGGCCCGCTCCCTGCTGCGGCAAGGCGACGTGGTGCTGGTGGAGAATCCGGGATTCAAACCGGCCTGGGAAACCTATCTTCATGCCGGGGCCACCCTCGTCCCCATAGCCGTAGACAACGAAGGCATCCTGCTAAGCGAAGTGCAGCAAGCCTTGGCCCGGTATCCGGTAAAAGCCCTGCACCTCTCGCCCCACCACCAGTATCCCACCACGGTTACGCTAAGCCTCGCCCGCCGCCTGAAGCTGATTGAATTGTCCAACACCTACCGGTTCACCATTATAGAAGACGATTACGATAACGAATATCATTTCGGGCAACGCCCCGTGATGCCGGTCGCTGCCTACGAAGGAGTGCACAACTATATTTACATCGGTACGCTCAGCAAACTGATAGCGCCGGCCATCCGTATCGGCTACCTCTACAGCTCAACCGCCTTCATCGAGCAGGCGGGCGCCCTGCGGCGCATTATCGATACGCAGGGAGACAGCATCATGGAGCAGGCGATACTGGAACTGATAAACGGAGGCCACGTGAGCCGGCACAAGAAAAGAATGGTAAGCCTGTATGCCGGGAAGAGGGATTTCTTCGCTTCCCTGCTCGACCACTACCTGAAAGACAAAGTAACCTACAGGAAGCCGGATGGCGGATTAGCCTTCTGGATACAGCCGGTAGAACCGGTTGACCTGTATAAGTTGAAGGAGCTGGCCGGCCGGAAACGGGTAGCGTTCTACACCCCCGACAGGTTCAGTTTCGCCGAACCCATACAGGGACTCCGTTTAGGGTACGCCTCGCTCTCCAGGGAAGACCTCGAAAGAGGGATACAGGTGTTGGCGAAGTATCTTTAGAATCTTTTCTTTTGTATCCTCGTTGCGTTCAGGATGGCCAGCAAAGCCACACCCACATCGGCAAATACAGCTTCCCACATGGTGGCCAGCCCTCCCGCGCCCAAAGCCAGCACAGCCGCCTTTACGCCGAACGACAAGGAGATATTCTGAATTACGATGCGCTTCGTTGCCCATCCTATTTTTATGGCGGTTGCTATTTTCGAGGGCTGGTCGGTTTGTATCACCACGTCGGCCGTTTCGATGGCGGCGTCGCTGCCCATGGCCCCCATTGCAATGCCTATATCACTCAAGGCCAGCGCCGGCGCATCATTTATGCCATCGCCTGCGAAAGCAACGGTGCGCCTCTTGTCGCTTTTTATTTCTTCTATTATCCTTACTTTATCTTCGGGCAATAAACCGCCCAAGGCCCTGTCTACCCCGACGGCCTGAGCCACTTTTTGCGTAATGGAGTCCTTATCGCCGCTCAACATAACGGTTTGGCTAATCCCGCATGCATGCATTTGCCCAATCGCCTGCCGTGCATCTTCCTTGATTTCATCGGCTATCAGAACGTATCCTGCATATTGATTGTTGATGGCCACTACAACGATGCTTTCAACAATATCGTCGATGGCACTATCATATGAAACACCAAACTTCTTCAACAATTGCGTATTGCCCGCCAGCATTTCGTAGCCGCCTGCATTCCCTTTCAGTCCGTACCCCGAAATCTCCTCCACATCGCTTGCCCGGTACGCTTTTGTTGCTGTCTTTTCGTATGCTGCAATGGCCTTGGCTACCGGGTGTGTAGACTGGCTTTCCAGTGCGGCGAGGATTTGCATAAATTCGCGCTTGTCCATACCATTGGCGGTTACGATTTGCTGCACGCGAAAAACGCCCCGGGTCAGTGTCCCGGTCTTGTCCATAACTACCGTATTGATTTTAGTTATCAAATCCAGGTAGCTTGAACCCTTGAACAGGATCCCGTTTTTGGAAGCGGCTCCTATCCCGCCGAAATAACCCAGGGGAATGGAAACAACCAATGCGCACGGGCAGGAAATAACCAGGAAAACCAAAGCCCTGTATAGCCACGTTGAAAATTGATAGTCGCGGACGAAAAAACAGGGGATTACCACCAACGCCACCGCCAGACAGAAAACAACGGGCGTATATATCTTTGCGAATTTCCGGATAAGCAATTCCGTCTTTGCCTTGCGGGCGGTGGCATGCTGCACCATATCCAATATCCGGGACAGGGAACTGTCGGCATACATCCGCGTAACCCTGACCTCTGTCACTTTGCCCACGTTGAGCATTCCTGCCAATACCTGTTCGCCCTGCCTGATGGTTTTCGGTTTACTTTCGCCCGTGAGCGCAGCCGTGTCGAAGCTGCTTTCGAGGCTTAACAGTTCGCCGTCTAAAGGAACTTTTTCGCCTGCCTTTACCTGTATTATCTCGCCGATTCGTACCTCTTCGGGCTTCATACGGTATATGTTACCGTTTGTTATCACGTTAGCAATATCGGGCCGTACGTCGAGCAGCGCCTTGATATCGCCTTTCGCCTTGCTAACCGCTGCGCCTTGAAACAACTCGCCAACAGCGTAAAACAGCATTACGGCAACGCCTTCGGGATATTGCCCAATAGCAAACGCCCCTACCGTAGCCAGCATCATCAAGGTAAATTCAGTAAAAAACTCCTTCTCCCGCAAAGCTTCCCCACATTCTTTGATAACGGGCAAACCAACCGGCAAATAGGCAACGATATACCACACAAGCCGTACGTATCCGGTGAAAAATGCAAACGTGAAAAAACCGTCGGCCGCCATACCGGCAAGTAACATAGCGAGGCTGGCGGCGGCAGGCAGGTATGGCTGTATGTTCTGTTTATGCATGAAGGCTGTACGTATCATCTTCTTGAACTATAAAATTAATGATGCAAAAGTACAGCCTTTCCATTGCAACCTGGTTGCAATGGAAAATCATTTACGAAGCCAGACGGAGGTTATTTCGCCAAAGACTATTTTGTGGTAGTCGTTGGTTTCGGCATGGGCGTCTGTGATGAATTGGCGGCCTTCGTCGGTATGGAAATCGCCGGGCGATACGGTTGTTACTTCTACTAATTTACATTCCAGGATAAGACGGGCTTCCTTGTACGTCATATTACCGGCGGGCGTTTGTACGGAGGTGAGTTTGCTTTCTTTCATTTTGTCGGTGTCGCGCCCGGATTTCGTGCCGAAAAGGAGGATGTCTTCCTTATAGGCGTCGTCGAAATAAGTCATGGTGTAGGCCTGTTCTTTGCGAATCAGTTCGAGGGTGTAACGGCTCGAACGGAGGAAACACCAGGTAGACGGCCGGTTGAACAAGATTCCCCAGCCACCCCAACTTGCGACCATCGAATTGTAATGCGCCGGATTGCCGGCTGTGATTACGGTATAATCCGTACCTATATGCGTAAATACATCGCCCGGAATGTCTTTGGCTTCTATCGGGCTGAACAGCTCCTGAAACGGGCGCGACTGGATTTCTTCCCGGCTTAAAACGCTGCCACCCTCGGCGGACGGAACGGCTTCACCGGCTTCCTGTTGCGCATTTTTGCGATTGTTTTCGTTACAACTCATAGTGATACATAATGTAAGGGTAGAAAATAAAATTGTTAACTTCTTCATGGCTATATCATTTAATGGATTCTTTTTGTCTAACATAAACGAATACTCTTTTGCCCTACCGACTTGTTTTCTGCAAATATACAAGATAAATTTCATTCACACACAGGTGCCTAAAAATGTGTAAGTAAGTGGTCCATCGATTAAAACGGCATAGATATAAAAAACCTGTGGATTTGATGTGCATAAAGATAGTGTCTTTTGTGCAGTTTATGCCGGACAGTGCTACGGTAGAGTAATGGGGTAACGCGGCTTGCCATGGAAAGCACCGGTATCTATTGGCTACCGGTATGGAACATTCTTGAAACAATGGAATTTGATTTACTGTTGGTTAATCCCAGCCTGATCCGCCCCCTGTCCGCTCCTCACCTAAACCTTGCCCAAATCGTCTTACTTCCCTAAATCCGGCCTATAATAACACTGACAAAATGCCAACCCGCAGACCATCTTTCCCGACACATGGCATATCGTCAAAAAAGTATATCTTCTGAATTATTACACTTAACCAGCAACCGGGCGCAAACGTAGCAGGCAATAAAATTTAAACAACCCTTAAGAGATACAAAGTATTTTGCGTACGTTTGTATCGTTTATTAGGATTATGGTATGAATAAAGCAAAAGTTTTTCCTGTTATATTAGCCTGCATCCTGCTCTCTTGCGGGAATAAGGGCTCCGTTGACCCGTTGGTCGTTACAAACGGTCAGCCTGTTTCAACGCCCCGTTTCAATGCAGATAGTGCCTATGTGTATATAGAAAAGCAGGTAAATTTCGGTCCGCGGGTGCCCAACACAAAAGAACATCAACTTTGCGGAGACTACCTGATTGCCGAACTGAAGCGTTTTGCCGCCGAAGTATACGTACAGGAGATGACGCTCACTGCCTATAACGGGAGCAAGCTTCTGTGCCGGAACATCATCGGCTCGTACAATCCGGACAAGAAAAAGCGTATTCTTCTTTTTGCCCATTGGGATACCCGCCCTTATGCCGACCAGGAAGTCGACCCCGCCAAACAGCATACCCCCATTGACGGGGCAGACGACGGAGCAAGCGGAGTAGGAGTGCTATTAGAAATCGCCCGTCAACTCAGCCGGCAGGCGCCGGAAGCAGGCGTCGATATCATTTTCTTTGATGCAGAAGATTACGGTGTGCCCGAGTTTGAGAAGTCTACCAACTATACGCCCAATTCATGGTGTCTGGGCTCACAATTCTGGGCAAAGAACCCGCATAAGCCCGGCTACCGGGCCGAATATGGTATTCTGCTTGATATGGTGGGCGCCCGTCATGCTTCCTTCTATAAAGAACACACCTCCATGCGCTACGCAGCCCGTATCGTGGAGAAGGTGTGGAGCACGGCGCGGAGTCTGGGGTACGGTAAGTTCTTTATTAATGCAGATGTGGGAGGCATTCTCGACGATCATCAATTTGTTATTGAAGGGCGGGGCATCCCTTCCATAGATATTATTAATTACGACCATGAAAACGTGCACGGCTTTGCCGATTACTGGCACACACATAAAGACACGATGGATAATATCGACAAAGAAACATTGAAGGGCGTTGGACAAACCATTTTGGAAGTTATTTATAAAGAACAAGCCTTATGATACAATCAATTAATGAATTACAAGATGATATAATAGAAGAGTTCGGCGTATTCGACGACTGGGTGGATAAGTATAGCCTGCTGATCGATAAGGGAAACACCTTGCCGCCACTGGATGAAAAACACAAAACGGAGAGTAACCTGATAGAAGGTTGCCAAAGCCGTGTATGGCTGCATGCGGAGTATAAAGAGGGCCGTCTCTTCTTTGAAGGAGAAAGCGACGCAGTGATAGTAAGAGGGATTGTCGCCCTTCTGATAGACGTCTTGTCCGGCCATACGCCACAGGAGATACTGGATGCCGAACTCTACTTCATCGATAAAACAGGACTGAAACAACACATCACGCCCATCCGCTCTAACGGATTGACATCCATGATAAAACAGATGCGCATGTATGCCCTTGCCTATAAGGCGTCGGGTAAATAATAACAACCCGCCAAATGGATGCAGCTAAAAAAGGGAAGAAGAACAGATGATAATTAAAAAAGCCTCTTAAACCGATAATTCAAGAGGCTTTTATCCTTGTATGTACTTAGGTACATTTACCCTAAGTGATCTGCCTGGGGTTCTGAACTCTACAAAACCAACCAGTATATCAATAAGTTATAAATTCATCTTGATGTAAGTCCCATGATTTAGCCATGAGGATACTTCACTGTTTTACACCGTCGTGCATACGCTTAAAGGATAAGACAAAAGTAGTAAATTTTGTGATTTCTCATACTCTTTTACTTTTTTAATTAAGAAAAGCGAGCATTAAAACTCGCTTTCCCTTTAATTAGATTATTTTCCTTGCCATGATTCCTCGAAATTGTCTTCTAACAATTTCAGAATGTCGGACTGTCGATAAAGAACTTTACCTGATATTTGTATGTAACTGATAACTCCGTTATCCCGCCAATCTTGAAGCGTGCGGGTACTTAATTTTGGGAGTTTACTCACATCGTTGTATGTAGTTTGCGGACTATGTCCTTATTGTCTTTTCGTTCATTCAGATAAGTGAATAAATCTTCGACAAACTCCAAATATGCAGAAGTCATATCCTCTACTACTGCCTTATCAATCTGAAAAGGGTGTTTTAGCAGTCGATATATACGCTTTTTAGTTAGTTCCAAATTTTTCATTTTATACTGTAAATTTCATAATTATAGCGCAAAACTACTTTTCGATACAGTATTCTATTATTGTTTTAGATCAATGGTGCCTTTTTCTTGATGAATGGTAGAATCTATATAATTTTGTTTTGAGATTCTAAGTTTTATTATACACCTAAGTCCTTGTTATCAAACGATTATTAAGTATTGTATTCAATACATCTTCACGTAAATTACGGGCTATTGGGATTTTGTGTCCATTAATATTTAGTTGGTTGCCATCGATGGCTTTTATTTGGTTCATGTTTACGATATACGAACGATGAACCTGCAAAAAAGTGGTATAGGAAAGAGATTGTTGTATTTGTTTTAAAGTTGTATATACTATTTCTTTGGACGTAAGCGTATGGATAATAACATAATTTTCCATACTTTGGATAAAGAGGATATCTTTGAACAGTATCTTTTTTAATTGCTTGTCGCTCTTCACAAATATGTAATCATCTCCCTCTTTTTGTTCCTTTTGCATCAGATCATGAACCCTGTTGACTGATTTCAGGAAGCGATCGAAAGATACCGGTTTCAACAGATAATCCACTACATCAAACTCATACCCTGACAGGGCATATTGCTCATAAGCGGAAATAATAATCACTTTTGGCGGTTTGGTCAGATTCGACAGCAATTCCAGTCCTGTCATCTCCGGCATTTCAATATCAAGGAAGATAAGATCCACCGGTTGCGTTTTGAGCAGGGTGTTTAGCTGAATAGCATCTTCGCACTCTCCAACCAATGTCAGGAAATCTATTTTCCCGATATATCCCCGCAACCCTTTTCTTGCTACGGGTTCATCATCTGTAATGACACATTTTATTTGCATATCAATATATACTCAAGTTTCCCACCGAATAAAAAGATAGAACAGATGCGTGTTCTTAGATTCGCGACAAGTGTAATACGCTGTTTTATAGCTAATATAACGTGAGTTCGATATAAGAAAACGGGTAAAAAACTAGCATGGATAGCAAAAAACAGCTATATTTATAGCGTTGAATTACAAATAAATAACCAATTTTTACTACCATGCTAACATCTAACGAAGTTACGGAAATATTCTATTTAAGCGATGAATTTTCAAAAGAATTTGATGTGACCTTCAAAAAACACTTTTTGAATGAAGATACGGGTAAAAAGCACAGAAATAAGCCTAATCGCCTGTCCAATAGCGAAGTGATGACAATATTAATTACCTTTCACTTAAGCGGAATGCGTCATCTGAAAGCATTTTACCTATTTTATGTTTGTCAACACATGAAAGATTCATTTCCACTGCTGGTATCCTACAATCGCTTTGTAGAGTTGCAACAGCAAGTACTTTTGCCTTTGGTTATATTCCTCAAAACATGTCGTATGGGTAAATGTACCGGCATCAGTTTTATCGATTCAACCGCCTTGAAAGTTTGTCATATCAAACGGGAACATCAACATCAAGTATTTGATGGTATTGCCACTAAAGGCAAAAGCACCTTAGGCTGGTTCTTTGGCTTCAAGCTTCATATCATTATCAATGACAAAGGAGAAATCCTTAGCTTTGTGATCACTCAAGGCAACGTGGATGACCGCCAACCGCTTTCAATGGAAAGTTTCATCCACAATGTCTCAGGCAAACTTTACGCCGATAGAGGGTATATATCACAGAAACTAGCAGATATACTATTTGTTGATGGAATTCATTTTGTCGCTAAAATGAGGAACAATATGAAAGGGGGAGAACTACCATTACAAGACAGAGTGATGCTTAGAAAAAGAGCCGTCATTGAATCCGTGAACGATGAACTCAAAAACATCTGCCAGATAGAGCATACCCGCCACAGATGTTTTGCAAATTTTATTACAAATCTGATAGCGGGACTATTAGCTTATAGCTTTTTGCCTAAAAAACCATCTATTAAGGTCGATTTTATAGATGATAAACAACTTTGCTTGTTCTAAATATTATATCGAACTCACGTTAATTTAAGGAGAAAGGAAGTAAGTTTTTTTTGTTTTTGCTATATTTGTTGCCATTTTGATAAGTAACAAACGGTATGAGCAGTTATTTTATCTTATGTATCATCGCCGCCTATTTTGGCATATTACTATTAATATCCTATTTCACCGGAAGAAAAAACAGCGGAAATGATGCATTCTTTTTAGGTAATCGCCAGTCTCCCTGGTTTATCGTATCGATTGGAATGATTGGGACTTCTCTTTCGGGCGTCACTTTCGTTTCGGTTCCAGGGATGGTGCGCAGTATCAATATGACGTATATGCAAACTGTTTTGGGTTTTTTCTTCGGCTATATCCTGATTGCAAAAGTATTGCTTCCGCTCTATTATAAATTACAACTCACCTCTATCTATTCATATCTTGAAACACGTATTGGGAGAAGAAGTTACCAAACCGGTGCTTCCTTTTTTCTACTTTCTAAAATAGTAGGCGCTGCTGCACGGCTCTATCTGGTAGTCCTCATTCTTCAAACCTACGTTTTTGGCGCTTGGAATATTCCTTTTTGGGCAACAACGATTTTAAGTATTGCGTTAGTGTGGCTGTATACCTGTCGCAGCGGCATTAAAACGATTATATGGACAGATACATTACAAGCCATCTGCCTGATTGCCATGTTGATTGTTATTATCTGGCAAGTGAAAGACGCTATGGGACTTTCTTTTAATGGTATGGTACAAACGTTGGCAGGCAGCCCGCATTACCGCATCTTTGAATTTAACGACTGGCATAGTACACAGCATTTTGTTAAGCAATTTTTCAGTGGGATATTTATCACCATTGTTATGACCGGGTTGGATCAGGATATGATGCAAAAGAATTTATCCTGCAAAAGTTTAAAGGATGCACAAAAGAATATGTATACCTATGGATTTGCTTTTACGCCGGTTAATTTCCTGTTTCTTTCTTTAGGCGCATTACTTCTTACCTTTGCCGCCCGGCAAAACATTTCATTGCCTGCTTTAAATGACGACATCCTGCCTATGTTCTGTACGTCCGGTATATTGGGAAATTCTATCCTGATATTCTTTACTGTCGGCATTATTGCTGCAGCATTCAGTAGCGCCGATTCGGCATTAACGGCGCTTACAACCTCTTTTTGTGTTGACATTTTGGGTGTTGAAAAGAAAGAGGCGGAAAAAGCAAAACGCATCCGGCTTAACATACATTTAATGATATCTGTCTTATTTGTCGTCATCATATTAATATTCAAAGCACTTAATAGCCGGAGTGTTATTGATGCTATTTATATGATCGCATCTTATACATATGGCCCATTATTAGGATTATTCTTATTCGGGCTTTTCACCAGAAGGAAACCTTGCGACAAATATGTGCCTTATATATGTATCGTCTCGCCGCTGATTTGTTTCACTATCGATTACGTGATACGGTCGTATACCGGATATGTTTTCAGCTATGAAATGTTAATGATTAATGGCGGCATTACGTTTGTGGGATTGTGGTTAAATAGTAATGGAGGTAAAGAATATGGAAATCAAAAGCGCTGAATTTGTTATTAGCAATACGGATGTAAAAAAGTGTCCTGAAGGGAATGTACCGGAATATGCTTTTATAGGGCGAAGTAATGTAGGCAAATCGTCTTTAATTAATATGTTGACAAACAAAAAGGGATTGGCTCTAACTTCTCAGCGGCCGGGTAAGACACAATTGATCAATCATTTTATCATCAATCAGAAGTGGTATCTGGTAGACTTGCCCGGATATGGGTATGCGCAGCGGGGAAAGGAAGGTAAAGAAAAAATCCGCCATATTATAGAAGACTATATTCTGGAGCGCGAACAGCTTACCAATCTTTTTGTATTGCTTGACTGCCGCCATGCTCCGCAAAAGATTGATTTGGAATTCATGGAATGGTTAGGCGAAAATGATATCCCTTTTTCTATTATATTCACTAAAACAGATAAGGTGGGAAAAGGGCGGCTACAGGAAAACATAAAGGTATATCAGGACAAATTATTGGAAATATGGGAGGAACTTCCCCCCATATTTGTTTCATCGGCCGAAAAGAAAGAAGGAAAAGAGGCCATATTATCGTATATCGAAGACATTAATCTTCAGCTCGCTTCTTCTTAATATTTCACCCATTTAATCATTTCTTTTATACTCGGCTTTTTACCATACATAAGGATACCTACACGATAAATCTTAGCCGAAAGCCAGGTAATTGCCAAAGCCGTGGCAAACAAGAGAGCTACCGATACAAGCAGTTCCCATACAGGTACATCATAAGGGAGGCGCACCATCATTACAACCGGAGAAGTGAAGGGTATCATAGAACACCAGAAAGCCAAAGGTCCATCGGGATTGTCTATACTGTATATACCGGCATACAAGGCAAAAACCATAAACACCATAACCGGCGCAATAAACTGGTTCGAA
Organism: Tannerellaceae bacterium; assembly: GCA_031270665.1. GTDB lineage: Bacteria > Bacteroidota > Bacteroidia > Bacteroidales > Tannerellaceae > DFXE01. The sequence continues at coordinate 49,416 of JAISXD010000006.1, read as the reverse complement.
TCTTCCTGCTGGTTGATAGCTGAGCCTATAGCCGCAAAAATAGCGGCATATAATAAGTATCCTCCGATGAAATAAAGAATAAAGAAAATTCCGATTTCAACAAAGTTAATCGAATGGATAATACCCAACCACTCGTTTACCTCTTGCATGGCAGCCATATTCACACCGGGCTGCATCAACATACCGCCCTGTGCCATTGACATGCCCTGTTGTACATTCGAAGTATCTGTTGCTCCGCCTCCCAGTAGAAAGGTTCCTCCTGCTACTAAAGCAGACGTCATTATCCCCCAAAGAAATAGTTGGGTCAGCCCGACAAAGGCAATACCTATGATTTTCCCCATCATCAAATCAAAAGGGCGCACCGAAGAAATCATCAGTTCAACGATCCGGTTCGTTTTTTCTTCCATCACCCCTTGCATCACCATCGAGCCATACGCAACAATAAACATATAGACAACTAAGGTAAATATCATACCAAGAACAGAGGCTACCATGGCAGATGAGGTGTTCTCACTTCCATCGGCGCCCCACTTAATGGTTTGCACACTGAAATCAACCTTACTTTCATTTATGATCTCTCGCAGGTTTGGAATATTGAATGACGTAAGTTTTTCTTCCTCCAATACTCTTTCCAATGTTTGGTTCACAAGGCGGCTTAGTTCTCCGGGAATCTGTTTTTCGGAATAAAGGGTCGCTGCTTTCGGATTTTGGAGCAAATCGCCTGTGATATTCAGGAAAGCAAATATTTCCTTATTATCACTGTTCCGATAATCATTCAGTGATTTATCGCTATTTATAAATCGAAAATTTCCCGTATCTTCAAATAAGGAAACATATTTGCCTGTTGTATCCATAACGGCTACCGTCTTTACTTCATCACTCCGGATGGAAGACAGCCACAAAGGCACAAAGACCAGGGCCGCAACCATAAAAGGCATCAGAAACGTAACCAGTAAAAATGATTTTTTACTTACACGCCTTAAATACTCTCTTCTTATAATAATTCCTATCTTATTCATATTTGTGTAGAATTAGTACCTGAAACGGTGTTAATAAAGATATCATTCATAGAAGGCAATTCTTCGGCAAAAGACATTATTTCATGCGCCCCGCTCAACTCTGTTATTATTTCCGAATTACCAGCTCCCGGATTTTTCCGTATGCGCATTTTTATTTCGCCGGCTTGAGCCTTCGCGCTCAAAACCGTATAATAATTTGAATCAATGCTGAATATGCCTCCTTCCCAACGAAGCGACACGTTTAATATATTTGACTTAAAACGGTTTCGTATTTCATTTACTTCACCGGAAAGTACTACCTTCGAACGGTCTATTAAAGCTATCCCGTCACATATTTCTTCTACCGACGCCATATTATGCGTTGAGAAGATGATGGTATGGCCCAAATATTTCAACTCCAATATTTCTTGTTTCACACGGTCTGCATTTACAGGGTCAAAACCGCTGAATGGTTCGTCAAATATTAATAATTCCGGTTCATGAATGACCGTGATAATAAACTGTATCTTCTGTTGCATCCCTTTAGAGAGTTCTTCCAGTTTACGGTTCCACCAGGAGGTGATTTCAAACTTGTCGAACCACTTCGTCAGACGCTTTTTAGCTTCCGGATACGATAATCCCTTTAAACGCGCCAGATAAATAGCCTGCTCTCCTACTTTCATTTTTTTATATAAGCCCCTTTCTTCGGGCATATATCCGATACGGAAAACATCCTCCGGCTTCGACTCCAAGCCATTAAAACGAATACTTCCACTATCGGGAGCTGTAATACGATTGATAATACGAAGGAGTGTGGTTTTTCCTGCCCCGTTAGGGCCAAGCAGCCCGAATATTTTTCCCGGCGGCACCTGAATACTTACTTTATTCAAGGCTAAATGCCCGGAAAATTGTTTAACCACATCTTCTGCTTCTAAAAAATACATACGCCGTTTTTTATTACATTTTTAATATGATGCGCTCTCCTATTCTTTTGTTAAGCGCCTTCTTTATTTCATTTAGTTCATCTTGCTCTTTCATCAGGGTTACTACCTGCCCTAAATCAGCCGTCTTCTGTAATTCCTTTATTTTTAAGCCAATCTCATTTATTTGTTTACGAATATAGGCTTCTTTAAAACCAAATACATCATGCGATATCATCTGATGGAGCGAATCTTCTTCTTTTTTTATCTCCTGGAATTTTGCATGGTATTTACTGAGCTGGTATTTCTCACTTATCAAATCGGCAGCCAACTGGCTCACCGACGCATCCTGATGCGCCAGGAAATAACGGGAGGCAACAAAATTATCCTCCCGGCAGGAGGCATCCGCTTCATCCAGCATCTTCCGATAAAGCGGGTTTATAAAAGGCATATCATCTTCTTTGAGTTCGGAACGGATATATTCAGCCACCCGGATGATTACTTTTTCATTGGTTTCTTCATATTCATATTCATACAATATCTTCTCTCCATATCGTACGACATAACGAAGCAGGGCCAACTCCAGTCCTTCAAAGGGAGAATGCTCCGGCGGTTTGGCATCCGGCGGTTGTGGCGCTGCTGCCGGGGCTGTTTCTATCACCGGGGCTGTTGGCTGTTTTTCATTATTTCGTAAACGGATCTTATTTACTTCATTTAATAAAAGCCGTTCATCAATTTCCATCATCCCGCTACATTCCCTTATATATAAGGTACGCGCAATATTATCCGGAATAATGGCTACCGTACGGATAATATCCGTTATTAATGACGATCGTTTTACCGGGTCATCGCCTGCCTCATCCAGCAACAGCCGCGTTTTAAAACGGATAAAATCCGTCTCATTTTCTTTTATAAAATCAATAAACCGGCTCGAATTATGTTTCCGGGCGAATGAATCAGGGTCTTCTCCATCGGGAAGCAATACTACTTTTACATTTAATCCCTCGTCAAGCAATAAGTCAATCCCCCTCAGAGCTGCTTTTATACCGGCAGCGTCTCCATCATACAGAACCGTTATATTCTCGGTAAAACGATGAATCAACCTGATCTGCGGTTGTGTCAAAGCAGTGCCCGACGAGGCTACTACATTTTCAATTCCTGCCTGGTGCATGGATATCACATCTGTGTATCCCTCTACCAAATAACATTTATCTACCTTTACAATCGCTTGTTTAGCAAAGAAAATACCATACAGTTCATTACTCTTATGATAAATCTCACTTTCCGGCGAATTAACATATTTGGCTGTTTTCTCATCCTTTTTCAGTACACGCCCGCCAAAAGCAACCACTTTCCCGCTCAGGGAATGAACCGGAAACATCACACGCCCGCGGAACCGGTCGCTTACCGAACCGTTTTCATAGGTTATAACCAATCCGGTTTTCTCCAGAAACTCTTTTCTATAACCTGCCTGTATAGCCGCTTTATAGAGAGCATCCCGCTCATCCAGGCTGTATCCTAAGCAGAATTTACTGATGATATCGTCTCTGAAGCCTCTTTCTTTAAAATAACGCAATCCGATATTTGCGCCGTCTGCATGTTCGTGTAATTGTGTGATAAAATACTTTTGAGCCCAATTATTAACAATCAGCATACTTTCACGGTCGCTGCGTACTTGCTTCTCTTCGTCCGTCAGTTCCCGCTCCTGTATATCAATATGATATTTCTTAGCCAGGAACCGAAGCGCATCAAAATAATCCAGTTGTTCGTGCTTCATAATAAAATGCACGGCTGTTCCTCCCTCCCCACAAGCAAAACATTTACAAATATTCTTTGCCGGAGAAACATAAAACGATGGCGACTTATCCTGATGAAAAGGGCATAACCCAACATAATTAACCCCACGCCGGCGCAGGGTAACAAATTCAGACACTACATCTACAATATTCGCAGCATCCAATATACGGTCTATAGTGGGTTGATCGATCATTAAATTTCAAAATGCGAAATACAAAGGCAAAAATAACTAAAAAACAAACGGTATCAAATGGCTATTTCATAAAAGTAAAAAATAGATAAAACCTTACGATAATATAAAATGTGTATATTTGTCTTATTGAATAAAATATAACAGCATGAAGTATATCTTTCTTTCTTTGTCTTTGTTCGTATTCTTGAATTGTAACGGGCAACAGAGCAAAAATACAACTACTGAAAAGGTTGCATTTCAGATGGTAAATATTCCAAGTATGATTGTAGAGCATACAGACAGGGCTAACTATCTTGCCAAACATTATTGGGATAATTTCGATTTTGCCGACACGGCTTATATACATCTGCCGCAAATAACCGAACAGGCTTTGGTTGATTACATTGATGTGCTTTTTCTTGTTTCGGATGCCGTATCGTCTGCCGCTATAAAAGATATGTTGAAAAAAGCAGCTGTTGATTCGGCCATGTTTACGTATTTCACAAATCTGTATGAGAAATACTTATACGATCCCAATTCTCCCATGCGTAACGACGAACTATATATTCCCGTACTTGAGGCGATGCTCGCTTCTCCGGTCGTAACTGAAAAGATACGTCCGGCCCATCTGTTGGAACTGGTACGGAAAAACCAGGTTGGAGAAAAAGCCACTGATTTTACCTACACGCTGGCTAACGGCAAAAACGAGACGCTCTATGCGATCCGGTCGGATTACACGCTTCTCTTTTTTTATAATCCGGGCTGTCATACCTGTAAAGAGATTATGGAACAATTGACGTCTTCATTGAGCGTCAATTACCTGATGCAGGAAAAAAGGTTAACGATAGTAGCCGTTTATCCCGACGAAGACCTGGCCGAATGGAACATGTACCTGACGCAAGTTCCCGGCGAATGGATAAACGCTTACGATAAAGGCGCTAAGGTACAAAACGAAGAGATATATGACTTAAAGGCAATCCCCACTTTATACCTGTTAGATAAAGACAAAAGAGTGATACTAAAAGATACCACGTTTGAACAGGTAGAGAATTACTTCAGGCAAACGAAGTAAGTAATCCTACTCCCTGTTTTCGCTAAATATTGTTAATCAAAACAATTTTATGCCGAATAATTATGCTGCATAACATAAAACCCTTATATTTGCACTGTGTTTTTCATGGTATTAGATTTAAGGTTAGCAATGAAGATTGGTTGTCGTGATGACAACCTTTTCTTTTTTATAATTGAAGCATTAACTCGTCTCCCTCTTTCATTTCAACAGATAATATGCCATCCGATACCGGTAGCGACAATCGCTTTTGGTTCAGCTTCACATCCAGATTCAATGAATTTGCGGGCAATTTGATATTAAATGTACCTGCATGGGGCGTTTTGAGCGATGCTTCTGTTAATTGAACATTCTTCCAACGGGCCGAAACGATACCGCCGCCACGCACGCGCAGCCCTTCGAAGTTTCCGTCTTTCCATGCAGAGGGAAGGGCGGGAAGAAATTCGATAACTCCCGTCTGGCTTTGTAAAAGCATCTCTGCAATACCTGCCGTGGCGCCAAAGTTGCCATCAATCTGGAAGGGGGGATGGGCGCAGAACAGATTGGGATAACTCCCTCCGCCACCCGGCATATCTCCGGTTGAACCGACGACGGGAGTCAACAAGTCTCCGAGCAGCTTAAAGGCATGGTCGCCATCGTGCAGGCGCGCCCAAAAGTTAATCTTCCAAGCCATCGACCAACCGGTACTCAGGTCGCCACGCGCTTCAAGGGATTTGCGGGCGGCTTCTGCCAGGGCAGGCGTTTTGCTGATGGAAATTTCATTTCCCGGATGCAATCCATACAGGTGCGATACGTGGCGATGATGTAGTTCCGCCTCTTCAAAAGGCTCCAGCCATTCCATGATACGGCCGTCGGGCGCTATGGTTGTTGGCATTAGTCTGCTTCGTTTGCTGGTAAGTTCTTCGGTCAATTCGGGGTCTGTACCCAGAATTGTTGCGGCTTCTATTGTATTGGTGAATAGCTCACGGACTATCTGGTTGTCCATTGTAGAGCCGGCACAGATATTTACGTTTTTACCATTCAGCCTGAAGGCGTTTTCGGGCGAGGTGGTGGGGGCGGTTACCAGGTAGTTGCTTCGCGGGTCTTCTACCAGCATATCTACGAAGAAAAGGGAGGCTCCCTTCATTACGGGGTAGATTTCCTGCAGGTAGCTTTTATCTAATGTATAGAGATAATGCTGGTACAGGTGGGCGCACAGCCAGGCTGCCGACGTATTGGTGGCTCCCCAGGAAGGGTGTTCGCCGGGGGCTGTAAACTCCCATACGTTTCCCAGGATATGAGTTACCCAGCCACGGGCGTTGTAGAACAGGCTGGCTGTCTGTTCGCCGCTGGGTACCTGCTGTTTGGTCCATTCAATCAGGGGGAGGTGAAGTTCGGAGAGGTTTGTTATTTCGGCGGGCCAATGGTTCATTTGCAGATTGATGTTCAGGTGATAGTCGCCGTTCCAGGGTGTTTGGAGGGTGTTTGCCCAGAGGCCTTGCAGGTTGGGGGGCAATAAACCGGGGCGGGTGGAGGATATCAACAGGTAGCGTCCGTATTGAAAATAGAGGGCAGCCAAGGCCGGGTCGTCCTTATCTTTCCGGAAGGCGTGCAGGCGTTCATTGATGGGGAGAGTGGCTCTTTCGGACCAGCCTAAATCGAGGTTTACGCGGCCGAACATCTTTTGGTATTCGGTGAGGTGTTCCTGCTTTAATGTGGCGTAGTCTTTTTGTTCCGAAGCTGTTATTTTAGACATTGCGGCGGTTTCGGCATCCTGGCCGAAATAATCGGTTGCCATGCTTACCAACAGCAAGGCTTCGGTGGCGCCGGTAATGGAAAGGGTGGTGCCGGTTTGCTCTATTTTGCCTCCCTGGGGTAACAGTACGCGGGTGCAGGCTGTGTAGCGGACTCCGTTCCCGTTGGTTCCGTTGGTTAGTTGCCCGCGCATGATCAGGTCGTTACCGCTGGCTGTTACTTCACAGCGTTCGGGGCGGTTGAGGCCCAGGCGGAAGTGGATGGATTCACCGGCGCTGGCTGTCAGGTGGACGACGCCCAGGTCGCCGGCAAAGGAGGTGAACATCTCGCGCTCGTAGCTGACGTCTCCTTTCCAGAAGGTAACGGTAGACAGGGCGTTATGGAGGTTTAATTCGCGGCGGTATGAAGACAGGGGGGAAGGGGCGCCGGCAGGATAGGTATAGTGGAGCGTGAGGTTGCCCAGTAGCTGGTAGGAGCCGTAGGGGACGTTTGCGCCGCTGCCCTGTCCGCTGCCTTCTCCTTTACATACGAAGGATTGGTACATCAGTTCCTGGGCTTCGTCGTTGCGGCCCTGGAAGAGCAGCCGCCTTATCGCGGGCAGGGCATAGATGGCGTAGGGGTTGCCGGTTTCCTGCCTGCCGCCCGACCACATGGATATTTCGTTGAGTACGATGGTTTCTTTTTCTATGCCTCCGTCGGGCATCATGCCGAGGCGGCCGTTGCCTAAGGGGAAGGTGGCTTCCCAGATGGTGGCGGGCGAATCGAAGAAGCAGGTGAGCGGATTATCCTGCCTTTGACGGGGCAGGGTGCAACCTGCCAGCAGAAGCAGGGCGGATAACAGATAGAAGATACGGGCTGCCGGCAGCAGAGGCTTTTCCTTGTAGCCTTCCCTGCGGCGGACGGATGACGGATAACTGGCACAAGCTGCCTCTGTCGGCAGGGCGGATGACGGATAATTGGTTTTCATAATGATGGGTCTATTTATCGTTATACAATTTCTTTTTTTCCCCTCGGGGGGGGTGGTGCCCGGGGGCTTTAGCTGTTGCACTGTGCGCCGGGGGGCGGGGTTGTTTGGAAGCTTTGCATGTCGCAGAGCTTCCTGTAATAGCCGTTGAGGCGGAAGAGTTCTTCGTGCCTGCCGCGTTCTACGATTTGGCCTTCGTGCATTACGCATATCTCGCCGGCGCTGCGGATGGTGGAGAGGCGGTGGGCGATGATGATGGTGGTGCGGTTGCGCATCAGGTTTTCGAGCGCCTGCTGTACGAGGCGTTCGGACTCGGCGTCGAGGGCCGAGGTGGCTTCGTCGAGGATCAGGAGGGGGGGGTTCTTCAGTATGGCGCGGGCTATGCTGATGCGCTGGCGCTGTCCGCCGGAGAGCTTGCCGCCGCGGTCGCCGATAGGGGTGGCGTAGCCTTTTTCGGAGGCGATGATGAAGTCGTGTGCGTTGGCGATGCGGGCGGCTTCTTCTACTTCTGCGGGGGTGGCGTTGTGTACGCCGAAGGCGATGTTGTTGAAGAACGTATCGTTGAAGAGGATGGCTTCCTGGTTTACGTTGCCCATCAGGCTGCGCAGGTCGCAGAGGGTGGCGTTACGTATGTCTGTCCCGTCGAGGGTGATGCTTCCTTCGGTTACGTCGTAGAAGCGGGGGAGGAGGTCTACCAGCGTGCTTTTGCCGGAGCCGGACTGGCCTACCAGCGCGATGGTCTGTCCTTTGGGGATGACGAGGTCGACGCCTTTCAGCACCCAGTCGTTGTGGTACTTAAACCATACGTTGCGGTAGGCTATTTGCTTATCGAGGGTTATCTTTTGCGGGTGTTCGGGGTCTTTGATATTGGTTTCGGCCAGTAAGACCTTGTCTATGCGTTCCATGGAGGCGAGTCCTTTCTGGATGGCGTAGGTGGCTTTGCTGAGGTCTTTGGCGGGATTGATGAGGCTGTAGAAGATTACCAGGTAGTAGATAAAGGTGGAGGCGTCTATCGTGCTGCCGGACGAGAGGATGAGGCTGCCGCCGTACCAGAGGATGATGGCGATGGTGAGGGTGCCGAGAAATTCGCTCATGGGATGGGCCAGTTGCTGGCGCATGTATATCCTGCCGGTGATGTGGCGGAAGGATTCGTTGCTTTGGTAGAAGCGGTTCCTTATTTTCGTTTCGGCATTGAAGGCTTTGATGATGCGCAGGCCGCCCAGGGTTTCTTCTACCTGGCTCATGAGGTAGCCCCACTGTTCCTGTCCGGTGAACGACTTGCGCTTGAGCGTTTTGCCCACCTTGCCCATGAGGTAGCCGGCCAGGGGGAGAAGCAGGAAGACGAACAGGGTGAGACGCCAACTGATAAGCAGCATCCCCACCAGGTAGATGGCGATGAGGATGGGGTTCTTGAAGAGCATGTCGAGCGAGCTCATGATGGAGGTTTCTATCTCGTTCACGTCGCCGGATACGCGGGCGATGATGTCGCCCTTGCGTTCTTCGGAGAAGAAGCCGAGGGGCAGGCGGGTGATTTTGTTCATCAGCTGATTGCGGATATCCCTCACTACGCCTGTGCGGATGGGTATCATCGTAAAGGAGGAGAGGTACATGGCCGCTACCTTCAGGAAGGTCATGCCCACCAGGAAGAGGCCCAGCACAATCAGCGTAAAGGAGCCGCCGTGCGAGTAGATCAGGCGGGAGACGTAGTAGAAGAAGTTGTCTTTGGCCAGTTCGGGGAGAGACTTCCACCACTGCCAGTCGCCGGGGTCCATCTGCCACGGGGTGAAGGTGTATACCTCCGTGCCCGTCTTGAAGAGGAGGTTGAGTATCGGGATAATCAGTACGAACGAAAAGAGGTTCAGGATGGCCGAGAGGATATTGAACACGATGTTCAGCAGCAAATACCTCTTGTAGGGGGGGATGAACCGTTGGAGTATGCCAAAGAAATCTTTCATAAGGGACGGGGCGGGTTAGGTGGGACTGCGGGGGAGGATGCGGCGGCGGCCTTGTCGGTCAACAGCGGGCGTATGGCGGCAATTATCCCGTCTATGTCCGTCCGATTGGTTTCGATGGCCAGGCTGCGGGGGCCACAGGGGCGGTAGAGGGCCGGCTCGGTAACCGAAAAGAGCCCCGCCGTTGGCGCCCCCGAAGCGGCGGCCAGGTGCATCATGCCGCTGTCGGCTCCCAGAAACAGCGACGCGTGGGCTATCACCGAGGCTATCTGCCGGATGTCGCGGCTGTAGTACGCGGGGGCCTGGAAGTGGATGAGGGAGACGTTCTCTATCGGCAGTATTTCGAGGATGTTGCAGGTGCTGCCGAAGGCTTCCTTCAGGCGGGCGTACATCGCGGCCCACCAGGCTTCGGGATAGCACTTGGCGCCGGTGGCGTAGGTGTAGATGCAGAGGGTCTTTTTCGCGGGCGAGACGTAGCAGTTCATCACCTCCAGTCCGTTGGCCAGTTCGGCGTCGCTCAGCCTGAGGCTCAGGCAGGGGACGGGGTGTGTCAGTTCCGGCGTCAGGCTGGCCAGGTAGCGGCGGAAGTTGTACACCGGGTATTCGGCCATATGCGCCCATCCGGGGCAGAGGGCTTTCGGCAAGCCTTCGGTGTTGTTGTAAAACCGCCACCGGGCGCGGGCCAGACGGGTAGACAGGCGGCCCGAAAGGGAGTCTTCCGTCACGTTGATCACCAAATCGTACGTGTGCTTCCTGAGCGACAGCCATACCTTTAGGTAGCGCACCGGCTCGGCGAAGGGCTTGCGGGGCAGTTCTATGATGCGGCCTACCTCCGGGTAGTTCTTAAAGATGATTTCACAGAGGGATCCTTTCACAAACAGGTCTATCCTGCAATGGGGAGACCAGCGGGCGATTTCCTGCACCAGCGGCGTTATCATCAACTGGTTTCCCAGCCGGCCGTTCGGGCGGCACAGCAATACGCTTGTAAGGTTTTGCCGCACCTTTTCTTCCATCTCCATATCCGAAGGGCCCACAAGCAGGACCAACGTACGCCTTGCGGCTCTTCTTACTTTATCTGCAATACTTTTGAAACTCATACTTACATTATTAAAGCTACAAAGATAGGATTAAAACCGATATAAAACTACCCCCCTCTTCGCTGATGTGCGGGAGGGGGGAGAAGGGGCGCGTCGTGCCCACGGGCGAGGGCCTGTCGTGCCCACGGGCGAGGGCTTGTCGTACCCACGGGCGAGGGCACGTCGTGCCCACGGGGCAGGGCCTATTTCACCGTGAGCGGATAGCCGAACTCTACGGTACGCGGCTCCTTGAGCAACGTGCTCGAAGTGGAATACTGCGTGGTGAGCCTCAGGCGGTACTCGCCTTTGGGCAGGGCCGGCACGATGAAGGATATCTTTTTCGGGTCGTTCACCAGTATGCTCTTGGGGTACACATCGTATACGATGTTATTGGCATCCAGGAACATCAGTCCGTTGCGCCCGTCCTGTCCTGCAATCTTGATTTTCGTCCCTTCCAGGTTTACGCCGCCACCGGGCGTGAGGCGCGTGTTCACTTCGCCGGACGACACATCCGTTACGCTGTTAATCACCGTGCCCGAACTTGCCATGCCCAGCACCTCTACGTGTACGTTCTGTATCGCCGTGCGCAGTTCGGCGCTGGCGGTCACCTTGGCGTGCAGGCTGTTAACCTTGGGGTTCCACTTGGCATTGTCTCCTACGAAAACGCCTTTTACGTCGAGGGCGAAATAGCCCAGCCCGAACTGTACCGACGCCCCGTTGGCAATCTCGCGGATGGCGATTTCCTTCAGGATTTTGATGGATGCGCGGAGTGTTTCGGGATTGATATCCGTGCCCCGGTTGACGGCCAGCCTTATCAGGTCGTCTTCCGTCAGCGATTTGTCCGTTACTACGCGGCCCATGCGGTCGTCTTCCCTGTCTGAAAGCTTCAAATCGTAAAGCTCCACGAATACAGTGTTCTTTTCTTCAGCCATAATTCTGGTGTTTTTAAATTAGTAGGCACAAATATCGCATATGTCTGCGTATGCTGCAAGCAAACGGGGAGGAAAAAAGCCCCCCCCCGCTTCCTCCCCCTTACAGTTCCACGGCCAGGAGTTCGGCCACGGCCAGGCGATAGTCCTTTTCGGCTTCGAGTGCGCGGCTCACCGTGTCGTAGTACAAACCGGCCTCCAGCATGTATTCGAGGAGGGAAATCTCGCCTTTGTCGAGCGCCTTTTTCATCAGGGCGGTATTGTCGGCGGTCCGGAGCGCCTTGCGGTACGTACCGGCCGTTGCCTCCAGGCCGAGGGCCCGCCTGTGCAGCGTCCGGAGACGGCCGTACAACTGCTGGCGGCTGTCTGCCTGCCTTGCGCGGGCGGCCTGGAGGGCGGTACGGGCCTGCTTTACCCTGTTCTTGTTTTCCCACAGGGGGACAGACAGGGAGAGCGTAAGGCCCTGGTAGCGCTGCCCCACCACCTTTTCGCTCATATAGCCTGCCCGGAAGGAAGGCAGCCCCATGGCCCGGCTGAGCGACACCTGCTGCCGGCCTGTTTCAACCTCCTGCTTCGCCCCGGCCAGTACGGGGTTCCCTTCCTCTGCCTGGAGATACCAGGCGTCAAAATCCGGCGGCAGCCCGCCTTCCTCCAGCCGGGTCAGCGCCAGGGCTACGGCGTTTCCCCCGTTCAGCCTTTCCAGTTGCGCAAGCAGCGCCTCGCGCTCCACCTCCACACGGGACATCTCGCCCCGGCAGGTAGAGAGATTCAGCATCGCCTTGTTGTACTCCACGAGGCTTGCGTCGCCCCTGTCCATGCGTTCCGCATAGCCGGCGGCAATCGTTTCGGCCTGCTGCAGGCGCACGTCCAGTTCCACCTTCAGTGCGTTGTAATACACCAGTTCGATGCAATACCGCTTTGCCTCCAGGAGGACGTCCATCCGTGCGGCCCTGTACTGCCATTCCACCAGGCTGTTCTGCCCGGCGGCCAGGCTGCGCTTCATGCCCGTGAGGGTGGGGATGTCGACAGACTGCGTAAGGCTGAAGTCCGTGCGGGCGCCCGTCGTGGCCGGATGGCCCCACAAATAGTTGAACCCCACTTCGGGGTTGTCGGGATAAATACCCGTCCTGTTCGCCACCTTCTGCGCCTCGGCCGCCTGGCGAAGCGACAGCAGGGTGGTATTGTTTGCTTCAACCGAAGCCAATACGGATTCTACCGTTGTCTGTGCATTTAAGAAAAGGGAGGAGCAAAATACGCCTGCCGTTAGTATGATCGTTTTCATGTTGAATCTTATTTATTCGTTTGCTTCACAATTCCGGTCTCATCCTCCCCTGCCGTCCGGTTGGCAACAGCTTTCCGCCCGGTTATGAGGAACATCACGGGGATGATAAACCCATTCAGGAGCGTAGAGGTCAGCAGTCCGCCCAGAATCACCCCGGCCATCGGGCTTTGTATCTCATTCCCCGGCAAATCGCCCCCCAGGGCAAGCGGGATAAGCGCAAGGCCGGACGAGAGGGCCGTCATCAGGATAGGGTTCAGGCGGTCCAGCGAGCCGTGCATCACGCTCTCCATCGTGCCGTAACCTTCGGCCAGCAAGTCGTTGTAACGGGAGATGAGAAGCATCCCGTTGCGGGTGGCGATACCGAAGAGCGATATGAAACCGATGATGGCCGGGATACTGATTACGCCACTGGTGAAAAACAGGGTAAACACCCCGCCAATCAGGGCCAGCGGAAGGTTCAGCAGGATCACGACCGACTGCGTTACGCTCCTGAACTGCGCAAACAGCAGCAGGAATATCACCACAACGGCAAATACAGAGGCGATGAGCAATATCCGCGAGGCAGCCTGTTCGCTTTCAAACTGTCCGCCGTACTCGATGTGATACCCTTCGGGCAGGGTTACCTTTTCGCCCACCGCCCGTTGGATATCGTTCACCACGCTCCTCAGGTCGCGCCCGGCCACGTTGGCCGAGATAACGATCTTCCGGGCCACGTTCTCCCGGTTTATCGTGTTGGGGCCTGTTGCAGAAGTAACCTCCGCAATGTTGCCCAGGGGTATCTTGCGCCCGCCCGCGTCAACCATCAGCTCCCTGATCCTCGCGGCCGTCTCGCGGCTTTCGTCGTTCACCTTCAGGGTAAGGTCGAACGCCCTGTTTCCTTCATACACCTGCGACACAACTTCGCCCGCCAGCATCACGTTCACTACCTCCGCCAACTGAGGCAGCGTGACGCCGTACCTGGCCATTACGTCCCTTTTCGGTTCAATCTTCACCTGCGGGCGTTCTATCTGCTGCTCCACATTCAGGTCTGCAATGCCTTCGATGCCTTCGATGGAAGCCTTCACCTGATTGCCCAGCGAAAACATCTTATTCAGGTCCATACCAAACAACTTGATGGCAATATTGGCCCGCGTGCCAGACAGCATGGCGTCTATACGGTGCGAAATAGGCTGCCCTATCTCTACATTGACGCCGGGCAATACTTTCATTTTCCCACGTATATCGGCCAGCACCTCCTCCTTGGAACGTTTGCCCGGTACAAAGGGCGCTTCCATCTCCGACACATTAACCCCCAGGGCATGCTCGTCCAATTCTGCCCGCCCCGTCTTGCGCCCCACGGTCTGTATTTCGGGGACAGAGAGCAGGATCTCTTCGGCCATACGCCCCATCCTGTCCGATTCGTCGAGCGATATGCCCGGAAGGGTACTTACGTTGACCGTGAAAGACCCTTCGTTGAACGGGGGTAAAAAGCTCCTGCCCAATGTAGAAACGGCCAGTATCGCAGCCAGCAGGACGGCTCCGGAAGCGCCCAGCACCCATTTCTTATGGATGAGCGCCCATCTCAACGCCTTCCCGTACACAACCTTGAGTTTGCGGACAACAAACGGTTCGCCCCCGGGCTTATCCTCTTTTCCCGGCTTACCCAGTAAATAGCTGCACAATACCGGCGTAAGGGTCAAAGCAACGATTGTAGAAGCAACCAGCGCCATAATGAAGGCGATACCCAGCGGTGCAAGCATGCGCCCTTCCATCCCCGAAAGGAAAAACAGGGGGATAAAACTCGCGATGATAATTAACGTAGAGTTAAGGATAGGCATACGGACTTCCTTGGAGGCTTCGAATACAACGCTGCGCACCGCCTGCTGTTCCTCTTTGGGCTTTAGCCTGTTTTCCCGCAGTCGTTTAAAGACATTCTCCACATCCACAATGGCGTCGTCTACCAGCGAACCGATCGCAATAGCCATACCGCCCAAACTCATCGTATTAATCGTTAACCCCATCACCTTAAGGGAAAGTATGGCAAACACCAGCGACAAAGGAATGGTAACAAGCGAAATGACCGTTGTACGCACATTCATCAAAAAGACAATCAATACGATTACGACAAATATCCCGCCTTCATACAAAGACTTCTGCACATTACCGATTGAGCTGTCGATAAAACGAGCCTGGCGGAAAATATCGGCAGACACCTTTACGTCGGCGGGCAACGTGTGCTGTAGTTCGGCAAGCGATGCATCCAGCTTACCGGTCAAATCCAAGGTGCTTGTTGCCGGCTGTTTGGTTATGGTCATCAACACCGCCGGTTTGCCGTCATTGGAAGCAATACCCAGCTTGGGCGCTTTATTTCCTGTCTTTACGTCAGCTATATTTTCTAACAGTACCGGGATGCCGTTCACGGTTTTGACCACTGCTTTTCCCAATGCCGCAATCTTATTGGTAGAAAGCGCTCCGCGAATGATATATTCATTCCCGTATTCGTATAATACGCCGCCTGCGGCATTCTGGTTCATCCCCGAAACGGTCGTTATCACTTCATCCAGTCCTACGCCATAGTGCTTCATTTTACCGGGATTAAGCAAAATCTGATACTCTTTAATTTCACCTCCTATCACGGTAACCTGCGCCACACCGCCTGTAGACAACAAACGGGGACGGATTGTCCAGTCGGCCAGCGTCCTCAAATCCTGCAATGAAGTAGAATCGGCCGTAAGCCCTATGATCATCAGCTCGCCCAATATGGATGATTGAGGCCCTAAGGTGGGATTACCCACATTCGACGGCAACGCGTCTTTCACAACCGCCAACTTCTCAGACACTATCTGGCGGGCGCGATAGATATCCGTCCCCCAGTTAAATTCGACCCATACAATAGAAAATCCGGTTGTAGAGGACGAACGGACACGGCGTACATCGGTGGCTCCGTTCAACGCCGTTTCTACAGGAAAGCTCACCAGGCGTTCCACTTCTTCGGGCGCCATCCCCCTGGCTTCCGTCATCACTGCAACCGTCGGCGCATTCAGGTCGGGGAATACATCCACTTCCATATAAACGGCAGTATAGGTTCCTGCCAGCATCAATAATACGCATGCCGCCAGAACAACCATCCGGTTGTTAAGCGAGAATTTTATTATCTTGTTCAACATACTCTGATTCGTGTTAAGGGTTAATGCGAATGTGAGTGCGCTTCCGGCATAACCGATGAAGTGGCAGCCAGCCTTACCTGATAAACACCTTTAACAACCACATCGTCTCCTTCTTTCAGCCCGGAAAGTACCTGCACTCTTTCACCGTTGTTTTGTCCAAGCGTTACCTCCTGCTTTTTATAACCTTCTTCATCCAATTGCAGATAAACGAAATTCAATCCCTGTTCTTCCGTAACAGACGTTACAGGAACAGAAATAACATTCTCCTGGGGGCCTGACAAGAGGTAAACTTCAGTAAATGCACCCGGTATAATATCGCCTGTATTATCAAATTCAAACGTCACCGGAATATAGTAATCCTGACCGCCCGACGATTTGCCGTATGACAGCAAACGCCCGTTCAAATCGGAAAGTTTATAGACTACATCATCGTAAGCCGGCTTGAAATTGGCGCTACGGACATGTTTAAGCGCCTTAAAATTAGTTTCCGAAACTTCCGCCCTTAGTTGCAGGCGCCTGTTTTGTGAAACAGTAACGATTGGCTGGCCCACCGAAACGTATTCTCCCTGCGCTACCCATCTGTTTTTTATATATCCGCTGATAGGGGAAGCAACACTTACGCCGGAGTCCGTAACATTGGATGCCTGCGCCTCGTAAGTTGTTTTTGTCGTTTCGTACTGTAATTTAGCCTGTTCATAATCTTTTGCAGAAATTATCCGGTCTTTTACAAGGCCTTCTGCACGCTGGTATTCTTTAAGGGCCGTTTCATAGGCAATTTTTGCCTTAACCGCAGGATCGCCTTCCAACAACTTTTTAGCCGAAATAACCACCACCGGCTGGCCGGCATTCACAGCAACGCCATCCGTGACAGATGGATTTGTGAAAGAGACAATCCCGTTGGAAGTAGCCACAACAGCCACTTCGTTACCCTGTGGTGCCTGTATCCGCCCACTTGTTTTAATAGCCTGGTAAAACGTTCCGGGAGAAACGGTTTCAGTCATCAGCCCTACCAATTTTGCCTGTTCCCGGGAAAAGGCAATTTCGTCTGTACTTTCATCTTCTTTTCCATGGTCGTGATCATGACCGTCACCCTCTGTATGTTCATGTTCATCTTCCGAATGCCGGCTGTTGTTTTGTCCGGAATTACATCCGGTTACTACGATTGCGATAGCAACGAATAATCCTGTTATATATGTTTTCATTTTATTCCTAATTATAGATACATTAATACTTTATGCTTTGTACATAGCTATAATGTACAGCATTGTTTGACTTAGTAACTTAAAGTCAACGAATCGTTCAGGAAATAACGAAAGGAGGTGCGCGCAAACCGTGGAACAGGTTTGCGTCGGAAGATTTGTATAGTAGTAATCTATATTCTCCGCACTTACTGCCGGAGGTGGAGATTTCTGTAGCAAATGATAGAAAATCCGCCGCTAAAAAAAACACCGGGAATAAATGATTAAAATCGTGATTCCGGTAAGAAACTATCTTGTTTTTGATTTCGTCAATCGTCTTTGGAGCAGTATATTCGGATTCAACGATACATGTCTCCTGTTCGCTGTCGCCGGGTAAATCCCTGTGTTCCGTAACGATACACGGCAATCCTTCATGATGATGATGGGATACAACCGCAAGCGCCAGTAAAATGAAACTTGCTATTGCTATAAATAATATGGAAAGCTTTTTTTTCATATTCTCTTTTCCGGCACAAATATAAGACAAAAAATCATGCAACTTAGTTGCAATCTTATCTCTTTTTCATATGTGACATCCGTATGGAACAATGCGCTCAAATGAATTCGCTTAGTTCAAGCCAGTGCATTGATTTTTCGTCTATTTCGCTTATCACCCGGCTGATTCGTTCTGATTTGGCCAACAGGTCGTCATTGTTTAGCGTGCCGCTGCTCATGGCGGTTTCCAGTTCTGCTTTTTCTGTTTCCAGACGGGCGATGTCGGCCTCTAATGTTTCAAACTCTTTTCGTTCCTTGAAGGTGAGTTTCTTTTTTTCTGTTTCCTTCCGGGTTGGTTTATCCGGGGCGGGAGATAGTTGCTTCCGGTTGGTTTCGGCGTCTTTTTCTGCTTGTTCCTGTGCCTCCTTCCAGTCACGGTATTGCGTGTAATTGCCGGGGAAATCCTTTAGGTTGGCATTTCCTCTGAAAACTAATAAATGGTCTACCACCTTGTCCATGAAATAACGGTCGTGGGATACAACAATCACACAGCCTTTGAAATTGCACAAGTATTCTTCCAGTACATTCAAGGTTACGATGTCTAAATCATTGGTAGGCTCGTCTAATACCAGGAAGTTCGGATTGCGCATTAAGACGGTGCAGAGGTAGAGGCGGCGCTTTTCGCCTCCGCTTAGTTTGAAAACGTAGTTGTGTTGCTTTTCGGGGGTAAACAGGAAATAGTTCAGAAACTGGGAAACGCTTAACTTTTTCCCGTCTCCCAAGTCAACATATTCGGCGATGTCCTGTACAACGTCGATGACTTTCATCTGTTCGTCAAATTGGAGCCCGTTCTGGCTGTAATATCCAAACTTAACGGTTTCGCCAATATCGAAATGCCCTTTGTCGGGTTTTACCTCGCCGATCAGCATTTTTATAAAAGTAGATTTCCCTGTTCCGTTATTACCTGCAATACCCATTTTCTCGTAGCGGGCGAATGTATAGTTGAAATCTTCCACAATCTTCGTCTCGCCAAAGCTTTTACTTACATGAACAGCTTCAAATATTTTTGAGCCGATATACGATGATTTCACATCGAGGTTTACGTTGCCTGCCTCTCTTTGCTGCCTGGTTTTTTTGTCTAATTCGTAAAAGGCGTCGATACGGTATTTCGCTTTTGTACCGCGAGCTTGCGGTTGCCTGCGCATCCATTCCAATTCTTTACGGAGCAGGTTGTTCGCCCGTTCGATTTCCGTGTTTTGCGTGTCGATTCTTTCCTGCCGCTTTTCGAGGTAGTAGCTGTAGTTTCCTTTGTAATGAAAGATTTGTTGGCGGTCTATTTCCATGATTTCGTTGCATATCCGGTCTAAAAAGTACCGGTCGTGCGTTACCATCAGGATGCTGATTGTTTGCCGGCTGAGGTATCCTTCGAACCATTCGGTCATTTCGAGGTCTAAATGGTTTGTCGGCTCATCCAGTATGATTAGTTCGGGTTCGGTAACTAATACGTTTGCAAGGGCTACACGTTTTAACTGGCCGCCTGAAAGTTCTTCTACCTTCTGGTTGAAATCGGTTATCTTTAGTTGAGAGAGGATTTGCTTGGCTTTTTGCTCGTACTCCCAGGCTTTCATCTGATTTCCGGCAATTGGCCGCACGGTTTCGTTCTGCGAATACAAGCAGGCCTGCAGAACGGAAAGCCCGGCGGGACAGGCCGGCGATTGTTCCAGATAGCCTAAGCGCAAACCGTTTCTGAAAACGACCGAGCCACTATCGTAATCTTCTTTCCCTGCTATGATGTTCAGCAGGGTGGTCTTTCCCGAACCGTTTTTCGCAATTAATCCGATCTTTTGCCCCTGGGCAATACCGAACGTGATCTCATTAAAGAGTACTAAATCGCCAAAGCTTTTTGTAAGCTTCTCTATTTGTAAAAAACTTATCATGCCGTTATAACGTAAGACCGCAAAGATAGTCAAGATTATGATAACCCGTCGCACACGGTGACGTCATTATCATGTCCTCTGGGATAAAGCGTCTGTAATATGAGGAATAACTCTCTCTGTTTGAACGTTTGCAGATCTTCATTGTCGAGGCCGCCCGTCAGATAGCCGGCCAGTATCTCTATAAACATGGAAAGCAAGGGAGGGGTTGTAAATGGCGAATGCTGTTCTCTGAGCGCTGTAATCACAGGCTGGATGTCTGCATACATCTCTTTATTCGCCTGGTAATGGAATCTGTTAATAGAAAAAAGAATAAACTTCGATTCTTTCATGGAACGGCATATAAACCAGTTGTTGGGTATAAAAAAGAATTCTTTGGATGTTATCACAGAGTTGGTATTTGGGATACCACTAATCCGTATTTCTCCTTCCAACAGAAAGAAGAAATGCACAAACTCTTTATTGTCCGCTTTAAACAAGCGGTTTTCGTCAAGTGTATAACACCTGAACCTGGTTAATTGGCTGACTGGTAATTCCGGTTGGAAGGACCGGCATGTCTGGTCAAGACGTAAATCATTCATACTCATCTTTTTTTTGGTTTCTGTATATATAACAATTAAACCCGCACAATTGTTGACAAAAGGCCTACGGGTAATTTACTATTCATTCCAGCTCTACAACCGTGATGCCGGCGCCTCCGAATTGTACGTGTTCGTCGTGGTAGGTTTGGATACCGGGGAGGGTGTGTAAGTAATCGCGGATTAATTGCCGCAGGATGCCGGTTCCGGTTCCGTGTAGGATGCGGACGGGTGAAGCGCCTACCAGAATGGCGTCGTCAACAAAATAGGTGACGGCCTGCAGGGCTTCGTCGCCTCTCATGCCCCGGACGTCTAACTCTTGCTTGAAGCTCAACTTTTTGTCGCGCATATTGTCTGTTGTTTGGGCGCTAACGAAGCTACTCCTTCTGATTGCTTCTTTTAGCTGGCCTTTGCTTACTTTTTCGAGGCGGTCTACCTGTACGGTGCTTTTTATCATGCCGAATGCCACCAGCGCCTGCTTGCCGTGGACTTCCAATACCGTCCCGGCGGATGTCTGGCCTTGCAGGCGGACGTTGTTGCCGGGTTCTATTACCCCTTTATTGAATAGGGAAGCATCCGTTGCCTTTTGCTTTTGC
Source organism: Tannerellaceae bacterium (assembly GCA_031270665.1). Classification (GTDB taxonomy): domain Bacteria; phylum Bacteroidota; class Bacteroidia; order Bacteroidales; family Tannerellaceae; genus DFXE01. The sequence continues at coordinate 28,596 of JAISXD010000006.1, read as the reverse complement.
CGCTTTGAGTCTTGCCGGCTCTTTAATTTGTCCATTTGGCGGGCAATCCTGGCATCGGCTTCTTCGGCTTTGCGTACGGAGGCTTTGAAGTCGTCGAGGGCTTTGCGGGCTTGTTTGGTCTGTTCCTTTTCGGCCTGGGCTTCTTTTATTTCGCGGATGGTGTTTTCTATCCTGGCGTTGGCGGCGATTATAATTTGTTCGGCAGCTTCTTTTGCCTGGCGGATAATGTCTTTGCGTTGTTTGTCTACGGTATCGAGGTCTTGTTCGTAGCGGGCGGCGAGGTCTTCCAGTTTCTTTTCCTGTTGGCGAATGTTGTGGCGCTTGGTTTCCCAGTATCGTCTATCGCGTACGATGTCCTGGAGATATTTGTCCATGTTGATGTAATCGGAGCCTACGATGGAGGAAGCGTCGGTTATGACGTCTTCGGGGAGGCCTGTCTTGCGGGCAATCTCGATGGCGAACGAACTGCCGGGATGGCCGATGGAGAGCTTGAACAGGGGCTGCATGAGATGACGGTCGTAAAGCATTGCGCCGTTTATGACGCCGTCGGTCGCTTCGGCAAAGTGCTTGAGGTTCTGGTAATGGGTTGTTATTACGCCAAAACTTTTATTGCGGTTGAAGCGGGCGAGCAACGTTTCGGCAATGGCGCCGCCAATCTGGGGCTCCGTTCCGCTTCCGAACTCGTCTATGAGGAGCATTGTCCTGCTATCGCAGTTCTTTACGAAAAATTTCATGTTGATGAGGTGCGAGCTATATGTACTCAAGTCATTTTCAATGCTCTGCTCATCGCCAATATCGATGAAGATATGGGAGAAGATACCGGTTTTGGAGCGTTCGTAAAGGGGAATCAGCAGGCCGCATTGCAGCATGTATTGCAGTAACCCGGCGGTTTTCAGGCATACGGACTTACCTCCGGCATTGGGACCCGAGATGACGAGGAGGCGGTTTTCTTCCGTAAGCATGATGTCCAGCGGGACTATCTCCTTACCCTGCTTTTGGTGCGAGAGATAGAGGAGGGGATGTACGGCCCGTATCCAGTCTACCTGCGGCCGGTCTTCCATATCCGGGCAGATGGCATGGATTTGTTCGGCGAAGAGGGCTTTTGCGCGGATGAAATCCATCTCGGCCAGAAAGGCGTAGGATTGGAGCATATCCGGGACCAGGGGACGGATGACGCTGGTGAACTCAATCAATATCTTCATTATCTCGCGCCGTTCGTCTCCTTCAAGTTCGCGGATACGATTGTTGGCCTCTACTACGGCTTCGGGCTCGATGAAGACCGTTTTCCCACTGGCTGATTCGTCGTGTACGATACCTCGTATTTTGCGTTTGTAGGCGGGAGCTACGGGAATCATTAAGCGGCCATCGCGCATGGCGGGGGCTGCGTCTTTGTCTACAACACCCTCTGCCTGAGCGGTCCGGAGTATGGATTGCAGGCTTCTGGAGATGCCGCTCATCGTAGAGGCTATCTCTTTCCGTATGTGTGAAAGCGTGGGCGAGGCGTTGTCTTTTACCTTGCCGTATTTGTCTATTATGGCGTCTATCTTGCCGGTTAATTGCGGGAATACCATTATATCAGCGGCCAGGGCTGCAAGGGCGGGATAGGTGGCCGCTTCTCCGGCGGGGACGTGGAAGAAACGCACAATGTCATGAATCGTCTGCAAGGAGCGTTTCAGGTCAAAAAGTTCCTTCTCTTCGAGGAAGGTCCCTTCCGGCCGGATGCGTTTGAGCGAATAGCGCACATCGAAAAACCAGGCGGCGGGGAACTCGTCGCCATCGTGCAGGATGCGTACAAATTCGGCCGTTTGATTTAATTGCCCGGATACGGTATCGAAGTCGGCAGAGAAAGCCATCTCTGCTACTTTCTCTTCGCCCAGGGGACTCAGGCATTTTTCAGTAACCAGTTGGCGAACTTTATCAAAGCCAGCCTTCTGTTCGAAATTGGAAGGATATATCACGCGTACATTCTATTCTTTTAGTTGATTTCTATCATCACCTCCTCGTGAACGGTGGGGCGAATAAGCAGTTCCAGCTTTTCCCTACCCCGCATGATATGGAAAGTGCTGGCATTTACGCCCGATGGATTTATATACGGGGCAAATTTATACAGGTACGAGAAGGGTGCCATGCTCCGCGGATTCTGCACGGCGTCTGCTACCTGTGCGTAACTGGGTTTATCCCAGTACATGCAGTACTGGAAACCGTTGACGTCGGTAAAGATCGTTTTAGGGTCGCGATACTTCATCGTATTGGTAATGAATTGCTTGTATGTAGCGGTAAGCTCATCTGCGGTGCGATTCAGCAGGTGGTTGTCTATCCTTTCTATTACATCGCGCGCTATCACACCGGCGGCTTGTGCCGGCGAACCCGCATCTACGCTCATTACCTGGCCCAGCTTGTTGATATCGTAGCTTATTCCTGTATAATTGTAAGCTTTACGGTTTATTTTGTATTGCACGTTGCGGCTATACTTGGCATACGGATATTGCATGCACATGAGGGGGACGTGCGTCTGGGCATAATTTTCCAGGCGAAGGGGAGATTCCAGCATTTCGTTTGCCTCACATTCCCACAGGATGCGGCCCCGGACGAATCGCTGGTCTATCAGCCTGAAACCCAACTGCAACAGGTATTGCGCTTCGGCTTCGGCAGCAGAGCTGCTGAGGAAGGGAAACCGCTGCATACGGTTCTGTGCCAGGTCGTAGCGGTAAACAGGCAGCTTGTTGGTCACTACCTTGTTTTCACCCTTATAATTCGGGTTTTTCTTGATATAATAAAAGGTTTGCACAAGCATATCCGGGTTGGCGGCATTGAATGATAAGCCTTTCTTTATCAGTTCTTTTTCAATCGAGGCGTTGATAGCTTCCTCCAGTTTCCGGTTATCCGCATCAATGGGGCCGAAAGCAAAAGTATGAAAGAAGGCAAAGTCAATGGTATCGCCGGTTGTTGTTGTCTGAAAAGGACACGTAAACCGCCGTTCACTCGTGCTTTCGAGGCTGTACATAGCAAATGCCACAGCCAGTTGGTCTTCGGTGATGGCGTCGTTCCGCTTACATTCTTTTCTTACGGTCACCTGCCTGTCAGACGCTTCAATATTTGTAACGGTAAGAATTATCTCACTCCTTTCGGCGGGGTTCAGCAGTCCGGCAATGTCTTCGTCCCGGATGTCTGTCACCGAAATCCCGTCTATCGATTCGATGATGTCGTTTACTTTCAGGCCAACGGCCTCGGCAGGCGAATAGGGATAAACGGCTATGATAACGGGCTTTCCCTGCCCCCAATTGACCGACCGGCTGATTTCGCAGACAAAGCCTGTTCTGCATAATGCAGGATTCTGCCCCCACATTGCCGGCGCAAAGCAGGAGTATAAAAATAAGATCGTAAGGATACCTTGTTTTAACATAATACTCAGTTATATTATATAAATGACCCTACAAAGGTATATTTATTTTTTGGATTTCAAACTCCTTGCCCCCCCTAAAGAAGCACAGGAGTGCAGAAGCGTTAAAAAGTGTTGAAATTGTTACATGGAGAAGCTTGTTATCAAATGTGAATTTGGTGCCCTGCGGCCAATCATTCGATTAAATAAATACAACAATATTTAACTATTGGAAAGAAGCGTTTTTGTAGATTATAAACATTTTCTTCAGAATGGCGTCAGAATAATAGTTAACATTTATAGCCTTTTGCAGCATAAATCACTCGTTTTTAAAGGATTTACGTAAATCCGGGACAAGTATCATTTTGCACACCCCCTGCCCTACCCCGACTTACACGTTGGATGATCCTCAAGTGATCCTCCGACGATCCTCAAGTGCTTCTCCGATGTTCCTCCTATGTTCCTCCGATGATTCTCCGATGATTCTCCGACGATCCTCCGATGATTCTCCGTATCAGATAAATTTATTCCTTGATGCTACCTTCATGAAACGTCCCCCTGCGCTTCCTTTTTGTCAGAAGCCGCCGTTAACTGCCGCTCTTCCATTATACCGGTAAAACAACAGCAAGATAGTGTTTTTTTGCATTTTGGCAACATATTTGTATACATTTGTTATTCCAGCAAGTTAAGAATAATGCGTAAACGTTTATAATAACAAGTCATGAACACTAAGGAACATAAAGAGAACATGGATTTTACAGAGAAAGATGAGTTGCTGAACGGCGAAGAGGCGACAAATGTACAGGGCATGGCAGAAAATACGTCAGAAGAACCTGGCGCAGATGACAATCTGTCGCACGAAGAAGAATCGTTTCAAAAGAAATACGATGAGTTAAATAATTCGCACCTGCGCCTGATGGCAGAGTTTGACAACTACAGGAAACGTACGCTTCGCGAGAAGGCAGACCTGATTAAAACCGGAGGTGAGTCCGCACTTACGAACCTGCTCCCGGTATTGGATGATTTTGAACGGGCTTTGCAAAACATACAGGCCGCCGAAGATATTGATGCAGTAAAAGAAGGTATCGAGCTTATTTACAATAAGTTTTCGGCCTACCTCACCCAGCAGGGAGTAAAGCCCATTGAGGCGTCAGGGCAGCCGTTTGATACCGGGATGTTTGAGGCGGTGGCCGTCGTGCCTGCGCCGGAGAGCGACCTGAAGGGAAAAGTAATAGACACGCTGCAAACCGGTTACACATTATATGGCAAAGTAATTCGCCACGCAAAAGTGGTAGTAGGCGAATAATCAGAAAAACAGTAGGAAAAGAAAAATACAAACATGGCTAAACGAGATTACTACGAAGTACTCGGTGTTGAAAGAAATGCACCCCTGGAAGTAATAAAAAAGGCATATCGCAAAAAAGCGATAGAGTACCACCCCGATAAAAACCCGGACGATAAGGTTGCCGAGGAAAAATTTAAAGAAGCCGCCGAGGCTTACGACGTGCTAAGCGACGAGCAAAAGCGTCAGCGCTACGACCAGTTCGGGCATGCCGGCATGGGAGGCGCTTCGGATGGTGGAGGCTTTAGTGGAGGCATGTCTATGGAAGACATCTTCTCGCAATTTGGCGACATATTCGGAGGGCACTTCGGCTTTGGCAGTTTCGGCGGCTTTGGCAATTCGCGCGGCAGCGAGCGCCGGGTAAACAAAGGATCGGATTTGCGTGTAAAAGTAAAATTGAATCTCAGTGAAATAGCCAAAGGCGTTGAAAAAAAGATAAAGGTAAAGAAATACATTCCCTGCAAAACATGCCACGGAAGCGGCGCAGAGGGCCAGAACAATACAAAAACCTGCGATACATGCCACGGAAGCGGCGTTGTAACCCGCGTTACCAATACCATATTAGGGCAGATGCGAGCACAGTCCGTTTGCCCCACCTGCAACGGCGAAGGCCGGATTATCACAAAGAAATGCTCCGTTTGCAGCGGAGAAGGCATCGTACGGGACGACGACGTTATAACGCTGAACATCCCGGCAGGCGTAGCCGAAGGCATGCAGCTCTCCATGAGCGGGAAAGGCAATGCAGCGCGGCATGGCGGCGTAAACGGCGACCTGCTGATATTAATAGAAGAAGAACAGCACCCGGAACTGATTCGCGACGAAAACGATTTGCTGTATAATCTCCTGCTTACCATCCCGCAAGCCGCCCTGGGCGGAAATGTAGAAGTGCCCACCATAGACGGAAAAGCCAAAGTAAAGATAGATCCCGGCACACAGCCCGGCAAAGTGCTGCGGCTGCGCAACAAAGGCCTTCCCTCTATAAACAGCTACGGAACAGGCGATTTACTGATTAACGTATCCGTCTATATCCCCGAAACGCTTACCGAACCGGAAAAAACGGCACTCTCCGAACTGGACAAATCGCCCAACTTCCAGCCACAGCAAACGGTAAAAGAAAAAATATTCAATAAATTCCGCCAAATGTTCGATTGAATGTTAACGACTAACTAATATAGCGAATTATGGATTCTTACAAAGCAAATGAGAAACGGTACGACGATATGATATATCGCCGTTGCGGACGGAGCGGGATACGCCTGCCGGCTATTTCCCTCGGACTGTGGCACAACTTCGGGAGCGTAGATGTATTCAGTCATTTCATTCAGATTGCCCATTTGGCCTTCGATAAGGGGATTACGCACTTTGATTTGGCAAACAATTATGGCCCGGCGTACGGATCTGCCGAAGAGAATTTCGGGCGTATACTGAAAAAAGGACTGGGCCGGTATCGCGACGAGCTGATCATTTCATCCAAAGCGGGCTATGACATGTGGCCAGGCCCATACGGCAACTGGGGAAGCCGCAAATACCTGATGGCGAGCCTCGACCAAAGCCTCAAACGCATGGGCCTTGATTACGTGGACATCTTTTACTCGCACCGCCCGGACCAGCAGACGCCCATAGAAGAAACCATGGGTGCGCTGGCTGATATCGTACGGCAGGGTAAGGCCCTGTACGCAGGCATATCCAATTATGACGATACACAGGCAAAAGCGGCTTTGGCAGCGCTGAAAGAACATCAGGTGAAATGCCTGATTCACCAGCCCAAGTATTCGATGTTTGAACGTTGGGCAGAGCCGAAACTCCTGCCTTTGCTTGCAGAAGAGGGCGTGGGAGTGATTGCCTTTTCACCCCTGGCGCAAGGGCTTCTGACGAACCGCTATCTGCACGGCATCCCCAAAGATTCGCGGGCCGCCCGCCCTACCGGCTTCCTTCAGCCCAATCAGGTAACCGAAGAAGTGATAACCAAAGTGCGCAAACTGAATGACATAGCCCTGAATCGCGGTCAAACGCTGGCAGAGATGGCACTGGCCTGGCTGCTGAAAGACAATCGGGTTACCAGCGTGCTTATCGGCGCCAGTTCTACGACGCAGTTGGAAGACAATCTGAAAGCGTTACAGCATCTTGATTTCACCACAGATGAACTGAACGCGATAGATGCGATATTGAAGTAGCAAGGAGGCCGGGGATACCGGCCTCCTTGCTGTTTTCTTACCAACAGGTATTTACAGGCGGCTACCCGCCCGTTTATTTGCAATGCTCCCTGATTAACCGTTTGGCGAGCGGGTCGTTTAGTTCTTCTGCTTTGCCGAATGCTTCGCAGGCTTCGTCTTTCCGGTTCAGCCGGGCGTAGCAGATGCCTCTCAGGCGGTAACAGGCACCGAAGCCGGGGGCTAAAGTCAACGCTTCGCGGATACTTTCCAGGGCTTCGTTGTACTTCTGAAGACGAACGTAGATGGCAGCTTCTTCTGCAAAGTAATCGGGCGATTGCCCGTTTTGCCGTATCGCCTGTTTAATATCTTCCAGGGCTCCCTCCATATCTCCTTTCTGGAATTTAGCCTGTTCGCGGAAAAAGTAGAAGTTATCATTTACCTGTCCGCTGACCAACGCATAATACAAGTCGAAATCTTCCAGGGCTGCGTCGTAAAGAGACAGTTTTGTTTTAAAATCAATGCGCTCCAAAACATAAGGGGCTGCGCCGGGAGGAGTAGGTGCGCCCATCCTCGATACGGCACTGTCCAGCAGCGCAATGATGTCGCTTATCTGCGCCCCCGGTATATTTTCCAGGGCTTTTGCCGTAAAATAATAACTGTCGGGAGATGCCAGGCTGCTTTCATTTACTTTCATATACGAAGCGTAAGCGGCCGGAAACTCTCCCAGGTAGAAATAAATATCGCCTTCCAATTGCCTGTAAACAGGTAAATCTGCCGTCTCAATGGCTTTCATCAGAACGGCCATGGCGGCGCCCATTGTCCAGTTCTTGTCTTTAATGGTCGTATCGCTTGTTGCTACGTTGTAAATCAGTTTCGCCTGATTGTAATGCACATCTCCTTTGTTTTTGCCGTACCGGGCAGCCGTCTGGATATCGGCAAGCGCCCGGCTTAGATAGTTGGCTTCTTCGCTAGGGGTAGCCGCCAGCGTTTTCCTGTTCGTGGCATAATGGGAGGCGCGGGCCAGGTAGCCGTCTTCCGCATGGGGAAACGCGGCAATAAAATCAGAGAGTGTTTCCAGGTAGGTTTCAGCGTCCTGTGAAGTGGCCAATAAGAAAAGGGAAACGGAAGCTTGTTCAATATCAACAGGCCAGGCCTTCCGGATGCCTATATTGGTATAGACGGAATTAAAGGCGTCGGTCGGCGTAACGTTCAGTGATTTGACATACCCGGCAGAAACGGCATAGGATTGTTCTTTTTTGCCGGAAGCATCTTGCTGCGCCAGGCCGAACACTTCTCCCGAAGCGAGGAGCAGCGGGGCATTATCTTGCCCGCTTTCCAGCAGGATGCTTAGCCGATAATACTCATAGGGGTCTTTTAACTTGCTGATTTCGGATATGGTTCCTTCTTTGAAAGACGTCTCTTTCCCTTGTGTAAACAGCAGCAGGTAAGCCGGCGTATTTACAGCAAGCGGCCCGGAAGCTAAAGGGAGGAACGATACCTTCTTATCAACAGCTACCTTAAACCTTACAACGTCATATAAATCATCTGCCCCAATGATAGACGCAACCTGGTAAACAGCTCCGTCCGAATCGGTAACGGTAGCTTTATCCGCTCCTTTGAAAGCCGAATAACCGGATAGCGCCTCGCCATCTTCGCCGATGAAAAAACCGTTTGTTGTATGAAGCTTACGATCATTCTTGTCTAATGTAGTGATTGTTATAACCGCCTTCTTTGATTTCTCCATCCATTTTGGCGCTTTTTGCGCTGCGGCAGGAAGACTCAGGCAACAAATAATAAGCAGAATTATTTTTTTCATTTCCTTTTCATGTTGTTAGACTCAGCGGCAAAGATAGAAAAATAAAAAGATACCTTTTGAGAGGTTTATTTATTTTTTCACGTTTCTTTGGCCCGTAATTTACTTAACCGAATACGCCCGTTAATCAAAGTTCAGACATCAGCTTGAGTTCAACCAATTTGCATACCGGGTCTTATTATAATTTCCAAATAAGGAGATGCCCTGTTCATCAGGCTTTCTGATTGAAAAAAGTTTCGTACTTTTGCACGAACGTTATTCAAATAGTAAAAGCAATGAATCCATCAGAACTAAGTGAACAGGAAATTTTCAGACGCAAAAGCATGGAACAACTCCGTGAAATGGGTATTGAACCCTATCCCGCAGCTGCTTACGTAACCAACGCATGGTCTAAAGAAATAAAAGAAAGCTTTAAAGACGACGCCCCGCGACGCCCCATAAGCGTAGCCGGGCGAATCATGAGCCGGCGCATCATGGGAAAAGCGTCGTTTATGGAATTGCAAGACTCCCAAGGCAGGATACAGATATACATCTCGCGCGACGACCTTTGCCCCGGAGAAGACAAGGAGCTCTACAACACCGTATTCAAGAAACTGCTTGATATTGGCGACTATGTAGGCATTGAAGGATACGTATTCCGCACCCAGATGGGCGAAATATCCGTACACGCCGCCTCGCTCACCGTACTGGCCAAATCGCTCCGCCCCCTGCCCATCGTAAAGATGAAAGACGGCACGGTGTACGACGGCTTTAACGACCCCGAACAGCGCTATCGCCAACGGTACGTAGACCTGCTGGTAAACGACGGAATAAAAGACATCTTTATCAAACGCACCCGTATATTCAACTCCATGCGCTCCTACTTCAACGAACGCGGCTACCTGGAAGTAGATACGCCCGTCTTGCAAAACATCCCCGGCGGAGCGGCTGCACGCCCGTTCGTTACCCACCACAATGCGCTGGATATTGACTTCTACCTCCGTATTGCCAACGAGCTTTACTTAAAACGCCTCATCGTAGGCGGCTTTGAAGGCGTATACGAATTCAGCCGTAACTTCCGCAACGAAGGGATGGACCGCACCCACAATCCCGAATTTACCGTCATGGAAATATACGTAGCCTATAAAGACTACCACTGGATGATGGATTTTACCGAGCAAATGCTCGAAAAGATAGCCCTCGACGTACACGGCGACACAAAAGTACCCTACGCCGGAAAAGAGATAGACTTCAAAGCCCCCTACAAACGCATCTCTATGACTGACGCCATCAAAGAAAATACAGGCGTAGACATTACGGGCATGAACGAGGGCCAGCTCCGCGAAACTTGCCGGAAGCTGGGCGTTGAACAAGACGCCACAATGGGCAAGGGAAAGCTCATCGACGCTATCTTTGGCGACAAATGCGAAGGCGCCTACATACAGCCCACATTCATAACAGACTACCCCGTAGAGATGTCGCCCCTCACCAAGAAGCACCGCAATAACCCGGAGCTGACGGAACGCTTCGAACTCATGATCTGCGGCAAAGAAGTAGCCAATGCCTACTCCGAGCTAAACGACCCCGTAGACCAGCGTATCCGCTTTGAGGATCAGCTCCGCCTGAGCGAAAAGGGAGACGACGAGGCGATGTTTATCGACCAGGATTTCCTCCGTGCCCTCGAATACGGCATGCCCCCCACCAGCGGCATGGGCATCGGAATGGACCGCCTCACCATGTTCCTCACCGGGCAGGAGAGCATTCAGGAAGTATTGTTCTTCCCCCAGATGCGTCCCGAAAAGATAGTAAACGCCTCAAAATAACCCCATATGAAGCAGCCTGGAAGAATAGCCGTTATGGGGGGCGGAAGTTGGGCTACAGCCCTGGCAAAAATCGTACTGTCTGCCGAAGACGGCATCAACTGGTATATGCGCCGCCCGGACCGGATTGAAGAGTTTAAGCAGTTGGGGCACAACCCCTGCTACATCTCAAGCATTAAGTTTGATACGGATAAGATACGCTTCTACTCAAATATTAACGAGGCGATCAAAGACTCCGACACACTGATATTCGCCACCCCTTCCCCGTTCCTGAAACAACACCTGAAGAAGGTGAAAACGCCCCTGCGCGATAAGTTCATCGTATCGGCCATTAAAGGTCTGGTGCCCGACGAAAATATGCTGATAACCGACTACTTCGCCCAATACTATGGCGTACCGGCTGAAAACATATCCGTCATAGCCGGCCCCTGCCATGCGGAAGAAATCGCGTTGGAGCGCCTGTCGTACCTCACGCTTGCCTGCACCGATACAGATAACATCCAATTACTTTCGGAGGTATTCCGCAACCATTACCTCCGAAACATTATCAGCCGGGATGTAGCCGGCATTGAATACGCCTCGGTATTGAAAAATGTATATGCCATCGTAGCCGGCATCTGCCACGGCATGAAGTACGGTGACAACTTCCACGCAGTATTCCTCTGCAACGCCATCCAGGAGATGTGCCGGTTTATAGAAGCCGTCAGCGACGTGAAACGGGATATAACCGATTCGGTTTATATGGGCGACTTGCTGGTTACTTCCAATTCGCGTTTCAGCCGCAACCGCATCTTCGGCACCATGATAGGAAAAGGCTATTCGGTTAAGACAGCCCAATTGGAAATGGAGATGATTGCCGAAGGCTACTACGGCGCCAAGTGCATCTACGAAATCAACAAACGGTACGAAGTGCCTATGCCTATCCTCGACGCTTTATACGGCATATTATATGAAAAGAGACCGCCGGTTACGGTTATCCGCAAGCTGACGGAAACGTTTAAATAACAAATCCATATGAACAGTATTAGTCTTATCATCGACAAAGCCTTGGGCATTGTAACAAAAGAGCAGGTGTACGCTCAGGAAAACAAAGCAACGGAGTGCATCAATCAATTGCATCAGGGGACAGGCGCAGGAAACGACTTCCTGGGCTGGCTACACCTCCCCTCTTCCATCACAAACGAAGCGTTGGCCGCTATAGAAAACACAGCTGGCGCACTTCGCCGGAAATGCGAAGTAGTAATAGTAATCGGCATCGGCGGAAGCTACCTCGGAGCCAAAGCAGTCATAGATGCGCTGAACAACAGCTTCGACTGGCTGGAGAAAGACCGCCAAAACCCGGTAATCGTCTACGCCGGCCACAACATCGGTGAAGATTACCTGTACGAGCTTTCCGAAATGCTGGAAGGGAAACAGTTCGGTATCATCAATATTTCCAAATCGGGAACCACCACCGAGCCGGCGCTTGCCTTCCGCATTTTAAAGAAACAACTGGAAGAGGCTGTGGGAAAAGATGAAGCCAGGCAGCGTATCGTAGCCGTTACCGACGCCCGGAAAGGCGCCTTACGTACATTGGCTGATCAGGAAGGCTACCAAACGTTCGTTATCCCCGATAACGTAGGCGGCCGCTTCTCCGTGCTTACCCCGGTAGGCCTGTTGCCCATCGCAGTGGCAGGCGTCAATATCCGCGAATTAGTATCCGGAGCCGCCGTCATGGAAACAGCAACGGGCGAAGGTGTACCCTTCCGGGAAAATATAGCGTCTATCTACGCCGCCGTCCGCAACGAACTGTATAAAAGCGGAAAGAAAATAGAGCTATTGGCAAACTTCCACCCCAAACTGCACTACATCGCCGAATGGTGGAAACAGCTCTACGGCGAAAGCGAAGGCAAAACCCACAAAGGCATCTTCCCCGCATCCGTAGACTTAACAACCGATCTACACTCCATGGGCCAATGGATACAAGAGGGCGAACGATCCATTTTCGAAACCGTCATCTCCGTCGAAACCCCCGCCCATAAAGTAATCGTCCCCACAGACGAGGCAAACTTGGACGGCCTGAATTACCTCGCCGGCAAACGTGTAGACGAAGTAAACAAAATGGCGGAACTGGGAACGCTCTTAGCCCACGTAGACGGCGGCGTACCCAACATCAAGATCACCCTGCCCGAGGTAAGCCCCTATTACATCGGCCAACTATTCTACTTCTTCGAGAAAGCCTGCGGAATTAGCGGCTATATGCTGGAAGTAAACCCCTTTGACCAACCCGGCGTAGAAGCCTACAAAAAGAATATGTTCGCCCTGCTAAAAAAACCGGGATATGTTATTTAAAGGAGTCCCGCCCCATCTTTCTCCCAAAGCCGTATTATTTGATATGGACGGGGTGCTTTACGATTCCATGCCTTCCCATGCACGCGCCTGGCACGAAACGGCTATTAAATATAATTTATTGGCTACGCCGGAAGATTTTTACCTTCTCGAAGGGCGCACCGGAGACAGTACGATTGATGAATTATTCTATCGCACCTTCCGCCACGGAGCTACACCGGAAGAAAAGGAAGTTATCTATGAAGAGAAAGCCGCCCTCTTCAATAAATACAACAACGGCCATGTAATGAAAGGAGCGCAGGAGGTATTGAAACAAGTAAAAGCGTATGGATTGGAAACATTAATAGTGACCGGCTCCGGGCAACATAGCCTGATTGATAAACTAAACCATACGTTCCCCGGTATCTTTGAACGCGAGAAAACAGTAACCGCTTTCGATGTGCAACACGGAAAGCCCCATCCCGAACCTTATCTCATGGGACTGGAAAAAGCAGGCGTAAAACCTAACGAAGCCATCGTAATAGAAAACGCCCCCATGGGCATACAAGCCGCCGTTGCCGCCGGTATCTTCACCATAGCCGTCAACACCGGCCCCTTAAAAGATGATATCCTATGGAATGAAGGCGCCAACTTACTGTATCCCGACATGGACAGCCTGGCAAAAGACTGGGGGAATATTATGGCAGTTTGCGGTTTATCACCACACTAAAACAAGAAAGCTGAATAGTTCAAAAAAAAAGCCGGTACCTTAACGGATACCGGCTCTTTTTATACCCGATTGGGTATCGGTTCAATATACGTAACCGGCTTTTGCCAGGAAGTCGTAGCTTTGCTGTACGCTTTCAACGGGGTTGTTGTTCGTATATTGTTCTACTTCTACGTACCAGTCTTTTACATTGTTTACTTTCATCTGGTCAAAAATAGGCTGGAAGTCTATCAGGCCGCTTGCTCCGATTTCCTTTTCGTCTTTAATATGGATCGTCTTAAACTGGGACGGACGGTCTTTCAGGTACTTAACAGGATCTTGTCCACCCATCATTACCCAGTAAACGTCCATCTGGAAGAATACGTGTTGTTTACTCACATTATCCAGCAAATAATCGTAAGCCAATTTATCTTCGAATTTAAATTTGAACTCAAAATCGTGGTTGTGATAGCCGAATGCCATACTTGCAGCGGCTGTCTTATAACCTACAGAAGTAAAATAGTCGCAATACATTTTCATGTCGTCAACGGTAGTCTGGTCGTTGATAAGCATCCAGGGTTGTACCAGATATTTAGCACCTACCTGATTGTATGCTTCTATCGCTCTGTCCCACCAAGCCATCACTTCGGCTTCAGTATCCTTTGTTATTGCCTGGCTCAGGTGAGCGCTTGTACATTTCATTCCCAGGTCGTCCAGTCTTTTCTTGAAATCCAGCGGTTCCAATCCATAGATTTTACCATTATCATATCCGGCGGTTTCCACATGGTCATATCCCATTTTGGCTACTGCTTCCAATACAGCCTGGATACCTTCGTCTTTTACCATTTCACGAAGAGAGTAAAGTTGTAGTCCGATATGTTTGGCGGTTCCTCCACCACATGATGTTAATAACTGAGGCATTACCATACCTCCTGCAAGCATAAGGGAAGCTCGCTTTAAAAAGTCACGTCTGTTTTGCATAGCACTTCTATAAATTAAGTTTACTTGTGAATGTACAAATATAAAATAATATTCTCTTCTTTTCACAATTCACTTGTTAAAATCTTAGAAAAACGTATCATATCTCAATTTTAAAGTAACTTTGAACAATAAAACATAATAAAAAATTTATAAAACCATGAAAAACGTACTTCTTCTTTTAACAAGTGTATGCTGTTTTGCGCTTGCTTCCTGTTCCTCGCCGGGAAACGGATATTTATTCGATGGAAAAGACAGTAGTAAATGGAACACAACCGGGCAAGTCTCCGTAGCCGATGAAACATTGACGTTATCGGGCGCAAATACCCGGGCTGTCCTTAAAAAAGGCGCTTACAAAGACTTCCTGTTAAGCATGGAAGTACGCACTACGCCGGGTGGCAAAGGCTCCATATGGTTCCATACAGACCCTAGCTTGGGAAAAGGATACAGCGTAGCCGTCAATAACGACAGAGAAGACCCCGTCTGGTGGAAAATGACAGGAAGCCTCGTCTCCGTACGCAACCTTACCAAGAGCTTCGTCAAAGAAAACAACTGGTTTACAATAGAGATTATAGCCGAAGGGAAAAAAGTAACCGTAAATATAAACGGAAGCCCCGTGGTAGAATATATCGAACCTGAAAATCCTTACCGAATAGCCCCCCATACAAATACATTACTTTCCGAAGGTACATTTGCACTGGTAAGTGAAGGCAACGGAGATATCCAATTCAAAAACATCGTAGCTACGTCACTGAACTTACAGGAAAGAGGCATCGACGTTAATGAACAGGCAGCCCTGACAACGAATGAACAGGCAGACGAAATCATCCGTCTGCACCAGGAGGATTTCCCTGTGCTGGATTATCATGTACATCTCAAAGGCGGGTTGACAAAAGAAGAAGCCGCCAAACAATCACGCAAAACAGGCATCAATTATGTCATCGCTCCAAACTGCGGAATAGGTTTCCCCATCACAAACGACGCCGAAGTATTACAATTCCTCAACGAAATGCGCTCCGAACCTTTCATCCTCGCCATGCAGGCAGAAGGGCGCGAATGGATAACAACCTTCTCGCCCGAAGTACGTAATGAATTTGATTATGTATTTACCGACGCCTTAACCTTTACAGACAACAAAGGGCGCCGCAGCCGTATCTGGATACCGGAAGAAACCTGGATTGAAAACGAACAACAGTATATGGACCTGATTGTAGATAAAATTTGCGGCGTATTACAGGAACCGATGGATATCTATGTAAACCCATGCTTCCTTCCCCCTCAAATGCAAGACCGTTACGACGAATTCTGGACGGAAGAGCGTATGAATAAATTCATCGACGCCCTTGTCAAAAGTGGAAAAGCCCTCGAAATAAACGAGCTATATAACATCCCGAATAAAGCGATTCTTCAAAAAGCAAAAGACGCCGGCATAAAATTTACCTTCGGCACCAACAACGTAAAGCCCGAAGTAAGCGGCCTGGAATACAGCATCCGCATGAAAAAGGAACTCGGAATAACCGCCAGCGACATGTATAAACCTAAAATTAAAATCTGACGTTTTTTATTTTTCCAACTCGAATTTTCTCTGGCCAATTAAATTCCCGTCGACAAAAATATCAACCCGGTAAGCGCCTGGTGACAAGAACTCTTCAATATTCCAATACATGGTTACCGGAAGTTCTTCGCCATCGTACTCTACCGTTTTTTTCATCGAATAATTGATTTCTTTTCCTTCAAAAAGGAATACATCTGCACGGCTTTTTACTAAAATATCATCATCCGGCTTTTTCAAGCGGACATAAATTGTTTTTTCTCCAACGGGCGCTGTAATGTTTTTAACAATATGGAAGTTTACCACAAATTGCTCCATCTGCTTTATTCTCTTTACTTCCTTCCCACGGGAGTTAATGGGAGTAACCGTTATCCCCGTAGCATCCAGCCGGCTTGCCAGCGTTACCTTTTCGTTCTGCTTTTCCAGTTCCTTTGTTAATTGAGCCGCTGTAGAGGAAGCTTGCCGGTATCTCCTTACGGCTTGGTCTTTTTCCTTTGTTAATTGTTGGTTCACCTGATTCAACGAATCTATCTGGATCACATAATTCCGCATAATTCTCCGCAAAGTCTCCAACTCTTTTTTTAATTCACTGATACGTTTGGCATTCGTAGCCTTTACAGTACGTAATTCTTCCATCAAACGCTGTACTTTAGCCTGCTCGGTACTTAGCAGCGTAAGAAGCGAATCGTTATTCACACTGAATTTATATCCCTCATATTGAAGGGATAATTCATTAAAGTCATCAGCTAATGATTCTTTTTCCAAATCAAACGTTGCAACCAAATCGGACATTTGTTGTTCCTGGTGATAGATGTAGTAAACAGCTCCGCCAATAAGCAATAACAAGACGATGATTGTTACAATCAGCAATGATAATTTATTGATTTCCTTATTCTCTTTATTTTCTGAATTCATATGGTTTCAACTAAATGAACATGCAAAGGTAATGTTAAATTAATTCATCGAACAAGTATTCACGTACATTTACACATTTTAAAACCGTCTTAACATATACTGTTTGTAAATGAAGTATACACCTTTTCGCTTCAAAATATTATTACTAACTTTACCCACTCAATTAAACACTTAAAACTCCATGCACGAGAAAATAATTATTCTTGACTTCGGTTCGCAAACAACTCAATTGATTGGTCGAAGAATCAGAGAGTTAAATACGTATTGCGAAATAGTTCCTTACAACAAATTTCCCTGCGACGCCGAAGATATAAAAGGGGTTATCCTTTCAGGCAGCCCTTATTCCGTATACGACGACAAGGCTTTTAAAGCAGACTTGGCCGCTATCCGGGGGACATATCCGGTGTTGGGTATCTGTTACGGAGCACAATACATGGCTTATACATCCGGGGGCAATGTTGAAAATGCCGATTCGCGGGAATACGGGCGGACACATCTTACCCAGATAAATATGAACGATCCGTTGCTGAAAGGGGTTCATGCCGGTTCGCAGGTATGGATGTCGCACGGCGATACGATTACCAGACTACCCGCCTCATTCCGGCTTATAGCAAGTACAGGCGATGTGGAAGCTGCGGCATTCCATATAGACGGGGAACAAACATGGGGCGTACAGTTCCATCCCGAAGTATTCCATACAACCGACGGTACGCAGATACTCAATAACTTCCTGAATATATGCGGTTGTAAAAAAGACTGGACGCCGGCTTCCTTTATTGAATTAACCGTTGCCGGTCTAAAAGAACAGCTTAAAGACGACAGAGTAATCCTGGCCCTTTCCGGAGGCGTTGATTCATCCGTTACGGCCGTCTTGCTAAACAAAGCCATCGGTAAGAACCTTACCTGTATATTCGTTGACCACGGCCTGCTCCGGAAGAACGAATTTGAAAATGTGCTGAAAGACTACGAACATCTGGGGCTGAATGTTACCGGAATAAATGCTAAAGACAAATTCTATCAAGCGTTAGCCGGAGTAACCGACCCGGAACAAAAACGGAAGATTATAGGTAAGGGCTTTATAGACGTTTTCGACGAAGAAGCGCATAAACTGAAAGACATCAAATGGCTCGGACAGGGAACCATTTATCCTGACGTTATTGAATCCCTGTCCATAACAGGAACCGTTATCAAGAGCCATCACAATGTAGGAGGCCTGCCCGAAAAGATGCATCTGAAATTAGTGGAACCCTTACGCCTGCTGTTTAAAGACGAAGTAAGAAAAGTGGGTATGGAATTAGGCATGATGCCCCATTTAATTGAGCGCCATCCATTCCCCGGTCCGGGATTGGGTATCCGTATCATCAGCGATATCACCCCGGAAAAAGTAGAGATTCTTCAAAATGCCGATGATATTTATATCACGTTGCTTCGTGAATGGGGTTTATACGATAAAGTATGGCAAGCCGCTGCTATCCTGCTTCCTATCCGCTCTGTCGGCGTTATGGGCGACGAACGTACATACGAAAACACCGTTGTGCTGAGAGCCGTAACATCAACAGACGCCATGACAGCCGATTGGGCGCAGTTGCCTTATGATTTCTTAGCCAAAGCGTCTAATGAAATCATCAATAAGGTAAAAGGCGTCAACCGCGTAGTTTACGACATTAGTTCCAAACCCCCTTCAACCATCGAGTGGGAATAGGCAGAATAGAGGAAGTACTTTATATTAATCCTTATGACAATCAATAATATAAAAATAGCGGTTATAGGTTTGGGGTATGTAGGCTTACCTTTAGCGCGCCTTTTCTCTACCAAATATAAGACGATTGGTTTCGATCTGGATCAATCCCGTGTAGATTCATTGATGAATGGGCATGATGGGACATTTGAAGTGGATGATGAACAGCTTCGGGAGGCTATTCGGAATGGTTTCATGTGTACAACCGACAGAGAGATGATCCGTTGCTGTAACTTTTATATCGTTACGGTGCCTACGCCTGTTGATTCCAATCATAAGCCTGATATGACGCCGCTTTATAAAGCCAGCGAAACCATCGGGTATATTCTGTCAAAAGGGGATATCGTGGTATATGAATCAACCGTATATCCGGGAGTTACGGAAGAGGAGTGTATTCCTGTTATTGAAAGAATATCCGGGCTGAAACTGAATGAAGACTTTTTCGCCGGCTATAGCCCGGAACGTATCAACCCCGGGGATAAAACCCATACGATAGAGAAAATTAAGAAAGTAACCTCCGGATCTACCGTTGAAACAGGGAGATTGATCAATGAAGTATATGCCTCCGTGATTGTGGGTGGAACACACCTGGCTCCATCCATAAAGGTGGCCGAAGCGGCAAAAGCGATTGAAAACGCTCAACGGGATATTAATATTGCGCTTGTAAACGAACTGTCTATTATTTGTGAAAGATTAAATATTGATACACACGACGTATTGGAAGCTGCCGGCACAAAATGGAATTTCTTACCTTTTAAACCGGGGCTTGTAGGCGGGCACTGCATAGGCGTTGACCCTTATTATTTAGCGCAATGTGCACAAAAACATGGCTATCATTCCGGAATAATCCTGGCAGGAAGGCGCCTGAATGATAGCATGGGGGAATTTGTGGCAAACCAGGTAATCCAATTAATGTTGAAAAAAAGTATTTCGCCTATTTATTCATCCATACTTATACTTGGTTTCACGTTTAAAGAAAATTGCCCGGATATAAGAAATACCAAAGTGGCCGACATTGTCAATGCGTTAAAAGAATATCAGGCGGATATTACAATCTACGATCCCCGGGCGAATGTAAAAGACGCCATGGATGAATATAGTATACCTGTTCTCAATCAATTACCCGGCAAAAAATACGATGCTGCCGTTTTAGCCGTTGCGCACGAAGAATTTAAACATCTCTCTTTTACGGATTTTATGAAACAAGCATCTGTTATTTATGATGTGAAAGGCATATTAAAACGGGAAATCGTTGATGGGCGGCTTTGATAGCCGGCTATCGGTATTAAAAGAAAAAAGCCATCCGGACAGATGGCTTTTTTCTTTTATCCTTGTTCAGGCATTACTCCCCTAACAAGATTTCCAATATCTGTACGGCTGCTTTGGCAACGGAAGTTCCGGGTCCAAAGATGGCAGCTACACCTGCTTTATACAGAAAGTCATAATCCTGGGCAGGAATAACGCCTCCGGCGATTACGATGATATCGGGACGGCCTAACGCCTTCAGTTCTTCAATTACCTGCGGAACCAATGTTTTGTGCCCGGCGGCTAAAGAAGATACTCCCATTACATGCACATCGTTTTCTACAGCCTGGCGGGCAGCTTCTGCGGGCGTCTGGAAAAGCGGGCCCATATCTACGTCGAAACCACAGTCGGCATATCCTGTTGCTACTACTTTTGCTCCGCGGTCGTGCCCGTCCTGGCCCATCTTAGCGATCATGATACGCGGTTGGCGGCCTTCTTTTCGGGCAAACTTCTCTGCCAGTTCGGCCGCTCTTACGAAGTCCGGGTCTTTACCTGTTTCTGATGAATACACACCTGATATAGTTCTAATTATTGCTTTATAACGGCCGGCTATTTCTTCGCACGCATCGGATATTTCTCCTAAGGTAGCGCGCAGTCCCGCAGCCTTAACGGCCAATTCCAGTAAGTTTCCTTTCTTTGTACGGACGCTTTCCGTAATTTCGGCCAGCGCTTTCTTTACGGCTTCATCGTCACGGGTGGAACGAAGGTCGTTCAACCGTTTGATTTGTTCTTCGCGTACGACCGTATTGTCGATTTCAAGAATATCAATCGGGGCTTCCTTTTCCAAGCGGTATTTATTCACGCCAACAATCGTCTGCGTACCCGAGTCGATACGAGCCTGTGTACGGGCGGCCGCTTCTTCGATACGCATTTTCGGAAGTCCTGTTTCTATTGCTTTCGCCATACCGCCCATTCCTTCTACTTCCTGTATTAACTCCCAGCCTTTATGTACCAGTTCGTTTGTTAATGTTTCTACGTAGTAAGAACCGGCCCACGGGTCGATCTCTTTGCATATCTGCGTTTCTTCCTGTATGTATATCTGTGTGTTACGGGCAATACGGGCAGAGAAGTCCGTCGGCAATGCAATCGCTTCATCCAAAGCATTAGTATGCAGTGATTGGGTATGTCCCAACGCTGCCGCCATGGCTTCGATACAGGTACGCCCCACATTATTAAAGGGGTCTTGCTCAGTCAGCGACCAACCGGACGTCTGGCAGTGGGTACGCAACGCCAAAGACTTCGTGTTCTTCGCGCCGAAACCTTTCACAATCTTCGCCCATAGCATACGGGCGGCGCGCATCTTGGCAATTTCCATAAAGTGGTTCATCCCAATCGCCCAGAAGAACGACAAACGAGGGGCAAACGCATCTACTTCAATTCCGGCGTTGATACCGGCGCGAAGATATTCAATACCATCGCACAATGTATAAGCCATCTCGATATCCGCCGTAGCACCGGCTTCCTGCATATGATAACCGGAGATAGAGATCGAGTTGAACTTCGGCATTTTCTGTGAAGTATATTCAAAGATATCGGCAATGATACGCATCGAAAATTCAGGTGGATAAATATAGGTATTACGCACCATGAACTCTTTCAGAATGTCGTTCTGGATTGTTCCGGCCATTTCTTCCAGTTTAGCACCTTGTTCCAGCCCGGCATTGATATAGAAAGCAAGTACGGGAAGCACTGCGCCGTTCATTGTCATGGAAACAGACATCTTGCTCAAGGGAATACCATCAAATAATACTTTCATGTTTTCCAACGAACAAATAGAAACCCCTGCTTTACCCACGTCGCCTACTACACGTTCATGGTCGGCGTCGTATCCGCGGTGAGTAGCCAGGTCGAAAGCCACAGACAACCCTTTTTGTCCTGAAGCTAAGTTGCGGCGATAAAAAGCATTTGATTCTTCCGCCGTGGAAAAACCGGCATACTGACGGATTGTCCAGGGACGCATCGCATACATCCCGCTATAAGGACCGCGAAGGAAAGGAGGCAGGCCGGAAGCATAATTCAGGTGTTCCATTCCTTCCAGGTCTTCTTTTGTATAAACGGATTTCACCTCGATATGTTCGGGCGTTTTCCAGTCTGCCTGTATGCCGTTGGCTTTTACCCACTCTGCTGTGTTTGTTGCAGTAAATCCGGCAGTCTTCACATCTATATTCTTAAAATTTGGTCTCATAATTCTTCTACTTAAGCAATTCCTAATTTAGCGTTGAAGGCTTTCAATGTTTCGAGAACGTTACTCCTCACATTGACAAACTCTGTAATTCCCTGAGCTTTCAGGCTGTCCATACATTCGGGAGCGCCTGCCACTACAAAGGCCGCCCTGCCTGCCAATACCTTATAAGCAGCAGGAGCCAGTTCGGCATATTCGTCGTCGCTTGAACAAAGTACAATGATTTCAGCGCCTGCATTAAGGGCTGCCTCTATACCTGCTTCAACCGTTTCGAAACCTAAATTATCTATCACCTTATATCCTGCACAAGCAAAGAAGTTACTGGAGAATTGCGAACGAGCCAACCGCATCGCCAGGTTACCGATGGTAAGCATAAAGACTTTCGGCGTCTTGCCGCTCTTTTCCGTAGCTAAGCGTAACGCTTCAAATTCGGAAGCCCCACGGGAGAAGTTGAGCACCGGAATAGCGCCGTTTTCTTTACATCCGCAACCACATCTACCCTCTGTATCGCTTTTGATCTTGGAAGCAGCCGTTTCCGTAAAGTTCGGATACTGGTTCGTACCTAACAGGATTTCGCGGCGGGTAGCCACTGCTTTCCTTCGTGCGGCGGAAGATGCATTCACGGCGCGTTGAACGTCGCCCGCTTTAGCTACTGCATAAAAACCGCCCTTGTCTTCTACTTCGAGGAATAATTTCCAAGCTACATCAGCCAATGAGTTGGTCAATACTTCAATATAATAAGAACCGGCAGACGGGTCTGCCACTTTATCAAAGTGACATTCTTCTTTCAACAGCAATTGCTGATTGCGCGCAATACGTTCCGAGAAGTCGTCCGGCGTTTCATATGCTTCGTCAAATGGGGCAACCGTAATAGAGTCTACTCCGGCGATGGCTGCCGACATGGTTTCTGTTTGTGTGCGCAATAAATTCACATGTGCGTCATATATCGTCATGTTCCAGTTAGACGTTTGCGCCTGTACAGCCATCTTAGAAACACAATCACAAGCAGGATGGTAAGCTGCTACAATTTCCGCCCACAACCAACGAGCTGCACGAAATTTGGCAATCTCCATAAAATAGTTCGAACTGATACCGAAGTTGAATTTTATCTTTTTAGCCACTTCATCCACAGAGAAACCGGCATCGGTAAGTTTAGCAAGAATTTCGTTTCCCCAAGCCAGAGCATATCCTAATTCCTGTGTGATATAAGCGCCTGCATCGTTTAAATAACAAGCGTCAACGGCTAATACTTCGTAAGAAGGAAGCGTTCTTCCCGCTTTAAGGACAGCCGAAGCCTGCTCTGCCCAATTGTCGGCTTCGCAACCTTTTACCAACGTTTTTTTGAACGGATTGTAGCTTACCGAGCCGAAACATTTGTCAGGATCGGCTCCCCGGTTCTTCAGGTAATCGCCTAAAATAACAATCAGTTCTTCCACTTTTTTGTTGCAAGTCTTGAAGTTTAATTCAACGGCTTCCGGATAAATGCCTTCCAGCAACGCAGCCACATTGGCGAGGTTAACATCCTTTCCTTTTAAATGAAAACCCAATGATGTAACTCCTTTTTGCAGTAAATCCAAGGCCTTTTTGTTAGCTGCTTTGGCGTCGGTTACATCCATGTTTTGGCGTACCTTCCAATCGTTGTCTTTCCTTGTTCCGCGAACATAAGGGAATTCACCGGGAAGAGACACGGTGGTCTTCATGCCTTCAATGTCTTCTGCACGATAAAAAGGATTTACATTAAATCCTTCGCTTGTTCTCCAAACAAGCTTTTTCTCAAACGGAGCCCCTTTCAGGTCTGCCGTAATCTTCGCCATCCATTCTTCCGTAGAGAGCGGAGGGAATTCTGAGAAAAGTTTCTCTTTTAAATCTGCCATAATATAAGTTGTTGTTTTTATAAAAATACCGGTATTAGTAATATTACTATATCGTTTAATAACAGGGTGCAAAGGTAGAATAAATAAATAGCAACCACAATGAAAAGACAGTCAAAAACCACAAGAAGAGAAACGCTACAATGCGTTTGTTTCCGTCTGTAAATGAATGACTTTTCGTGACGAGATAGAGCAGCATCGCCGCCTTTTCCCAAAATCACGAATATAAATCTCTATTTCAGCCCTATTGATAATGTCGCGCGACAGCGGTTCTGCACCTTCGGGCTAAAAATGGCTTCGTAAAGCAAGTCTTCCAAAAGCGGAAAATCGTTTTTATCATAAAACCGGTACTGCAATCCAGCAATGTTCTAATCCCTTTTTTGTTATCGTTTCAATATTTATTCCACCGAACTACTTCGTCAAACTTTTTCCGTTTTTTTTCACGTTGAATATCTGCCGGGTATCCGAGAGTAATCAGCAGAGCAACACGGCGATTGTCCGGAATGTTGAGCAGTGCTTTTACCGACTTCTCGTCAAAACTTTCGAGCATACATGTTCCCAGACCGAGGTCGGCGGCTTGCAGACAAATATGTGCGGCGGCAATACCCATATCAAGCGAAGAGAAATCAATTTTCCGCAGCGCCGAACCAAACTTTGATATAAACAAAGGTTTTTCTGCCACCAGAACAATGATTACCGGCGCCTGTTTTACAAAAGCTCCACCCATCCGGTAAGCGTTTTCCGCAACGCGATTTTTCAGTTCTGCATCGTTCACGGTTACGAAAGTCCAACCTTGTGTATTGCTTGCCGACGGCGACAACCTGCCTGCCTCAAGGCACAACTCAATTTTCTCTTTCTCAACGCCCCGGTCTTGATAGGCGCGGTTACTTTGACGTAATTTTATCAATTCTTTAAAGTCCATATCTTCATATTTTATGAATTTAACTCAATCGTCTGTTTTATTCCGCATAATCATACGCTTCCAAAGCCGGAATCAGGCAACTTGTGATACCTTATGATGCCGCAAACGGTAGTCGTCATCAGGATGGCTTTTTTCAATTCTTCACGGGTAGCGCCTGCCTGTTTCGCCATCGGCACATGTGAGATTACCACCGTCGTTTCGCCCTGTGAAGCACGGATAGCAATGTATATCAATTGCTTTATTTTCGGCTCTAAGGCTTTCATATTGCTGACGGATTGGATTAATCCGCCGAATGCCTGTGCTACTTCGGGCGCTTCTTCCCGAAATACTTCCATGAGATTCTTTTTCTTTGTATCCATATTATCTATAGCGAATGTTATGCCATATCTAAACGGGTTTTACCGTCATATTCTAACTACAAAGATAGCAACTCCTGCCAAATCACCCGGAAAATCGCTCGTTAAAAAACATACAGGACTTTCCAGCACATTCTCAATCGGTTGTCCTCGCTTGGCTTTCACTCGCTTTTTTATCAGACTTTTATTTTATAGCTTTGTGTTGTCTTTTTGAGAAACATTTTATATCAGGAAAGAATTATATTGCTATAATAAATGAAAACGACAAAATATACGCTTATCTTCATTTGTCTGTTTACTTTTGTAAGCACACAGGCTCAATTTGTTAATTATGGCGTCGATCCGGCCCGTTTTAAATGGAATATTGCCAAACTTCAACACTATAATCTGATTTATCCGCAAGGGCTTGATTCGATGGCCTACCGGTATGCGCTTTATTTGGAAAATGCGTACCCGCACATACAGAAAACAATCGGTAAGCCGGTGAGAGCAAAATACCCGGTTGTCCTCCACCCGGGGAATATGTCGCCGAATGGAATGGTGGCATGGGCTCCACGCAGAATGGAACTGATTACGACGCCGGCATCTAAACTCGAACCCCAAAGGTGGGATAAGCATCTTGTCATACACGAATCAAGGCATGCCTTCCAGACCGGCAAAGTAATGAGCGGTATGTTCAGACCGCTTTATTACTTAATTGGCGAACAAGCGATCGGCATTGCCGCCTTTTTCCTCCCTACCTGGTTTCTCGAAGGGGATGCGGTAGGAATAGAAACAGGCATGTCGAACGCAGGAAGAGGGCGCTTGCCGGAATTTAATATGCCCTATCGCGCCCAAATGCTGGAAGGAGACAGGTTTTTCTCTTTTGATAAATGGTATCTGGGTTCGTACAAAGATTATACCGGCGATTTTTATGCTTTGGGATACAACCTTACCTCGTTCGCCCGGCATGCATTCGGAAGCGATATCTGGGATAAGACAACCGGCCGTTATGTAACGCATTTTTTTGATATCCCCATGTTTTCCAATGCATTCAAACATCATTCGGAGATAAGTACCGACCAACTTTACAACCAAACATTCGCTTTCCTGAAAGAAGAATGGGATAAGCAGGATACAGGATATAGCGCCCCCGCGTATATTTCGCCAACGGTAAAGAATTATACTTCGTACAGGTACCCGCAGGCCATAAATGATTCAACTATTGTTGCGGTAAAATCCGGTATTCAAGACATTAATTCGTTAGTAAGCATTACAAACGGAAAAGAAAAACGGGTAAGCTATATCGGCACGATAAACAGCCGGCTTGTGCTGAATAATAACCGGGTTTATTGGACTGAAATAGTATCCGGACTCAGGTGGACACATGAAAGTTATTCCGTATTAAAATACTATGATTTTACTACGAAGCGTATCCAAACGGTTTCAGGTAAACAACGTTATCTAACCCCTTCAGTTAACAGTAATGGACAGATAGCGGCTGTTTCCCGTTTCACCATGGAGGGTGAAGTCCAAATCGTACTTTTAGATACAGATAGCGGAAAAGAATTGCACACTTACCCGGTACCGGATAATGCGTTTGTAAAAGAATTGACTTTTGGCGGAGACGAACATATCATAGCGGTAGCGGTTCATGATACCGGTATAAACCTGATCCGGTTGGATGTCAAAACAGGGCAATGGGATAAGCTGTTACAAACAGTATCGGTTAATATCACCTCTCCCGTATGGCAAAACGGGAACTTCTATTTTGAATCGGGGCTTAACGGAACGAATAATATCTATTCATTAGATATAACTGATTTACAAACCTATCGTCTGACGTCTTCACGCTTCGGAGCCTTTAACCCGGCATTCTCGCCAGACGGCAAGCAATTGCTATTCTCCGATTACCATGTCGAAGGGTACAGGGCTGCCTCCTTATCCGTAGACAGCTTTTTAATGGAAAAGGCCGATTTTGATAAACCGTATCCATTTACACTGGCGAAAACATTGGCTTCACAAGAACAGTTTAACATTGATTCGGCTGATTTGGAGCCTGTTGCTTTTAATCCTGAACCGTATCGTAAGGGATTGCATACATTTAAAATACATAGTTGGGCCCCCTTCTATTATGATGTGACCGAAGCGATGAATACAGGCGCCGACGACCTGAGTACAATTGTGAAACCGGGCGCTATGATACTGACCCAAAACACCCTGAATACAGCTATCGGGCAGGCCGGCTGGTATTACAGAAAAGGTTATCATCATGGTAAACTGACTTTTAGTTATTCAGGCTGTTTCCCAGTCATCAATTTAGATGCAGATTATGGTGGAAAAGCCTTTACAATGGCTTGGGAGAAAAATGAAGAAGGAAATGATATAACCAAAGGTTATTATACAAACCGAAACCTGCTTGAAGCGGAAGCACAGGTTTACCTGCCTTTCAACCTAACCCGCAATCACACTGTCCGGGGAATACAACCTTCCGTAAGTTATTATTTTACAAACAATAAATATCAACAATATACAAGCCGTGAATTGCGTAACTTCCAATATTTACTTTCTGAAATCCGGTTTTACAATTACCGCAGAATGGCTCAGCGCGATATCTTACCCCGCTGGGGATACCAATTTCGTTTGCAATATTTGAATACCCCTTTCAACACGGAAAATTACGGAAGTTTATACGCAGCCCGCCTTACTATATATTGCCCGGGACTGATCCGAAACCACGGCCTCATGCTGCGGTTGGGATACCAGTACCAATATTTAGACAATAAAGCATTGTATATACCCAAACGCCTGCTGGATACCTCCCGCGGATACAATTACCTGTATCAGACCTATCAGCAATTAGCTTGCAAGGCCGATTACGCATTCTCTGTTATGTCGCCCGACATAAGTATCTGGCAACTCATGTATATCCGCCGAATCCGCACTAATCTTTTCTACGACCTGTCTCGCAACCAAGCCCGAAAAAAAGGAAATTATACGACACAAAGTTCATTTGGTGGCGATCTTATTTTCGATTGGAATGTACTGCGTATGAGTTACCCGCTTACAACAGGCGTACGTCTGATTCAACCGATAGATTACGGCAAATTTCAGGCAGAAATACTTTTTTCAATTAATTTTTAGTATTTACCATTTCCCCGTTTTACAACTAATATATAAGGGTATGGTATCTTTTATATTTTTGTCATTTGGGTATTTTTGTCCTTTTGTCATTTTGTTATTTTATCCCCTGTCAGTTAAGCTTATTTGCGTGCGAAGTGGGTCTTTCTTCCTAAAAG